>JBHJIV010000122.1:0-12667 GCA_050043105.1 Leptolyngbyaceae cyanobacterium | reverse complement strand
GGCGAGTTCCGCGACACGCTCATTTTCGGCCTTCACCTTTGTCCGTTCCTCGTCAAGCTCCAGATGCAGCTGCGACATCTGGTCCCATTCGACGCGAGGCTTGGGTCTCCGCTGCGGCGGCGGCTTCTTGCGATGCCTCGCGTTGGACCCACTCGCCGAGATTTCTTGAAGAGGTCGCCGCCTTCGCTCGCGGGTCGTGCTTTGCACCTCGAGCTTGGGTCCAAAGTCGTCATAGCTGTGGCCCGGCGAATTGGGCTGAAACCCGTCGGGATTGACGGCGACGTGCGTCACTTTGCCCCGAAACACATAAGTACAGCAGTGTACGGGGTCGCGGCGCGCTGCCGACAGCACTTCCTCTCGCGACAAGCCATGCTCTGCCATCAGCAGCTCGACGCGCACTGTGCACCGCAGCCATTCCTCGCGAAGCTGCGACACGAACTCGAAGGCCATGGCGAGAGGCAGCACGACGCCAAATTCTGCAGGTGCAACCTCTCAGGCTCGGCTTTCAGGTCGAGACACGCGCCCAAACCTCGAACTGCACCGTCCCGCGGCCAGTAACTCCGATCTCGGCCCGGCGAAGTTGTATCTGTCGATCCTCTTGAACGCCGGACGAAGGTACAACGACTTCCCTCGTCTTCGAATACGCACCTTATCGAGACGCTTATTCGTTCCATCAAGCAGGCTATCGAATTTTGACCAGGAGGACTGAGTAACCATGATGTGCTCAGAATAATCTGCCCTAGATTTGCCCTAAAATTGCCCTACGTTCAGATCAATTTTGCTTAGCTCACCTGATCTGAATGAAAAAGGGCGATCGCTGAAAGCCCTTAAATAATAACACTTCAGCCATAGAATCTGGCTTTCAAGTTTGAGTTAAAATAAAGCCAACGACGGGATTTGAACCCGCGACCGCTCGATTACGAATCGAGTGCTCTACCACTGAGCCACGTTGGCATATTGAACGAATTGACATATTGGACAATGAGTATAGCAGTCGAGGCTATCGAGATGGGACATAGTTTGAAAAAATAATAACTGGTGTCTTGAGTAACTTCTGTATGGCCAAAGAGTCTGAATCTAAGGCGAAAGAGCCGATGCCTATTAAGCCATCTGGCATGAGTCAAGAGCAGTTTAATCGTTTAGTGAAAGAGACGCAGTCACCGTTTAAGGGACTGCGTAAGCTGATCTATGGCGCTGTTGGTGCATCGGGTCTGCTGGGGGCGTTTGTGTTTTTAACTCAGCTGATTGCTGGTAAAAACGTAGAGACTGCTTTACCCAATCTGGCGGTACAGATGGGGGTTATTGGCATCGTTATATTTTTGTTTTGGCTAGAGGGTCGGGGCAAGGGTGACACATAACGACAAACCAGCGGTGGTGCTAGTCCATGGTCTGTGGAATACGGTTGGTATTTTTGGGCGGCTACGACCCTATTTGGAAAATCGAGGTTGGAGCGTTTATGCCGTTAGCCTCACTCCCAACAACGGAACCATTTCCATAGAGCAGCAGGCAGAGCAGCTGTATAACTTTGTTAAGCAATCTCTGGGGGCAGAACAGCCATTTTCACTGGTGGGAGTTAGTATGGGCGGTTTGGCCAGTCGCTACTATTTACAGCGTTTGGATGGACGACGGCGTGTGCGGCGGTTTATTGGTGTAGTTGTACCCCACCATGGCTCGATGCTGGCCTGGTTTCGGCGGGATATAGGGGTGACACAAATGCGTCCGGGCAGTGCGTTTCTGGCAGATTTAAACCAGGATATGGAACAGCTATCAGTCTGTCGACCGCTGTGGCTATGGACTCCCTATGATGTGCTGGTTTTACCGGCATATCACTGCTGTTTACCCATCGGTGAAAATCAACGATTGCCGGTGCGGACCCACGATGGCATGCTGTGGGACGAACGTAGTTTGGCCGCCATTGCCCATGGGTTAATCTATTAGACCAGAGCCGCTTCCCCTACCTGGGCATGGCGGTTTTCACCAAAGATGGCGCTGGGGTGGCAGTAGTATTTAAACTCCAACAGGTTGTGAAACGGGTCTTCTAGAAAGAAGGTGCGATGTTCTAACGGGGTTCCTTCAAAGCGTTGTTTGGGGTCTTGGTAAAATTTGAGCTTTTGCGCTTTGGCCCGTTCGGCTAGAGATTCCCATTCTGCTTCAACATCAAAAACCAGACCAAAGTGGCGGGGGTAGATACTGCCTTGGGTCGATAGGGTGTCACGGGTCACGTGGGCGACCAGCTGATGTCCTTGAAAGTTCATAATCAAGGCACTGGGAGATTCTCGGCCCGGCTTGCAGCCAAGACCGTCAACATAAAATTGCTTTGTCTCAAGAATATTGCCAACTGGAAATGCCAGGTGAAAAAGATTTGCCATTGTTAAATACTTAAACTGTCTCACTAATTATAGAAAAGTGCCTATTTCTGTCAGCGGAAGCGCATATGAATAGGCACTTCTTAATGTTTTTTGATGAGATATCTTGTTGGGTATTGCTGATCCTCGGGATGGTTTTAGGTATGAGAGGCTGTTAAATAGTTACTGATCTAGATCGATTTATTACCTAAACCAGCAATTGCTCTTGCGTTAAGACGGTTCTCTAATGAATCATTTGACCTGAACCAATGGTGTGAATTTTAAGAAAATTAGTGGAACCGGAGACTTTGATGGGTAGGCCCCCCAGTAACAATACTCGATCTCCTGGGGCGGCAAATTTCTTTTCTAGTAAACAGGTTTCTATCTGGTCAAATAGGGTTTCTAGTGAGCCGTCTAGCTGTTCTAATAAAACAGGACGGACTCCCCACACTACATTCAGCTGTCGATAAACCTTGGGGTTAGCTGTCAGGGCTACGACCGTTGCTTTAGTTCGTTCTGCGGCAGCCAGGCGGGCGGTGTATCCTGTTTCTGTAAACCCGACAATGCACTGCAGATCTAGCACATGGTCGATGGCGTTAAGGGCTTCGCTGAGGGCGTCAGGAACGTCTATTTTTTGAGGTGGAAAGTTAGGGTAGTCTATCTCGGGCTCTACATCGGTGGCAATCCGTGCCAACATTTTGACCGCTCCTACCGGATAGTTCCCAACCGCAGACTCTCCTGACAGCATGACTGCATCGGTGCCGTCGATAATGGCATTGGCAACATCACTAGCTTCGGCACGGGTAGGGCGGGGGCTGTGGGTCATGCTGTCTAGCATCTGAGTAGCGGTAATGCCGGGGATACCCTTTTGGTTACACAGACGAATGATGCGTTTTTGGATGAGGGGGACTTTTTCGGGTTTCATTTCTACACCCAAATCTCCCCGTGCCACCATGACAGCGTCGCATTCGTTGACAATGGCTTCAAGGTTATCAATGGCCTGGGGTTTTTCTAATTTGGCAACTACAGGGATATCTGCTCCCTTGGCGGCCAGTAACGCCTTGAGTCCTTGGACGTCCTTGGACGTGCGGACAAAGCTTAGGGAGATCATGTCTACTCCCTGTTCTACACCAAAGGCTAAATCTTCCTTATCTTTTTGAGTCATGGAAGGCAGCCGTAGGTTAAGGCTCGGGAGGTTGACGCCTTTCCGGCTTTTAAGAATACCGCCGATCACAACGGTGCACTGTACTGTGTTATCTCGAATCGCTGTAACTTTTAGTTCTAGTAAACCGTCATCTAGCAATATTTGGGTGCCGATGGCAGCTTCCTCAGCCAGATAGGGATAATCAATGGTGACTGTGCCGGGTTGTTCCTCTGTCGCTGGTACCAGGGTTAAGGTGTCGCCGGGCTGCAGCTCAATACCGTCAGCGGGGAGCTGACCAACTCGAATTTTGGGCCCCTGTAGGTCTTGCAGAAGGGTTAAGGGTAGATCGAGTTCATCGGAAACTGCGCGTAGCTGACGAATCTGTTCGGCGTGGTCAGCATAGTTGCCATGGGAAAAGTTTAGGCGTGCCACGTTCATTCCGGCTAGCAGAAGCTGCTTAATTACCTCTGGAGAACGACTGGCAGGACCAATGGTGGCTACAATCTTGGTGCGATGAATGAGCGGCTTCATATAGTGACCGGGGGTTGGTTGACGGTATAGTCTTCCTTAGTATCCGTGCTAAATCTGGAATTTTAAACTTTAGGCGCCATTCAAAGGGTTAATTGTATGCTAGCCAACAATTGGCTGATAATTTAAAGTCTCATTTTGTCTGTGCTCAAAAAAGATGTCATAACAGTTTGTTGTTAGCGAGATTGCTAAAGTCTAGCGATGAGAAGAGTTTGGCAATCTCTTGTCTGGCAGTTGGTGGTGTAAATACTATTTGGATGTTACATCTACGATGGGCGTACCGGATGGGATGACTTTGCTCGTAAACGCTAGTGTTTGTTGCGATTTTGGTAAGGGTGCGATCGCACCCCCGGTAAATAAAACAGTAAACCAGGCTGTGTGGCGACCCGCAAGCAATTTTCGTTAGATGGCGGCCACCAGGTGCCGAGTCTAGACTGGCAGGCAATCGTAGAGGCACGTAAGGCGGCCGCCGATCTTCAGACCAGACTGTGAAAAAAGTATGAAGCAGCTATCGGGAAAATAACTAGACGGTACTGTAGAAAGTGTTGAAGTATTTAGTAATACAAAGCTTTGAGCGATCTTAAACAATTGGACAGCCTGAGGAAGACGCTTAGCCAGGAGGGTGCCTTAAAAGAACCGTTTTGGCTAAGCTTTTCTTATTTGAGAATATTCCTTATGGACCTACTGGGATTTCCTCAAACTTGGAGGATGTAGGAAAATAATCGGCAAGTGTTATGTAGCCTCCAAAATCTTTTTGATTAACCGTAGGGCTTACATGGCCCAGTCAGTTTCCTCTTGATTGTTTACAAATCTGTAAGATCTGACGCTAATCTTCAAAAAATGGAGATTTGAAACCTGTTCCATAGATTCTGAATTCTCTCGATCTATCGTAGATAAGGCGTTGGTGAGGAAAATCAAAGCTTTAAAAATCTCTACTTCAAGAATTTTTCCCGGCTCTCGTTCGTTTCGATAGTTTCCATACTCTCGACTGACTGAGACTTTTATTATTAGGACTTCTACCTATGAGTACTGCTTCAAGCCCCCTGAGCGATCGTGCTGCTTTTGAGCGTTTTAAGGAAGCCAACCCCCAGCTGGGGTCAGCCTTAAAGATAGCGGCGATTTCGGAAACAGAGTTTGTTCAAACCTACGCAGATCGCTTAGAGGATGGCGAACGGCAGGCTTATCGCATCCACCAGACGGCCGTGCGAGTGCAGCAGCAGGCGGCATTAGTGTGGGCCAACCTGAAAGATGCGGCCTCTCCGTTTCTGCAGCAGACTCTGTTTAACAACATTCCTGCCTCATTTTTAGAGCAGCAACAACAAATTCCAGGCTATGACCGACTGTTTAACAGTTTGGACTATATTGAATGCGATGAATCGCGATCGGTGCTGAGCCCGGCGGCTTATTTTGTCGATCTGATGCGGTTTGTTGAGGAAACTATTATTGAAAATAATACAATTCCCCCAGAGTGTCAGCTCGACCAGCGACGCCCTGACCTGTTTCGTCTGCGGCTGGATGAGGAGAATACCTTTAACCTGATTCCCTATATTGACTTGGTAAATGAGGTGTTAGAAACCCTCGTAACCGATGAGGAAAATCCTAATGCTGAAGCCGTTGTTGAAGCGGCTGTATTCCCCCAGTCATTGCCCCTAAATCTGCCCCTAGCCGAAATTCGGGCGTATCTGCAGCAGCTGGATTTGGAGTTACCTCAAATCTACCGTGCTTTTGGAACAGGTGACCAGCCGCGAGAACAGCTATCCCTTTCACCCCAAGAGTTTGCCCTGTTGGGTGATTCTTTGGTAGATGGGCAAGCCGTTTACGGCTTTGAATCGATGGCGGCGGCACTATCAGACTTGGCGTCTGTAGACGTATTTCTAGAGCGCACCGGGCTGACTCGTCAGGAGCTGAACGATCTGAATTATCAAGACCTGGATCGCTTTGAGGTGAATGCCGGACTGTCGCGGTTGTTCTTTATTAATGCGGTCGATGATGGATTAGGGCAGCTGACGATTCAACAGGGGCCAGGAGACTCGGAAAATCCCACCCGTCCGCCCCAGGAGACGTTACTCAATCTAAGCGCTGGCAAACTAGATCGCATTTATCGGTTCTTAAAACTGGCCCGGCGGCTGGAGTGGTCTTTTGCAGATCTCGACTGGGCGCTGCGCTCTTTAGACGCCCCCTATACTTCAGAGCGACTGCTGCAGTTTGATGGTCTGAATGATTTTGTGCAAATCCCGGTCTCGCCGGAGTCCACCGGACTGGCTTCTCTACAAGAGACTTTTACATTAGAAGCCTGGGTCAACCCGTCACGTCACCAGGTAAACCCGATCTTGAGTCGGGGGATGGAAGATAATACCGAGATTCACTTTTTGCTGTGTCTGACCCCGGATGGCCGGGTGGCTTTTTATGGCTCGGCGGCTGAAGACGAATCGCTTACAAGTTTGCAAACGCTGACGGCTGGTGAGTTTACCCATGTTGCCGTAACGGTGCAGGCCGGTGGAGTGCAGATTTACATCAATGGCCAACTCGACCAAGAGGGTAGCCTGCCCGCTGTGCAACCCCCGGCTGGCAACCTGATGGTCAACATTGGCCGCAACCTGAGCGATATGACCTTTGCCGGGTTAATTAAGGATGTGCGAATTTGGTCCGAGGTGCGGACAGATGCCGCTGTCTTTGAGGATCGCTATCGCCGTCTGACGGGCTTTGAAACAAACCTGGTGGCCTACTGGCCCCTGACGGAAACCCACGGTATCGAACTGCTAGATCGGACGCCTTACCGACAGCATGGGATTCCGGGGGGCGATCGCTTTGTCACTCAGCCCACCTGGGTTAGGGCTGACCTGGTGTTGGAGCCTTCGCCTGAGCGGATTGGGGCAACGGGCTACCGTTTCAATGGTGTGGATCAGTTTTTGGCGGCGCGGGGTGTGACAGGGTTAGACGCCGATCAGTTCACCCTAGAAGCTTGGATATATCTGGAGGCCGCTGGCCACAACACCATTATTACCAAAGGGAATGGGGGTAACCGCCAGACCCAGTTTCTGCTGTGGGTAGATGAGCAAAATCGTCTGGTCTTTCGCAGCACCTCCTTTGGTGCTCAGGAATATCGCAGTCAGTCTGTGGTGGCGCTGCAGACTTTCACCCATGTGGCGGTGGCGGTCAGTGCGGCAGCCATTGAGCTGTATCTAGACGGTCGCGTTGAGCAACGGTTTGATCGCCCAGACGGTGCCATTGAGCCCCGTGGGGATGATTTAGTCATGGGTAACGACTTTAGCGATCGCACTTTCCACGGCATCATTCAAGCAGTGCGAATTTGGAACCATGCCCGCACCGCTAGCGAACTCAACAGCTTTTTACAGCGGGCGATACCGGCCCTGGCACCTGGGCTGATTGGGTACTGGCCTTTAAACGAAATTACTACCGGCGAATTTGCCCCAGATTTGAGCCTTAATAACAACCCCCTATACCTGGGAGGTGTGCCCGCAGACTTTCAGCCGGGGGGCATCACCGTAGCGCCACTGCTGCCTGAGCTACCTGTGGCCGTGCCCGGCAGCGCGCTGCAGTTTGATGGTGACCAGGATTTATTGGTGCTGCGTCACGATGCTAATTTTGGTCTGGGGCGATATCCCAAATTTACCCTGGAGTTTTGGTTTAAGCCGACCGAGCAGGCGGTAAACCCCGAAGCTCCCCAGCTGCTCTTTAGCCAGGGCGATGGTGAAGCTGGTCTGGCCATTTATCTAGAGCGGGAACAGCTGCGGGCCATTGCCTGGTGCGCTAACTACTAACTTACGGACGTGCAAGAAACGGTGCTGGCCAGCAGTGAGACGGCTGTCACCCCCGACCAGTGGCACCACGTTGCCATTGTTCATGATGAAACCCAAACCCTTGACTATATTGAATTTCGCGGTGTCCTCAACGGGGTGGCCCTAGACGAGATTAGCAATACCCACAGCAGTGGCAGTCTGCAGCCAGGACAGCGGGGCTATCGCCTCAGCCCGGTGGGTGTGGTGTACCTGGGGGGTATTGACACCACCGGTATGACCCGATTTCAGGGCACCTACCTGCAAGCGGACGATGCCCGACTGCGGGGCTTTTCGGGGCAAATGGCCGATCTGAGACTGTGGGAGCAGGCACGCACTTTAGAGACGATTGACGCCGATCGCCATCGCGCCCCGGACTTGGACGATCTGATTGCCTATGTGCCGCTTGATGAAGGGCAGGACATTACCGTTACGGACCGGGTGAATGGCTATATTGGGCAGCTGCGCGGTCAGGAAGCTGTTTTTGTGGCCACGGCCACCACCGAGCCAGAGTTAGAGAACCGCTACACCCACTATGCGCCCGACGGTGAAGCCGTTCTAGATTGGAGTAACTATGCTTACACCGGCATGCTCTACGTGCCAGAGATCCCAGCCGGAGTAACGGCAGGGGGGCTGGGGGTGCCCTTCTTGAGCCGTCACCCTGATCAGGTGGATCAGTTTTATCGGCTGCAGGTAACCTGGCCCTCGGGCCAGCCGATATTTAGTTTGGCCGCCCATCCCCAGGGTGTGCAGCCCCTGACGCTTGAGCAGGCTGAATTTCCCACGCCGACGCCCGGCTGGCATCACTTTTGGATTGAGGTTACGGATGCGGCAAACCGCACCAATATAGCTGTAACTCTATGGCCCGAGGGTGACCGCCAGCCGGCCAATGCTCAAGTGACGGCCTATGATGACAGCGATGTGCGGATCACTTCAGGTGCCGTGGGGCTGTGGGTAGCGGGCGACCAGCCTGAAACCCTGATGGCTCGGTTTAACAACTTGCGGGTGGTGGCCCAGCCCGAAAATGGGTCTGAGGACCTGCTGATTGCCAACTTTAAGGACTATTTGCCGGGTGAGAACCCGACTGGCTGGGTGGATACGTGCGATCGCATCACTCCTCAAGATGCGTCTGGTCTGTTTGGCCCCCTAGATCTGCAGGGTAGAACCGTCCTGGGTACTGACTCGACGCTAGACGGCATCCATAGCCACTATTTTCCCGCCGGTGGCGATGTGTTGAGTTGGGCCAACTACAGCTACCGGGGCAAAGTGCGCTTTAGTGATGACGCCAGCGGCATTGGCCTTAGCGTGCTCAGCCGCACCCCTGAAACTATTGACCAGTACTACGTTCTTCGGCGCGATGCTGAGCAGCCCACGCTGCACCTGGCGGCCCACCCTCTAGGCGTGCAGCCGCTAACGGCTGAGCCTGACAGCAGCTTAGACTCTGGCCTATTGCTGCAGCCCGAGACCGACTACTTTGTGCTGGTTGAGGTCAACACTGACGCAGCCCGCACCCAGATTCGGGCCAAGGTTTGGGCGGCCGGCACCCTAGAGCCCAGCGCTTTCCAAATTCGTGCCGTTGATGACAGTGATATACGAATCTCGGCTGGCACCGTCGGCATTTGGGCGGCCGGTCCCGGCACTAAAACATTTGATGACCTGACGGTGCATCAAGAGACTTTATTGGCTGAAGATTTCTCTGTCTACGGACCGGATGAAGACCCGGCCAACTGGTTAGATACCGGGGCCAACAACAGCCGCGAAGAAGTGCCCGAACTGTTCCGTACCGCCGATATTGATGGGGATATTGTGCTGGGCACTCCATCCCAAGAGAACAACATTCACACCCATTTTCAGTCCGCTGAGGCCCTAGCCTGGACTCGCTATACCTACACCGGTCGCATGTTAGCCACACCGGATGAAGACGGCAATTTTAGCGGCATTGGGGTGACTTTCTTTAGCCGCTACACCGACCCAGCCATTGATAATCACGACCAGTATTATCGACTGCGACGGTTTAGCGGGTTTCCCACGTTTCACATCGCACCCCACCCCCAAGATCAACGAGAGGTGGATGCTGCCGGTCGAGATACGGGCGTAAATCCGCTGGCGAATATCTGGTACCGATTTCTGATTGAAGTCCACGACATCGGCAGCCGCACTCAGATTCGGGCCAAAGTGTGGCCAGAGGGCACACCAGAACCGGCGGTCTTTCAAGCAGACACGTTTGACGACAACAATTCGGGTGACCCCAACCGCAGACGACTAACGGCAGGAACCATCGGTCTCTGGGCCCAGGGGGATGGCAAAAAATATTTTGATGATCTGCAGGTGCGTCAAAGTGTCTATCTGTCTGCCGATCTCTCCCTAGAGGACTGGCAGACCGTCGGGGCACGCACCCCGTTTGGCGCGGACGATAGCCTGTTTGTTGTAGAGCGTATCCCCGATCAGCCCAAGTGGCTTCAGGTTGAGGATATTCCCCTGCTGCGGCAGCCGCTGAATCTCAGGGCTTTAGAATTTGATGGCGATCGCGAGTATCTAGCACTGGCATCGCTCCAAGGAGACATGACCGACCGCTTTACCCTAGAGGCTTGGATTCAACCGGCGGCTGTTGGGCAGGCAAACCCCATTTTGAGCTGGGGTGAGACCGTCTGGTTTGGCCTCAATGAGGCGGGTCAGGTCGCTCTGGGCGACAACTTTCTGAGTGGTGAAACGATTCTGGCAACAGATGCTTTTACCCATGTTGCGGTCACGGTTGCAGGCGAAACCATCACTCTTTATGTCAACGGTGTTGCCGATGGCGAGGGAACTCTTTCACCTGGCACCCTAACAACCGTCATCGATGTCGGTCGCTCTGGAGACCAATACTTTGGTGGGCAAATTCGCGACTTGCGTCTGTGGAATGCTGTTTTGACTGCGTTCCCTATCCACCAGCGCTACCAGACACCAGACACGGCATCAACCGACCTGCTGGCTTACTGGGCCTTTGCTGATTTTGACGGTGCCTACGCTCTAGATAGCTCGGCCAATGCGAATCATCTGCGGCTGGGGGGGCTGGCATCGGCTCGTAAACCCACGTTGTTTGAGCGGGACCTGCCGACCGATAATGCGTTTTTTGAGCCGGGGCGTAATTTTCTGACCTTTAATAGTGGGCAGGATGGCATTGCTATCCCGGTCGGGGCCACCGTGCCAAAGCGCCACACTATCGAGGTTTGGGTCAACGTCCGCGATCCGCACCTGAGCCAGCGTCGTCAGGTGATTTACCACAGTGGTGATGCTCAGCAGGGTTTGGTGGTGTATGTCCATGATGGGCTGCTGCACTTTGGGGGCTACCATCAGACCCTTGGCTGGCAGGGCACCTGGGTGCAAACCGACCGCATGCTGGCAAATCGCTGGCATCATGTGGCGCTGGTGCTAGATGGACGAGCGGAGGTGCGGCCGGGTGCCTTCCGGGCGTATCTAGATGGCCAGCTGGTGGGCTTTGGCGATGGCTCACAGCTGACGACTGTTTCGACCGGCATGGTGGGGGCAGCAGCCGACGATATCCGGTTTCACGATGGGGTTGCCACCGCTGCCGACACTGACTTAGACGGTGCGGTCCTGGAGCTGCGTCTGTGGGATACGGCCCGCACCACTGCCGAGATTGCCCGCCACCTGTACCTGCTGGATAACCAGCCCAATCTATCTCTGTGGTGGCGATTTAGAGAGATTAGCGTCGAGAATCCGGTCATCAGTGACGACTCTGATGGCGATCGCACCGCCACCCTAACTAATCTCGACCGGCTGCAGCCCCTGGCACCGCTCACCATCGGCAGTCTGCCCGCACCGATTCTGAGCCAAGACACCCTAATAGAGCTAGCCACCTTCCGGCAGCTGATGGACCGTCATCGTCGCTCTGTTGAACAGCTCACCGCCCTGTGGTACGACCTGCGCCACACCGGGCGGGCGGATGGTCAGGTGTTTTTTGACCGGGTGTTTAACCCCACAGGGCCGACGGCTGACACCTGGGGCTACCACGACCCCGCCCGCCGTTGGGATATCACCGGGCAGGAACTGCCCAGTCGCGATCGCAACCTTCGCAGTCGCCTGATGGGGGCCTTGCAGCTGTCTAGCGATGACCTGGACCGGGTGGTGGCGTTGGTCAGCGGTACCGAAACCCCGGTTGAAGTAGATACTCCCTACCTGCAGCAGCTCTATCGTCTGTCTCAAATTCCCAGGGTGCTGCGGCTGACTGTCAGCGAATATCTAGTGCTGCTGGAGATGCTGGGGCTAACCGGGGTGGAGTCCCTGAAGGAGCTGACTTTGATTAGCGATCGCATCACCGAACTGCGTCGCATCGGTCTGCGTGTAGATGAGCTGAACTTCTTTGCCAACGATGTGGCCAGCGATCGCATTCGCCCCCCGTTCACCGACACCACTATCCGTGTCTTTGCCGACGAGGTGGTAAACCAGTCCATTGAGTATCTGATCGCGCCGCTGACCTTTACCTCTGACGACATTAGTGAGCTGCAGTCCGCGACCATTGTGGACTTCTTTCAGCCTACTGACGAGGAGCTGGTGATCGGCGCCCTCACCCCCCGCTACTTTGTGGATGATCTCGGGTCAGTGTCCGACCGCTATCAGGTGCCTGAGGATTTAAAGGAACTTGCGATCGCACAAAACTGGGCCATCCCCTTTGCAGACTTAGGCACCAGCATTTTCGCCGCTTTGCAATCTGCCGGATTTGTTAACGAGTACGGCATTATCCTGCGGTCAGACGAACTCGATCAGTATCCCGAAGCGTATGCTGACAGCTCGCCCAACCCCACCGTGTTAGCCGAAATTCAGGCGGTGCTAGAAAACCAGAACAACCGCCA
>JBHJIV010000121.1:0-10583 GCA_050043105.1 Leptolyngbyaceae cyanobacterium | reverse complement strand
GCTTCCTTCTGTCCCTCACCTTCCATAACAAACAGGGGATAAATCAAGTCAGCGGCGGTGAGCACCGTTTCTCGCACCATCCGTCGCAGTACCCCAGTACGGCGGAGTCGCCGAGGACGATGCACTTGGCCAATATTATCAGCGGGTGCAGCTTCCACTATTGTTTCAGCGGCATCGGTGGCGGCAGGTCGGGGCGCTGATGTGGGTGACGTAAACGTGGATGACATAAGATGAAAAGCCGTTATGATAATGATTATCATTCTGGAACATTTTACATCAGTTTTTTGAAATTGAAGCGATCTCAATCCTTAAAATTTCCATGACCCAGGTTCAATGTACTCGGACTCAAACAGCGGTACTGCAGGTACTGCGGCAGCCGCCTGAGCCGAGATCGGCTCAGGCGCTTTATTCACTAATGCAAAAACAACAGCAGATTGGTTTGGCAACGGTGTATCGAGCCCTCGATGCCCTAAAACGAATGGGTTGGGTGCAACATCGGATAACGCTGGCGGGTGAGACGCTTTACAACGTAGTGGAGCAGGATCATCATTACATGACCTGCTTACACTGCGGGCAATCGTTTCCCCTCGATACTTGTCCCCTAAAGGGGCTAGAGTTTCCGCTTCAATGCTCTGGCTCGTTTAAGATTTACTATCACACCCTCGAATTCTTTGGCCTCTGCGAACCATGTTCAGTGCAAAGAACCCGACTGCCCGCCGATTGAAACCGTAATCACTATTTTTAATCAGCCAGCCCAACATTACAAAATCCACAAAGCGTTGGATGACATTGAGTTGGATGATTTAATTTGCCTGTTTCAAACTGAGTAGCCTGTTCATAGTTATTGCATCTTACTGAGTGAGATCGCACTACACCAGATTGCCCACGGATTAGTACTCATCGGCGGTTTTAGTCTTGGGCTGGCATCCGTGTTGACTAGCCTGGGGTTAGCCGCAGTTTATGGACAACAGTGGCTTGAAAAATCTCTCGTTGGAGCTGGAGTTATTCAGTGGCTGTCAGTGGTCAGCGCTCTGGCAAAAGTTTGCATTGGCATCGGTCTGATCACAGTGGCGGTGATGGGATAAGAGGCATTCGCCCATCTCCGACTCCGGCTCACTGCACTACAGCCAAAACGCTGCAGTGCAGACGTCGTTTCTCCTGTAAGCAGACTATTCAGCAAACATCTCGGCTAAGATATCAAGAAGCATTTTTTGCTCATTTGGACTGATGCGACCAAGTTTTTTAACCAATCGGTTTTTATCTACCCTACGAATCTGATCCAAAACAATTTGTCCGTTCTTGCCTTGAAATTGAGAGATAACACGAGTGGGATATTGTTTCTCTTTTGTTGTCATTGGAGCAATGATAACCGTGGCAATATAACGGTTCATCTCATCCGGCGAGATAATAACACAGGGGCGCGTCTTCTGAATTTCACTACCAACAGTGGGATCTAGGTTGACCAGAAAAACATCGAAACGCTTGACTACCATTCCCATTCAGATTGAGCCCAGTCAGTGGTGTTGACCTTGACACATGCACGAACCGCCATACTTGTTGACATTATGAGCTATCGCACTGTCATTACCATTGAGCCAGACAAGCGTGGAGGAAAACCTTGCATCCGGCGGATGCGTATCACAGTCTACGATGTTTTGGGCTGGCTAGCTGCAGGCATGTCTACAGATGAAATTATTGATGACTTTCCAGAGTTGGTAGAAACCGATATCAGGGCCTGTCTGGAATTGGCAGCTGATCGCGAACATCGTCTGGTTGCTTCGGTAAGTGCTGCATGAGACTGTTGTTTGATCAAAACCTCAGCCGAAAGTTGGTAAAGCGTTTGGTAGTATGGCTAAGGTGTGGAAATGCTCCTACCCGGCAAGTTGAAGCACTCATCCGATCCGGAGAAGAGGCCATTCAGGAACTTTTAGACAATTCAGTCCTTCACTGCCTAGAGCTACACTAAACTCATCTCAACAGATTAATCTTGTCGTGTAGCCTGATCTGGCAAAGATTTAATAGCACGATAAACATCAGCAATTGATAAAATTGTTACTCAATTTCTATTCTTCTTCTTGCCGGAAAGAATTAAGTCGCGCGTAGCAGTGTTTGCGAAAAATCTTGCTTTAGATTGAAAGAGCAAGAACTCTCAGTATTTCAACACCCTTTTTGGAAGATTCTCGTAAAATTCTCGTTCTATTTTCTAGATCCATCGAAAAACTATCTGTGTAAGCCCTTCTGAAGTTTTTACCAACTATCTCTAGTTCTTCAGCACACCCATGGAATGTTCTACGTTGCCACATTTATAAAGCTATGTTTTTGAGGAATCTAATGATTCATGATGTAGCCTCGCGCTGAGCGACCTGGCTAGAGTGGGACGACTCCATTAGTCTAGCCGTCTAACCATGACCTGACAGCCCCTAGACAAAGAAATTGATAATGATCATATTCTCGTATTCTTAATCATTCAGGTAAACCAGCGTGAGCCCTCCCCAAACGGATCTGTCCTATGACGTTGTGATTGTCGGTGCGGGAGCTGCCGGTATCGGCTATGGCGTCGTGCTCAAAGAGCTGGGGCTGGAGCGCTTTACGATTTTAGACCGACACCAGGTGGGAGCCTCCTTTAGCCGCTGGCCTAAGGAAATGAATTTCATCACGCCGTCATTCCCCAGCCATGGTTTTGGGCTGCTCGACCTGAATGCAGTCACATTGAAAACCTCGCCTGCGATCGCATTTCGCCGAGAACACGTCAGCGGCCAGCAATATGCCATTTACCTGCAGACGCTTGCCGAGTACTTTTAGCTGCCGATTCAAAATTGAAGAGGTCAAACCCATTGCCGGCAGCTACGCGGTCTACAAAGAAAGTACCGGCAAATCTGCCCTAGCGGCGGCCCTTACCGGTCAATGCCCAACCAGTACCAACATTCAGGGCTCAACGATTGCCTGCGATCGCTCTCCTGGCAGGTTCGATGCTTCTCTCCTGGGGAGGACGCTGGCTATAGCTTGCGAAGAATACCTCCCTAGCTGATAAAGCCCTCAGTTAGATGGAAGTAGTGGATATTGCCACAGTGCCCCCATCTAACTTTGTCGCTTGAGATCAAGATAACTGGGCCAGTTCTGGGAGGACTGAGTTCGAGGGTTATCGCCTCTTCCACCCGCCCAAGAATCCGACGCTAAGAAGACCCAATAAGACACCCGGTTCAGGTACAGAAGCAGGTGAAGCACCAAATCCAAAGAAAATAACGCCGGGGTTAGTCCCCACTAGCTCCCAAGAGCCATCGCTCAGGTCGTAGCGAGCGATCCCACCCAAACGCTGAACGGGCGTTGCAGGATCATTGTCATCATCGATAAAGTTGACATTGCCAAAGAGAGTATCAAACCGACCATCGGTATCGGTGTCTACACCTGTCAACGCAGCAAAACCGCTAAATACAGCGCGATCATCTGCGGTTACAGCGCTCACCTCGCCAACGACCGCAGCGTCCCCTGTCTCTGAATCAAACTGAATTAAGGAGTCAGTATCGAGGTCAATACCATAGAGGCTGTTATCGACCGACCCCAGACTAATCACAAAAGGGTTGGCTGTGCCCAATTCTGTGCCTCGGGCATTGTCAATCGCATCGCCAACCGCCTGAGATGAACCCAGAGGAGTCGCTGAACTCGTTTTTACGTCAATTTGAGAGAGTTGTTGAGTATTGAAACTCTCAGCAAAAGGCACAACAAATCCTCTACCATCCTCCAGAATGTCAAAACTGGTGGCAGCTAGGTCAGTGGGTTCAGCGATGGGGGTTTGGGTAGCAGAGTCTATATCAATCTCTACCAGTTGGCCACTAAATTGATAACCCAACAGTTGCTGATCGGCTGTCCCCGCTAAGGCTGACGGTAATCCACTGGTTTCAGGTGAAACGGGGGTGGCAATGCCAGTTGTTGAATCAACTGCAAACAAAAAGTTTTCACGGATATCGTCGTGAACGCCTGGAACAGCCTGGGTCAGACGCTGCCCTGTAGCGTAAAAGATGGCTGATTCGACGGATGCAGGCGGCAGCAACGTTCCCAGCAGGGGGACAACACTCCAGGCGGAGAGCTTAAGTAGGGATTTCAGAATGGCTTTAAAGGATGTGTGTGAGATTTTAAGGTCAATGTCTGGGACGAGTAAGTCATATCGAGTCAATAGAATTCTTTGGTCTTTGTGAACCCTGTGCGGTGCGGGAATGAGACTTTACCAACCGATGGCAATTACGGTTCTCCATGCATACGTTAGGCATTGCAAGAACTCTTACAGCAATACCACGCGTGAATTAATCCAACTTGATAAAAATGATTAGGTTTTTCGAATCCAGCACCTTGAATCAGTCTAGCAACAGCATGTTCAGGTATAACAGCAACACTCTTACCATAGGCATTTCTCATCCCATCTAGACTTTCAGGAGAAATGCCCCCTTCTTTCATCATCTCTAGCCAAGTTTGAAGTAAGCTTTGATAGTTAGAAGAGTTTAGATCTGCAGAAAGGTCAGAACTAACCAGAATCCCTCCGGGTTTTAAGTGATTGGCAATAGACTTAAAAAAAATCAATCTAGACTCTTCTTCCAAAATAAACTGAGAAACCAAGAGGGAGGTTGCTGCATCAAATAGATTAGATGAGGGAAGTGTTTCAAGGTAGCCGGAATGAAAGCTGCAACGCTTTTCTAAGTCGAGCGCTCTTAGTCGTCTGCGACACACGTCCACCATAACAGTGGAGGGTTCGACCGCTGTAAAGTGCCACTTTGGGAGCCTTTGTGCTAAGTAGATTATTTCTGCCCCGGTCCCTGCTCCAACACAAAGAATCTTGGCGTCAGTTGGTAAGATAGAAAACACACCGCCCATAAGTAAGTGCAGTGAATCATTGATGGCACCCAAGTTTGCCCATTGAGCATCATACGATGCGGCCATGTTATCAAAGGTGGCTTTGACGTTCTCTCTCTGCATAAATTCTCCGGCTTTAATTTGTCTAACGTCAGTGTCAGATAGTTTGGGGAGGCGGCTGGCCCGCCAGATGAGAGTATGCTGGCTGGCCAGTGGTTTTACCTTCGTTAACCGTCTCAGAGCCGCCAAATCATTAATAATTCAACGGGTATCGCTCTCCCTCAAACAGACTTGACCTGCCCCTTAGAGCGTTGCAAACGGCGAGCCAACAGTGCGATCGCACCCAGTCCAACCAATGCACCCGGTTCAGGCACCTGTGTGGCAATCATCCGTTGGCCAAGCTGCTCGCCTGCCCCCGGATCGTCCAGAAGCTGTGCCCGCGTGCGGGTAAAGAACGCCACATCTAGATGGGAGCCAAAGCCCACTGGCAGGTCAGGAAACTCATCGCCAAAATCAGTTAGGTGAACATGGGGGATGGGTTCTCCATCTGGAGCAGGAGCCGCCGACCAGAAATTTAGCCCCGTTGCCCCAATGGGCTCCCCCGCATCATCAAAGAGAACCGTATATTCTCCAATATCAATGCCATTCGGCTCATCGAAAAAGCCATCTTGCAAAATTTCACCTGTTTGGGTGTCGAAATTAAAGTTGAACCCTGAATAGGTGAGGTGGTTATCCTCAAACTCTTGAATCAGACTGCCTAGGGGATCATAGAAGGCAATGTCAAACGCTTCTAAATCATCACCTCGCACAATCCCGTCTTCATAGGTCTGGGCATCGTCGTAGCTAAATTGCCCTTCAGCACTGTAACCCAGAATTTGTCCTGTCCATGAAAGGCGAAAGGTGGCCGCCTGGGCTGGAGCCAGGGTGCATAGACTCAGAGCCGTGCCGATTGCGATTGCGAAACTCTTCTTGTCGGTAAGAGAAACAATTGGCTTACCAAAACTAGACATCGAGAAAACCTCAATCTTTAATTAGAATGATTATCATTCTCACAATATGCGAATATACAGAGATAAATATGAACTCTTTGTAAAGTTGGTGTCTTCAAATTTAAAGCAAACTGAGAAAGAGGTTTCTGCAGTTTCCGCATCAACGAGGAAAGTACTATGCCGCTGCGTCATCAACCTGCCCCACCCACTCCCTGGGACAGCGATCTGGATCAGCCCATCATTGCCGCCTCTGCCTATGTCCATTCCCAGTGCAGTCTGATTGGAGATGTGCAATTACCAGCGCCCATGAGGCACAGGTGCTAATCCAGGTGGAACAGGTTTTGGTCAATCATCCTGGCGACTATGTGCAATTTTTGAGCATTGACCCTAGGGCAAAACAGCGTCAGCTAGAGCAAATAATTCAGAAGCCGGAGTGAATCTTAAAATTCGAATTCTGTTAACACCATCTCTCACTCCTTCTGTTCAAACCTTGTTAAGGGGGGCGTAAAGGCAGCGGGGTAGGCTTCCGTCGATGGATTACTGATATCAATTTTCTAGCTGGTAATTGTTAGCTCTCTGTATCCGGTGAGTGGATCAATCTTCCGCTTAAAGAGAGCGTTAGGCACAATCCCCAAGACTATCTCTGCTGTCGTGTAGATGTTCGAGCCATCCATTAAGTGACCACCGATGACTTGACCTTCACTATCTGATACGGCAATGTGCAAATGGACACCATGTTGTGAGAGAGTGCCTTCTAGCGACACTATCTCTAACGGTTGTTCTAAAACAGTTCCTTCTGGTTGATTGGCAAATCGGATCGCGGCCTGACGTAAACTACCCACACAACTCAGCATATAAGCGGCATCTATTTTTTGGTCGATACAGTATCTCAGCAAAGATTGTTTGAGATCCTCTCCAGGCTTAAGGCGAATAGCAATCACGTCCATATCTTTTTTCACGGGCATAGCGTTTATAAAGTCTAACAACTTAGACTCTACAAGTACGCGCCGGTCGGCAGCCCGCGCCCCATCAGGATGAACAGCTATAATACGACACGCCACCAACGTCAGAAAACGCGCTAGGTCTTAGACGATAGTATTTATCTTCTACCTCTTGTGATTGCTCATCATATGGAGAGCTAAGTACTGCCTGCAACTCTTTAACTAACGTGTAGTCACCCTGCATGGCTTGTTGATAGGCAGGGACAATCAACCACTCTCGCCATGTGTATTTTGGGTTAGTCCGTTTCATATTGGTTGATATCTCAGCCAAATTGCCATCGTTAATAAGGCCGCGCCAGCTTTTTAGCCAAGGTTGCCATTGCTCCTCAAATTGTTTTGACGTTTTACCATAGAAGCTCTTTTTCAAGGCTGAGACATCGTCTGGTATGTGGGACAACTCGCGGAAGAAAATGGTGTAATCCACATCTGAGTGGGTCATTAGCTGCATTAATGTCCTAAATAACTCTGGGTTAAATTCCGTCAAGCCAAGTTTGGTCGCCCACATTTTTTGAATTTGTTGTTGCATAGCTTCTGCAAAGCCACGGCCTACTTGATCGAACTGTTCTAAAGCGTCGGCATCGTCTGCCAGTAGAGGTCTTACAGCTTTCCAAAACATATAATAATTCGCTTCTGCTGCCCTTGGCTGATTGATGAATGCAAAGTGGTCGCCACCGCCAGTCCAGGGTTGAAACCAAGGGTCAAAAATTTCACAAAACCCAAAGGGGCCATAGTCGAGGGTAAAGCCACCAGCGGCGCAGTTATCACTGTTAAAATTACCCTGGCAATAACCCACACTTAGCCAATTGGTCACCAGTGACGTCAGACGCTGGCGAAATAGCTTAGCCAACTCAACCAATTGGTCTGCAAAACTAAGGGTTTGATCAATGTCGCTTTTGTATTCTCGCTCAATTAAATGGGACACTATCATGTGTAACTCTTCTAATGCTTTTGGGTGAGCATTGTTGCGATCTCGACGGGCAAATAACTCTAGCTGACCAACGCGCAAAAAGGAGGGGGCAACCCGAGTTGAAATAGCTACAGGATTATCCACCAAAACATCAGGATCGATGGAGCAAGAGTCTTGAGAATACCAAGGCCGGGTAACGGTCTCAGACTTAGAAACATACAGTGTCAAAGAGCGCGATGTGGGCACACCTAAAGCGTGCAGGTATTCTTGTGCTAGAAACTCACGCACACTTGATCGGAGTACTGCACGCCCGTCGGCACCACGGCAATAAGGCGTTGGGCCACCCCCTTTCAGTTGCATTTCCCAGTGCTGGCCATTGATGATGCCTTCAAATATAGATATCGCCCGACCATCGCCATAACCATTACCCGTACCAAATGGACAATTTTGGGTATATTCGGTGCCATAAATCGACAGTGCATAACCCGTCGCCCAGCCAATCTGACGCATCGGCTCATGGGCAGCAGAGAGATCACCCGAAAATACATGGCGAAATTTTTCATCAAGCGCCAGCTCATCGCTCAGTCCAAGTTCCTTAAAGAAGGCGCTGCTATGGGCTACATAGTCTGGTTCTGCCAGTGGCGTGGGTGCCACAGGTACAAAATGGCCCGAAAATACCTGGCGGGCATGGTGATCATCACCATCGACCGTGGCATCAGGATCGGCATTTAAGGAATCCATCAGAGAATAATCTGCCAATTGCACAAACTCATCGAATGTGGTTACGCAGGGCTCAGCAGATGCCTCTGGTGAGGGTTTAGATGGAGTTGACATTGTTGCTGGCGAGGGGAAGATTTATGTTTAGTTGAAGATTATGTAGAGGCTAACATATCCAATATGGAGCTTTCCAGGCTAACAGACTTGTTAGTAAGCTCGATGATACAGACCTATTACCGTTTGGTTTCCTCAATCAGCTGTGCCACTGCTTCCAAGGCACCAAATAGCCTGGCTAAATTATCAATAGTGTAGTTACCGGTGCTTCTGGTGAATGTGTCTAGCACCAATCGACCAAACTGCCAAAGGTTCCCATCGGTGACGATGCCATAGACTGGAAATGTGGCATCGTCGTTTATTTTCTGGGAGGCTACTAACTCGGCTAAACATTGTCCCCATCCATGCTCAAAGTCGTTTTTCTTGGCTTCTACGACGACGACAATCGGCGTTTCTAGGACTGTTTTTCCGAGGTTTGAGCGCTTTGAAAAGATGTAATCTGGCGTCCCTAAAAGTATAGAATCATAGGAGATACTCTTTTGAATCCAGAAAGAATAGTCTTGAGCGTGTTTTTTATACAGCTCACGCAGTAACGGGGATATAATCAGCTCACTGCGCGATGCCTCCGATGTGAAAATGTCAATATTCTCTTTGCTAAATTGAAAATCACTTAGAAAAGCTTCAGAGGGTGATATCTCCGTCACTGTAAGAAAGTCACGCTCATCATATTTGATGTCATACTTCTTCTGCACATCTGCAACAGTTTTGAAATCACTAAATGACATTTTTAGAGTTACCTATTCAAAGTCCTCATCCTAATAAATCGATATGTTCAACTTCGAACATGCTGACGGATGGGAAGACGTGCATACAAATTAACTTCAATGTAGAGCTTTCCAGACTAATAGCTGCTATACAACTGGACGATGGGCAAATGTACCTAAAGTACCAACGCTAAGGTTTTGGGTCAACCAGAGCTACTGTCAACGATGTGTGATTTTTGTCTTAATTGTCTCAAACAGCGTAGAAAACCAAATTCTAAGTCGACTCACAATAGGTTTTTTGGCATTAAGCTGGTTAGCTTCGCGATCTGCATCGATCTGACGCATTCGTGCGGTCCAAGCCTCTCGATCAACGCGCATAGCAGCAATTTGTTTACGCATATCACTAAGATTAGTCATCAAGCCTCCTATTAATTGCTTCTAGCTCATTCATAATCTGTTTTCGCCCCGTAGTGGTCTCATTAATAAGAATTTCAAGAATCTCATCAATACCAGAGAAGCGACTACTGCACTCCTCCATAAACTTACCAAGGGCCTCAGTTGTAAAGCCTAAAGATTCGTTAACACATCAATTCTGTTGCGCAGTTGATTAACCGCCTGCTGAGTTTCATTATCCATGCTACTCAGCATCCTTTGCTAACGCCTCTCGCGTCGCTTGGATACCGCGTTTCGCCAAAATCAACAGCTTCTGACTATCCGGCATTTGCTCCCAAACATCCTCTGGAATGCCTGCTAGTTCAGCAAACTCTTCCAGCTCTTTCTCAATACCGCCGATGTCTACACTAATACGACGAGTTTTGGATTTGGAGTCTTTAGCCATGCAAAATATTATCACTACAAGTGAAGCTTAGCATCACATGCATCAAGTGCTGCATATATTAATCAAATACTAAAGATGACTAAGTGTATGGCTTGTCGCTTGACTTGATGGCCTAACTTATATGAATCACTTACCCAATCTCCAAAACTACATGTGATGTACAAGAACTAATGATTTAGGATGAGATCGCTTGTTTTAAGAATTATGACCATGATGCCGGACACTGGTTTGCTAGCAGGGCATGCCTAACGTTTCTGGTCAGCGGTTGCCAATAACCTCCGCAAAGATACCACCCCCTTCTGCCAATCCGCTGCACCAGGGTTGTTAGGTTGCAACAAACTGAGGCATGAACGGAATGTCTGTGCTCCCAATATCTAACCCCATTTGTGAGAGCAAAGTAGTCACTTGCCCCCTGTGGTGTGTTTGATGATTGAACATATGTGTCACCAAAGCCCAGCGAGGAACTGTACG
>JBHJIV010000120.1:0-2462 GCA_050043105.1 Leptolyngbyaceae cyanobacterium | reverse complement strand
CCCATAACCAGCTCATCCTGGCTAGATTTAAGCATTCGGTTAGACCCCACTAAACTCTGATAGAATTTAGCGATTTGAATCGACGTCGCAAACTTTTGCAAACGGACAATTGCAAAATAACAAAGCTTGACGCATTTTCTGGTTGGGGAAGGCACAATTAGAAAAATCAAAAACATGTGGGGTTTAAGCCACCGTGAGTCATAGACCCAAACGAGCCACCAAGATTGTCAAGCTGGATATACTCGATACTGATTACGCTGCCATGGTGGCAGGAGAACCCATTGCCGACGAACGCAAACAGCGATTGGAGGCCACCGATCCCCAAGCATTTGAATATATCAGCCGTCAGATTTCAAAATATCGCTACGGCTGTCATACCCAAGAAGAGCGTGACGATGCTCTTTACAACATAGGTGCCATGGTTGGGTTGATGACACCGTCTGATGTAGAAGATGTGAATGATCGTTTAAGACACACGGGTCATCTGTATTTAACCCAGGGAGAGCGTCTGCAAATTTTGAACTGGATTGAGGATGAGTTAGCTATCTCTCTTGAACATGGTTTGATAGCTACCTAGAGTTAATCTAGGATTATCTTTTCTATAAGGATGGTTTATTTTGAAGCCCGTAACTGAGACACTATATAGAGAGGATTTAATCCACCTTTTAATTCACCCTTAAAAATATGTCTGCCGCCGTATCTCCCCCAGCTACGTACGATCCAACGCTGCCTACACTCTGCGGCTGGGAGTCTTCTATTGCAGAATTGAGTAATTTTCGTGAACCAGTCTTTTTAGACCGCAGTAATCTCGACCTCAGTAGACTATCGGCTGGTTTTGCAATCGCACTCCACATGCATCAGCCGACTATACCGGCAGGGCCTGAAGGCAAACTCATCAACCATTTGCAGTATATGTTTGAGCACCACTATGAGGGTGACAATCATAATGCTGGCCCATTTGCCTACTGCTATGCCCGGATGGGTGATTTTATTCCTGAGCTGGTGGACCAGGGATGCAATCCACGGGTAATGCTGGACTATTCAGGCAATCTGCTTTGGGGCCTACAGCAAATGGGGCGCAGCGATATTCTCGATAAGCTCAAAGGCATTACGTGCGATCCCAGGTATCAGCCCTATGTAGAGTGGTTAGGGACATTTTGGGGCCATGCGGTTGCGGCTGCCACACCGCTACCAGATATTAAGCTGCACATCCGCGCCTGGCAGCATCAGTTTGCCAGTATTTTTGGCTTAGAGGCTCTCAAGCGAGTTCGAGGGTTTTCCTTACCTGAGATGCAGTTACCCAACGCACCGGACGCACTTTACACCCTGGTCAGTGCGTTAAAAGACAGTGGCTACCGTTGGGTGATGGTGCAGGAACATACGGTAGAAACACTGACAGGTGAAGGAATTCGACATTCCCACCTACCCCACCGCTTGGTTGCTAGAAATAGCCAAGGACAGGAAGTATCAATTACTGCGCTCATCAAGACTCAAGGATCGGACACTAAGCTAATTGGTCAAATGCAGCCTTACTATGAGGCCAAAACGCTAGGGCAGGTTACTTTGGGTAGCCAGTCAGTTCCTCCTCTGGTCAGCCAAATTTCTGATGGCGAAAATGGTGGCGTTATGATGAATGAGTTTCCAGGGGCATTCAAACGGGCCTGGCATGAAGCTCGCCATGAGTCTGGCATTACCGGTATCAATGGGACTGAATATATTGAGTTGCTAGCTGCAGCCGGAGTTGAAGAGAGCGATTTTCCACCCTGCCAGGCGATTGGCCAACATCATCTATGGCAGACGTTGGCGGATGATGATATTACGCCAGAGCGAGTCAGCGCTGCGATCGCAAATCTAGCAGAAAAGAATATCTTTTTTACTGGCGGCTCTTGGACCAATGATCGTAGTTGGGTTGATGGGTATGCCAATATAATCGGGCCCATGGAACGTCTGAGCTCTCTTTTTCATCAAGCTATCAATGCGGTTCCTATCAGCCAGCAGTCTCATCTGGCCTTGAATACCAATTATCGGCAGGCACTATTACACAATCTGATTCTGCAAACCAGCTGTTTCCGCTATTGGGGGCAAGGCCAGTGGACAGATTACGCCAATACTATTTACCAGCGTGGCTGTGAGTTTGTTGCAAGAGGGTTTGCTTAAACGCTCAGACCATTCATCCGACTAAGAAATGTCTGTAGACGCTCGCTTTGAGGATTTCTCAGAACCTGTCTTGGGTCACCGGTTTCTTCGACGACACCCTGGTTCAAAAACATGACACGACTAGCGACTTCGCGAGCAAATTGCATTTCGTGGGTAACAACCGCCATGGTCATACCGTCGTCAGCTAAGGTGCGCATTACTTGCAAAACCTCACCCACTAACTCAGGGTCCAGGGCGCTGGTGGGTTCATCGAACAACATATTTTCAGGCTGCATACAGAGGGAACGAGCAATCGCCACTCGCTG
>JBHJIV010000119.1:0-3401 GCA_050043105.1 Leptolyngbyaceae cyanobacterium | reverse complement strand
CCTTACAGCGTGAAGTGCCGGGTTTGGTGATTAATCCGGGTGATGATTTGCAACGTCAATAACAGGGGTAATGGATGTGACTTTCAACTACTTTGCTGAGTGGGCCGCAGCAGAATGTCATGGACCTTCACATGGTCGGGTTGACCCAGGACATAGCCAACGGCACTGGCAATATCCTGGGGCTGCAGTACGGGGAACTGGCTGTAGACCTGTTGTGCCTGTTCGCGACTGCCGGAATATTTTTCGGCAAATTCGGTTTCGACAAAACCAGGGCTAATAGAGGAGATGCGAATAGCGCTATTGTCGGCACGCAATTCCTGGCGCAGTCCTTCAGTCAGAGCCCGCACTGCAAATTTAGACGCTGAGTACATGCCGCTACCGGGGACACGATGACCAGACATGGAGCTGATATGGACGATGTGTCCTCTATCTTGGCCAGGACTGCGCATTAGCTTGATGGCTTCGCGGGTGCAGATAGATAGGGCAATGACGTTAACATCCAGGGTCTCGCGCCACTTTTCAGTAGTGCCGCTGGTTAACGATTCTTTGTGGCCGAGACCGGCATTGTTGATCAGCACATCGAGGCGGGTGAAGCGGGTTGCGATCGCGCTAAACCAATTCAAAATTTGTTTCTCGTCTTGTAGGTCGACACGTTGAGTCAGTACCGCAGCGCCATGCTGCTGGGATAACTTGTCGGCTATTTCAGTCAGGCGCTGCTGACGACGGGCGCACAGGGCTAAATCATATCCATCCGCTGCAAGTCGGGTGGCAATGGCACGACCAATACCGCTAGAAGCTCCGGTAATGGCTGCAACAGGACGCTTAGTCATAATGGGCGAAACAAATAAACTAGACCTGAAATTTTATCGTAGAGGCCGCTACAGATCTCAAGCTGGACTATGATCCCTTCTGATTTTGTGAGCGGAAGCGACCGCTGCCAAAGCCACGTTGCTTAAGGTGTTTAGTCTTGCGGCCAGTCACCCGCCGGCGCCACATCTTAAAGCTTGAATGCTTCATTTTCCGGCGCATCAGCGCGATTACTTGTTTTTCCTTAAGACCGTACTGAAGCTCAATAGCCTCAAAGGGGGTGCGGTCCTCCCATGCCATTTCAATGACACGGTTGATACTGTCAGAGTCAAGTTCAGGAAGTTGCATAGTGTCAAGGACAGAAGTGAATCAGTGAATACCGGATAAAAGCAGGTGACTGTGGTCTACCTGGTTCTGTAACATTTCTTAGTATGGCGGCAAAAAGCTGTGTTTGCATCACCCAATAGATTCGGTAACACTATGTCTAGAATGCCTGAATTGACTAGGCTGCTTCATTTATTAACTTTTAACTAAGCCCGAATCTCCACTTCAAACCTCGCCTGGTTTATGAGAACATTGTGTATAAGTACTTTAAAAACGTTTTTCTCCGCAGGAGGTTCGGTAATGGACATTGATTTCCGGGTTGTAGCTGTACTTGCTCCCATTGCCCTAGCTGCGGGCTGGGCTGGGTTTAATATCTTCCAAGCTGCACTAGGCCAGATTCAATCCATGTTTAGCGAAGAATAAAACCCTTTCCGCAAAGAAAAGTTATCGAATTACTCATTTAAGCTGCCTTTGTTTAGAAGGGCAGCTTTTTACTGTCTAAAGGAAACGTAGGTGATCTAAATAGCTGGTCAGCCGCGAGTTGGGTGACGCTAATCCACAGAGACATAATCTGTAGGGCAAGCGCCTGTGCCATCTGGTAGGTCAGGCATCTGGGCAGTGGGGCTGGTGCTTTGGCAGAATGTAGCAACAGTGGAGCCATCGGCAGATACCCTCACCCGACCCACAAAGGCTCTAAGACCATCGTGGGTCGGTATGGCGATGGTGCTGACAACGTTACCGTCTGCAGATAGACGCACCGTGTAGTCATAGTTCTCGCTCTGCAGCAGCTTGCCTCCTTCGCCTCCTACTTGTCTTGCTATAGCTTGAATATTGGCCTCAAAGCTTGGTTGCTCTAAATAAGTGGCCTGCTGGAATCGATTGATCGCACCGACATAGGTCCTGGCCTCGCTTTCTCTAGCCGTAGCAACCTGCGCTGCAAAAAAGTCAGCCATTTCAACGATTGGCCTATCCGCTGGTATGCTCACATCTGATGAGACTCTGCGCATGTAGATGACCGGCACATCATTGTCATCAGGATTGTCAGCGCTAACTGACTCCTCCATGGACATCTCCATCAAGTCTGGCCCTGAGAATTTGCCAGTCACCGGGACGCCCAAATTGGTTTCAATGATGGACTGTGACGTATCTAACGACCAGCTAGAGCGCACAACAGCACCCTCTGGCTGTTCCAAATAAAACAAGTCACCGTTGGGGGCAAAGATCAAAACCTGAGCTATCCCCGGTGGTGAAGCGGTACCGGGTCGGTAAATCTCCCAGCGGCCCAACAGCTTTTGGGTTAGCGGCTCACCATCAGCGGTGTCATTGACCTGAGCCACTGTTACCGCTGCCAAGGGGTGTGCCACACTGAGCGGTAGACAGCTAAGCAGCAGGTAGGCCGTAAAAGAGGGGCTGAGCATATTTTGTAAAACAGCGATTGTTAATCAGTGCTACATCACTTCGAAGCTAGTCTAGCGTTAGCTGTTTGAGCGCATCCATAATTTGAGCAAAGGCAATACCCCGATGGCTGTGGGTTTCCTTTTGCTGATCGCTCATTTCAGCAAAGGTTTTACCCTGGCTGGGCACATAAAAAATAGGGTCATAGCCAAAGCCGTTGCTGCCCTTGGGTTCAGTCAAGATTTCGCCAGGGCAGCTGCCTTCAGTTTCTAACGCAATGGTGCCGTCGGGTTTTGCCAAAGCTAACGCACAGACAAACTGGGCGCTGCGGTTTTGAGTATTGCTTAGCTCTCGCAGGACGCGATTAATACGGTGTTGATCGTCCTTGCCATAGCGAGCTGAATACAGACCCGGTGCCCCATTGAGAGCATCGATCTGCAGACCGGAATCATCCGCAATAGCCCACTGCTGCGTTGCCACTGCCACTTCCTTTGCCTTTAGTCGAGCATTCTCAATAAACGTCGTGCCCGTTTCATCCACATCAATCTCTTTAGGCTTAAGCTGTAAATCCCAACCTAGCGGGGTCAGATAAACCTGCATTTCCTTAAGTTTGCCAGGATTCCCTGTAGCAACGATCACGGTAGGCATGATGGTGTGCATTAATTTTTGAGTGCGTTGCTATTGAACCATGAACCCGTAGGTTGGGTTGCCCCTCCCCTGTAATTCCTGGCACAGCCCCAAAACCTCGTAAACCCAACAAATCTCAGGTGAAACACCAATGCTTAGGGATGAGAGCAGAGGGAGTAAGGGAATCAAATTTAGTGGATTGAGCGAAGTCGCAGACCGGGAGTGCGTTATGAAAACCTGGTAGCGTA
>JBHJIV010000118.1:0-8230 GCA_050043105.1 Leptolyngbyaceae cyanobacterium | reverse complement strand
ACGCTACGGGCGGAAACAACCGCTTGGTCGAACGATATCAACAACAGGCAACGTGGGGTTGACTGGCAGATGAAGGTCGATGATGCTCGCTGCAAGCTAACTTCCGTTTACCCTAAAATTAAGCTTTGACGCTGCACTAGGTGAACATCGCTCCCCTAACAGCCGCTGTCAGGGGCTTGAATGTATCGCTTCAAATAAGAAGCCCTCTGTCGGCACCAGGGCTCACAGAGGACTTCGGTTTAGATATAGGGTTAGGCGATAAAGCACTCTGTCTAAGCAGATGTGCGGTTAAGATATAGAGGGTTATCCAATAAGGTGTCGCATTTGCCTACTGTATGACAGCGTGACCGATGCAGATACAGTTCAGTGGTAGTCCCGACGCTTCCTTAATATAGCCGTCAATTTTTCTTGGGTTGTGTTCGTGATCACAGCCATGCGAACAGTCTTATACGGCTTGAGATCACTCACCCCCTGCTAGAACTTTACAATTACCCCAGTGCTCACCTGCCATAATCAAAATGTTGCCCAGGCTACACCATTATGAAACTGGTGCTTAAGGCACTTATTAGCGGCTATCAGATTTTAATTTCACCTCTGCTGCCAGCCACCTGCCGCTATGCTCCCACTTGCTCACGCTATGCCCTAATTGCCATAGAACGTTTTGGGCCGTGGCGCGGTGGCTGGATGGCCGTCAAACGTATTGTGCGCTGCAACCCCTGGCATGAAGGGGGCTACGATCCGGTACCGCCTCTGGCAATAGTGGGTGAAACCGACCTGAGCGAGCTGATTTTATCCCAAGAGTCATCTGTCACCGACACCGAACATGATGGATAAGGTAAAAATTTAAAATCTATAGGATAAATGAAACGAATACAGCTGAGTGAGCTGACAGACCAGGGAGTTTCCCACAATGCGGCTATTCGTAAAAAGGTTATGCTGCAGCCGGGGGATATTCCTCACTTGACTAACTTTTCTCAGGCTACCTTTGCACCTGGGCAAGTTGCTAAGGCCCATGCCCATGCCGATATGTATGAAGTATTCTTTGTCTCAGCTGGTACTGGCACCATGACTGTTAATGGCATAGACCAAATGCTTTTACCTGGCGTTTGTATGCTTGTAGAGCCTGGCGATGTCCATGAGGTGACCAATATAGGCGAGGAGTCTTTGGTACTTACCTATTTTGGGATCGCTTAGTCTATTTGTTGGGTGGGTCCCGCCTATAGTTTAGATAGCCAAATGCCCTACGACATAACGCCACCGCCGTTAGATAACCCTATATACTTAAACCACCGTCGCTGGATGCTGCGGGCATTGGAGCTAGCTGAAGCGGCAGGGGAGGTTGGAGAGGTGCCTGTGGGTGCTGTCATCATCGGACCTGAAGACGAGGTCATTGCTGAGGCTGCCAACGGTCGTGAACGGTCTCATGACCCTACAGCCCATGCAGAGATTTTGGCACTGCGGCAGGCAGGACAACGTTTACAGAACTGGCATCTGAATGACTGCCGTCTATATGTCACCTTGGAACCTTGCCCAATGTGTGCAGGTGCAATTGTGAATGCGCGGTTGGGTTTACTAGTGTATGGCGCAGATGACCCGAAAGCAGGAGCTGTACGTTCTGTTCTAAATGTGCCAGATGGGCCAGCGTCTAATCATCGATTAGCCGTACAGGGAGGAATTCTTGCATCCGCCTGCCAGCAGCAGTTACAAAACTGGTTTCGTCAGAGACGGCAGTGAAACTGTCCTGTACATCGGTGGAGCAACCCTCACTATAGGTATATGGTATGTATACAAATATGGAGTTGAGTATCGTTAGGCACACGCCTTATCGGGCCGGTACTCGCTTTAGGTGTTTTCTTGATTTTCTGTTTGAGCATTGCTGATGGCTTTTAGTCCGCAATTTTTGCTTCACAGGCAGCCGTCACCTACTTTAGGTCCTGTCCCCTGTCAGTCGAAGCTATCTCCCTGGTTAGCACCACTAGCCTACAAATTTGGTGAGGGCGTTCTACTGCCAAATTTCTTTCAGACAATTCGTATTATTGGCCAGGAAAATATTCCCCTGAGTGGACCGGTCCTATTTGCGCCCACCCATCGCTCGCGGTGGGACGCTTTTTTGGTGGGGTTAGTGGGTCATCGGGCAACGGGTCGCTATCTGCGTTTTATGGTGACTGCCGACGAGTGTTTTGGCTTACAGGGGTGGGCAATCAAACACCTCGGAGGCTTTCCGGTGGATGTTAAACGACCTGCGATCGCAACCCTACGCCATGGCATGAAGCTCCTCCAAACCCATCAGACTCTGGTTATCTTCCCAGAGGGAGATATTTTTCGTGAAAAGCAGGTGCAGCGTCTCAAACCGGGTCTGGCTAGATTAGCGCTTAAGGCAGAACAATCGACATCTAACCTGGGCGCCAAAGTAGTGCCGATTTATCTAGATTATGATCACCCCCGGCCCAGCTTTGGCAGCAGCGTTGAGGTACGCATTGGGCAACCCCTAGAGGTCGCCGACTACCTGGTCTCTGGCTCAGCTAAGCAACAGGCCCTGCGACTGACGATAGACCTAAAGCGGTCGCTAGATTCGCTATCGCACATAAACCAGCCGCTAGAGCTAGCTGCCTAACGCTTGAAAACTCAGAATCGATTCAATTCCATAGACCTGATTGGGATCAACACCCACCAGCCCCTTAAGTTTTGCCGCTAATCGTCTAGCACACGCTCGTTCTTGCTGAGCGTTTTCTTTAGGGGTGGGCAATCGTTATCTGGTTGCCGTCTGGCAGCTGATACTGGTCATCTATGAGCAGCGACCGTCTGTGGTGAGACCTATGGCTCGGTACATATCGAATTAGCGATCCAGTCTTTGCTGGGTAAGTGGGGCTGCTAAGGTTTTTGATTAAACAAACGCTGTTGACGTTCCAGTTCTAGCTGATGATTGTGGCTATCAAACAGCAGACACAGACCAAAATTGAACACCACCAAACATAGGGTGCCTAACCAAAACCAGGGTTGGTCGGTCGCCTTACGCATCGTTGCCTCACCTAGTAAACTAAGCCCAAATCCGGTGCATAGTAAGCCGCCCACACCTTTTGTGAGCCAAAGCGTACGTAGTTTGTTAAGACGAGCGGTATTGCGTTGCATTGGGTTTTCTGCAAAATTCTAGAGCTAGCGGCAGATTTAAGCATAGTGTCTGGCGACATCAGCTACTGGAAAAATCTGATATCCAGTGTGATAGTACAAGCAAGCCCTCGTTAAAATGCCCTATGTCTCGCTTTTTAGTTGGTACTATCCCCGTTATTGGTTACGTGAGCCCCATGGTGCCAATTGTGCGTGAACTCACCCAGCGGGGACACGAGGTTTGGTGGTACACAGGCAGGTTGTTTCAGGCCAATGTCGAAGCCAGCGGTGCTCACTTTGTTGAAATGACTGAGGCTCTGGACTTTTCGATTGAGGAGAAGATACCGCCAGAATGGGGAGAGCAGAGACAGGCATTAAAAGGGCTGGCCCAGCTTAGGTTTGATCTAAAGCATTTTTTTATTGACCATGCAGTTGCCCAGGTGCGTGACTATCGGACCATCTTGTCAGATTTTTCGGCTGATGTTTTGCTGTCTGATTCATATTTTCTAGGAGCCGCCTGGATGCATGAGTTAGGGGGGCCTCCCTGGGCGCAGCTCGGTACGTCTGTGATGACGTTTCCCGGTCAAGATATTCCGCCCTTTGGGTTGGGGTTACCACCCTCAGAATCTGGCTCAAATCGGCTGCGTGACAAAGCGCTCAAAGCCGTTACTGACGTTGTTCTTAGAGGGATTCGAAAAGATCTTAAAGGGGCTAGAGAACAGTTGGGTTTGGCGGACAACAAACAGCTTTTCTTTGATACCCTATCGCCCTATTTATATTTGGTGACAACGGTGCCGAGCTTTGAATATCCCCGCAGTGATTTACCATCTCAGGTCCATTTTATTGGCCCACCGTTTTTAGACCCGGTGGAGACCTTTGCTACGCCTGCTTGGTGGAACGACCTTCAGACCGATAATACGGTTGTCTATGTTACTCAAGATGCGATCGCAACCGATCCTAACAACCTGATCATTCCGACGCTTAACGCTTTGAAAGATCAAGACATTCTGGTGGTCGCTGCCACAGATAACAACTCTGTCGACGGTTTGGCCGCTGCCGATCTCCCGGCCAATGCCAGAATTGAGCAGTCGTTGCCACCCAGTCAGCTGCTACCCCACGTTGATATTGTCATCACCAATGGTGAGTACAGAATTGTTCAAACCGCCCTATCCTATGGAATTCCCCTCATTGCTGCCGGTCAGTCAGAAGATAAACCCGAGGTGTGTGCCCGCATCGCCTGGTCGGGTGTAGGGTTAAATTTAAATACTACAACTCCTAAACCAAAACAAATTCGTCAGGCGGTCGAAGAGATGGTCGAAAACGACCAATATAAACTCAGAGCCCAACAGCTGCAGGCTGAGATTAAACAGTATCCGTCTGCTGAGCTGGCAGCAAACTATTTGGAATCTCTGACAGAGTCTGGCTCGTAAGTTGAAATAGTCAAGGCAAGCCTGGTCTAAATTGCCAAACTGAATGTTTAGATAACCCAGGGTTTGGTGGTAACAGTAGCCACTGTTCTAGACCGGTTCAGACCATAAATCAGCAATTGTGTCTTTGGTAAGGCAGCGATCTCAAGTTACATATCTTCGACTCATCCTATGACAACAGCCAACAAAACTCCCATCACAGTCCTACTCACAGCCGAACTGCTGGATAAATTGCGGCCTTATCAACAGACCCATGCCATTACATCGGTCTCTGAGGCTATCTTAACCATCTTGCACACCCATCTAGACCTGGACGCACCTCCCACACCTCCTTTTTCCAACAGTCCCTCAATTTACGACGGTGTTGAAGACGGGGCCTGTGAAGTTTTAACCGAGTATCTAGATGTGTGAGGCCCTAGCTAACAATAGCTAACAACAGCTTTGAGGCCATTAGAAAACAAATAATGGCCACCATCGGGCGAATTAACGCGGCACCTTTAGCTAAAACAATTTTGGCCCCAATAGATGAGCCAATAATTTGCCCGGCTAACATCACCAAACCAGCACTCCAATACACCTTGCCAAAGAGGAGAAAGTACACCAATGACGAGACATTGCTGGTGCAGTTAAGCAGCTTGGTGTGAACCGTTGCCTTAGTGAGGTTGTATCCCCGCAAACTAACCAGCGATAGCGTCATAAACATGCCGGTACCCGGTCCAAAAAAACCGTCATAAAACCCTAGCAATGGAGCCACAAATATGGAAAATGAGCCATGCTCCAGGCGGTGTTTTTGGTCAGTGGCTCCTAACTTGGGCGACAGAGCAAAATAGGCTCCCATACCAAGCAGTAAAAACGGAATAACGGCATTCAAAACAGTGGTATTGATCTGTAAAACCAACCAGACACCCACCAAAGCTCCCACAAAGGTCATAAAGACCGTTAGTTTAACCTCGCCGAGACGCACAATTTGCTTACGCAAAAAATAAACAGATGCAACAAATGTCCCCCCGCTTCCCTGGAGTTTGTTCGTGGCTAGGGCTGCCGCTGGCGGGATGCCGACCATGAGCAATGTGGGTAATACAATCAGCCCACCACCGCCGGCAATGGTATCTACACACCCGGCCACCATTGCCACCACAAACAACAGCGCCACTATGTCGATGCCTAACTCCATAGAGCTCCTAAAATCCCCTGACTCCAGGCAAATTAGCACGGGGATGGTTTCTTCAGAAACCCCTGGATAAACTGGCGAGGTGTGGAGCCCTTGATTTGCTTAAATACGCGAGTAAAGTGAGACTGATCGCTAAACCCAAATTGGTGAGCCACTTGGGTGATGGATTGTCCCTGTTTTAACTGTTGAGCAGCCTGCTCAATGCGGCGTTTGATGACGTATTTATGGGGCGTTAATCCCACTGTTTGCTTAAACAGTCTAGAAAAATGAAATTTACTTAAGCCTGCCTGCAGCGCTAAATCTGAGAGACCAATATCCTCTGTAAGGTGAGCCTCAATATAGGCAATGACATTCTCAAACCGCTGGCGTTCAGATGTGTAGGGGGTAACTAAATTGCCCGGTTGCTCAACGCTGTAGTGATTAACAAAGTGAGCCGATAGCGCTGTTGACAGACTATCTACATATAGCTGACCGTTGGGGCCACCCATTTCTGCTTCGATCAGCAGCGCCTGTATGAGCATTTGCAAATGTTTGTCCCTAGTCCGGTGCTGACGTCGAAAGACTTTATATTCTGACGATGCGCCCTCAGGCATTAGGTCAGTCAGTTTTTGAGGCTCTAATGTCAGTAAGACAAACTGATTGTGGCCGCTAATGCGATGAGAGAAGGGCACACCTGCTGGGTTGACCCACAGCTCGCCAGTCTCATAGCAATGGGTCTTAAAGGTGCTGCCATCTTTCCATTCCCACTGCATCGCTGGCCCAGTATTCATCGCAAAATAGTGCTGGGTGACGGTGACATCATCGGGGGTAAAGCCGTCGTTTTCTCCTTTCTCAATGTGGATGCCGTGCCAATCTAACCCCTTGCTGGACACTAGAATACGGCCTGGAGTGATATCTGGTTTTGGGGTCAGGGTTTGGCTATCAACAAAATCAATCTGGCTATCCATAGGGTTTGGGGGAATGGGAGCTTTAGCGTGATCGGTAGAGATAGGTAAAAGCTAGAGCGAAAGGTGCTAAGAAATAGCTGCACGCCCCGGAGCGATCGCAATTTTTTACTAAAACTGAGCAAGTAAATTCAAGATTTATTTTAGCGGCTGATTAATAGTAGTGACTGTAGACGCATTGCATAAGTTACCGATGGAATACTACGCACTAGGAAATACGGGTCTAAAAGTTAGCCGCTTAGCCCTTGGCACAATGACGTTTGGCGATGACTGGGGTTGGGGCGCGGATGAAGCCAATGCCCGTCAGCTATTTGATGCCTATGTGGAAGCGGGGGGTAATTTTGTCGATACGGCAGATTTATACACCAACGGCAACAGTGAGCGGATGCTGGGGCGGTTTATCAAGGATAGTCAAACTCGCGATCGCATCATCATCACTACCAAATTTAGCTACAATGCCGACCCCGGTAACCCCAACGCAGGCGGCAACGGACGCAAAAATATCCTGCGGGCTGTAGAAGGTTCCCTTGAACGTCTCGGCACCGACTATATCGACGTTTACATGCTGCACACCTGGGACCAGGTCACCCCGACTGCCGAGGTCATGCGCACCCTGGATGATTTAGTCCGCTCAGGCAAAGTCCGCCATGTTGCCCTATCAGATGCCCCCGCCTGGTATGTCGCTCAGGCTCAAACCCTGGCCCAAGAGCGCCATTGGGAACCCATCAGCACCGTACAGCTAGAATATTCCCTGGCCGAGCGCAATATTGAGTTTGAGTACACCGCGCTGGCTAAAAATTTAGGCACCAGTCTGATGGTGTGGTCTCCGTTAGCCAGCGGTCTACTCTCTGGCAAGTACAAACCCTCTGAACAGGGCGGCGAAGGGTCAGGCCGACTGGCCATGCTTGCCAACAGTGGTAATCCAGCCTTTGACAAATTTACTCAGAAAAACTGGGCCATCGTTGCCGAACTAGAGCAGGTCGCCCAAGAATTAAATCGGTCCATGGCGCAGGTTGCCCTTAACTGGGTGGTCAATCGTCCTGCCGTTGCCTCGGTCATTATCGGAGCCACCAAGCTACATCAGCTGCAGGATAACCTGGGGGCGCTGGAATTTGAGATTCCGGCTGAGCTACAGCAGCGACTAGACGATGTGAGCCGTCCCGACTCTCGTTTTCCCTACACATTTTTTGAACCCAGCCTACAAGGCATGCTCAATGGCGGCGCTACGGTTGGTGATAAGCCTAGCTCTTTTGATCAGCCTGTTTTAGTCAAGGGTGCAGGGGCAGGGGTAGCTGCTGAGTAGGCTGTATTCGAATATTCGGAAACATCTAAGTTATCTCATTTAGGCAGACTGGGGTTTCCCCCGATAGAGTTGTTGTTAATGGCAAAAATGTCGATGTGGTCGGGTTACAGCGGGGACGATTAGTCAGGTTATCTTTATCTTACAGAAGAGTCTCAATAAACCTAATAATCTACGGACTAGATGTCCCTTGGGCAACATTCGAAAGAACAATAATCGACCCCGCCGTAACTCTTAACCTATCGCAATAAGGAATAACTCATTACGCAGGGTTGTAGGGCGG
>JBHJIV010000117.1:0-10613 GCA_050043105.1 Leptolyngbyaceae cyanobacterium | reverse complement strand
ACCCAAATGAGCCCGGCTGTTGGGGCGGCATGAAGCACTATGTTACCTGAGAGCATGCCCTTTATGAAGGTGAACCCCGGCTGCGCAATCTCAACTGGGCGGGCACACCCATGATAGCGGGAGGGCCCTATCGGGAGCTTTGGGAATACTATCGCTATCTAGATGATCCCGACGGGCGTCCGCTGGTGAGTAATCCTCAACAGCAGCCTATCGATAAACTTAAGCAGGCGATTGGTCAGCTGGCTAGACGAATAAAAAAATGATGTCCTAGTGGGCGCGCCCACTTAAGATCTATGAATCTTCCTAGTTGTTCATTATCCATCATGGTGGCCCGCACCGACATTCCATTTATGATGGAGACAATTCCCCACCTGGTGCGCACAAGTCATTATCCCTTTGTTGAACGGGTTTTGTTTCTTGATACGGCACCTTTAACGGGCGATAAAGTGGGCCGACCGGGTATTGGCACCTTAGAGCAGCTTAGAGAAAACTGTGCCCAGCTGATGCAAATGGGTGTAGTCGATCGGCTAGTGGATATGGACTATGACGATGCCTATCGACGCCTGGTCTATAAAAAACACTTTGGTTCTGTTCCCAAACCCACCCATAACTGGAAGGGATATCCCATTTTGGGTACCATTTTCTCGCTTGAAGAAACGGTCGGTGATTATGTGGTGCACTTTGACAGCGATATGCTGCAGTATCAAAAAGGGGGTCTCAGCTGGATCACCGAAGGAATGGAACTCATGCCAGCGCGACCAGAAGTGCTGTTTGTGCGCCCCTTGTCTGGACCGCCACGGGCTGACGGTACGCTCAACCAGAGGGTCCCCTACGAACAAGATGATGGATTTTATCGGTTTAAGTTTTTTGGTAGCCGTGCCTACTTAATTAAAAAACAGAGCTTTGATGCCTTTCTTCCCATCCCTGTGCTGTGGATGGACTACAAAAATGAATGGCTTAAACAGCTACCCCCTCGCTTGCTGACCTGGCTAAACTATTGGACTGGTCGTGGCAAGCTGGACTCATGGGAAGTGATGATCTCTCAAGAATTAGAACGCACCAACGGCTGGCGAGCGACTCTGGAGAATCCTGATGGCTGGACCTTACATCCTGTTGCTAGGGGTAAAGACTATATCGACGCCCTACCGAAGATTATTAGCGCTATTGAGCAGGGGGAATATCCGACTGGGCAAGAAGGATATTACGATCTCAATCTGGACCTGTGGTTAAAAAAGGTAGCGGCGCACCCATAGGGCACTGTCGTACCTACACAGATTCTAACAACACCCCCTGGCTGTCGTGCAGTTTAAAGCTGTTTAAATTTTCTATTTCTAAACCAGGGCTAGCCAGGGCAATGCGCCACTGAGAGATATCCTCTAACGATAGCCAGTCTGCTACCGTAACATTGGTGGAGACTCCCCCCATATGGGAAACTAACACCAATCGTTTAGGGCTCTTATCGTCAGTCTCCGCAGGCTCACTTCTCATGCCATAGAACAGAGTCTTCTTGTCATCGCTCAATCGCTCAAAGCGATCTCCTGGGCTCAAGTTTTTAGTTAACCAGGGGTGAGCCTGTCGGTGCAGACGCAGGGAAAGATTAAACCGCGTTTGCTGAGGGTCAAGGTTGGCGATGTAGCGATCAACTCGACATAGGTCATGACAGTCCTCCATGTAAGCTTTGGCAAAGGTTCGCAGTGTCTGGGCCGTTATCTTAGCCGGAGAATCGACCTGTGTGGCTAGAAAATCTTCACAGAGCTGTGCCAAGACCTCCAGGTCATAGCCATCTCCTAGGTCTGTGACGGTTTCAGCAAGCCAGGTCATAAACACCCGCAGATTGTCAAATGTAGCAATGCCCAACTGCTTGAGACGAACAAAGGCCGTCACATCAGCATAAATCTCGGGCTCAATTTGCCAGTCTAGAAACCCGACTTCTTCTGCCACCACCTTTAACCCGTAAATGTCGTCAGTATTACGAAAGAAACACCAGGGGGCGCGCATCGTAGCATTCAGAAAATCCATCGGTAAGCCTGGACTAAACCCATAGAACATGAGGCCGACAGCGGGGTTATCATAGGCCTGTCTAATCACCTTGGGCAGTGTTTTTCCAAGGTTCCAGTTAATGTCTTCTTGGGGATCAACCTGGGTCCCTCGTCGCAGGGTGTCATGATTGCCGCAGCCGGTGATCCAGTGAGCGCCTTGGTCCATAACCTCACAAACTCGTCGCCATTTTTTGTCCCAAAAGTGATTTAGTGCTGGTGTGTTGTGGGCAAAAATTAACGGTCCCCATTGGTAGGCGTCGGGCTGTTGTTGGATGACATCTAAATAGGTAGAACTCTCTTCCCAACCTTCTTGGTGCCAGGGTCGACCATCCTCAAAAATGGCAAATAGCTGACGTCGGGTATTACCAATCTCCTGAAGCACACGGCTCATCTCTCGGAGATAGTTGTCATCATATTCAATCTGTCCCGACTGGGGATTTAAAAATTTGAAGTCTTGAGCGCCATCCACTCGAATGCCATCGGCCCCAGTGTTGATTTTGCGTCGCTGCATTTCCAGTAAGAGCGCTCGCACAATGGGGTTTTGGTGATTGACATCCTGACCATACATATTCGAACCACTAAAGAAATGCCGATTGAGCAACGCTTTGGCCTGGTTATCGGTATGGCCATAGACCAGGTCATAAATGACTTGAATTGGCCCGGTCGGAAACATATGTAGCGTGGCGATAAAGTCCACCAGTTCATCTGGTCGCAGACTCTCTAGTAAAGCAGGATTTGTGGCTGAGGAAGCGGCCAGCACAATATCGTAGCCCCAGTTACGGGTGTCGGGCTTGTTGAGCGTAATCTTTAGACGTGTTGAGCCACCACCCTCGTCCCAAAAGCCTGGTCTGGCCTTACCTTCAACCTGATATTCCACAATGGGCTCAAGCGGGAGCAGCTGGACTGCGTCATACCCGATGTAATTTTCTTCAGCCGGGGTGAGGGGAGTTTGAGTGGTTAACTTATGGGCAATACTCTTGTAAAGACGAGTCAGCCCTGCCAGTGAACCGCTCTTAGACGCCGTGCTCACATGGAGCTGGAGGATATTGCGAGGGGGTGAAACCTTTATTGTGTTTGCTTGTTTAGATTGACCAAAGTAGCTTAGGTCGGGCCGATGTCTTTGAAGGCCATCAATGTCATACAGCTCGGCGGGGGCAAATACGCCATAGGGTAAGGAATTGGCCATGACATCCCCAATTGTCTGCAGCTGGTTCTGAGCATCGACATACCGCAGCTGATAAAAGCAGCCTGCCTGCTCTCGGGTGCCGGGGCGCAGGCCTGAGAAGACACCGCAGAAATAGTCTTGCTGTCTTTTTAGGGGGATGCGATCGCGACGAAACGAAACCACCTGCTAAGGCGCTCGAAAATCAATCGACTCAAGCGGCGTTAGCACCTCTAAATAAATATTTTTAGAACTTTTAATTTGATAGTGATGCGATGTTTTGGTCCATTCTCGATAGCGCAACCCACTGTGGCCGACATCGGGCACCCAAAAGGCAATCTCAGTTAACCCATCTGGACGGTAGTGGGCCCCTAGCCGAGTTGCCAGAACCCTGGCCCGATAAAAGACATCCTCATCTGAATAGGTAAAGGCAGAAACCCAGCTTAAGAACTCTTGGGTGGCCACTTCCACCAGAGTAATGTCTGACATAGCGCTTTTTGTTCCAACAGGCTATAGGCTGTTGCTAGGGTAGCAAATCTCCCTACGCGGCTCGACTGGGGTACTGATGTAAATATTCTAAAAAGTGCGGCCAGTTAAAGCTGCGCGGGTCTTGTCGAGAACCGGAACGGTCAACAACTGCGGGGGTGGTGATTCTCTCTTCGGGTATGGTGGTGCGGGCAACCAACCAGGCGAGTGATTTATATTGGGCGTCCGTATAGCCACTGTGGGGCGAGCCATTGTCTTGGCCGTCCGACGGAGTTACCAGCGAAATGTGATAGGCAAAATTATTAACAGAGGAGGCAAAGGCAGGATTGGTCACGACCGTTTCAGGACCGTTAGCCCCCTCAAAGACTGAGTTACCTGCGCCAAAGGCTCGTTTTTCTGGTGGCACAATATAGATAACTGTGCCATCCCGGTCAATGATGGTGTGGTAGCTCACCTGATCGGCATCGTTTGGATGATAGGTCTGGAACGTATTGATGGCACTATTGGCACTCCATACGGTTTCATGCAGCACGGCCAGATACTCATTATTGACGGTCTGGCCATAAGCATCAACGGCATGGCGTTCACCATAGTTAGACGCGTCGGCCAGCTCAACTCGTTCAGTGGGTGTGTAAGTGGAACTACCTAAGTCAGCCGTGTAGATCAGGTTATTTTGGGTCAAAGCATTGAGGTCCACTGGGGGCAGGGTGCTTCTTTTTTGAGGTGTTTCAAGGACCGGCCGCTCCGGTGCGGCGATAACCTGGGGAGCGCCTAAAAATACTCGATAGGTGGTAGCCACGATCATCGTAGCCACCATGGCCAGGCAAAACGCGCCTATGTATATTCCGAACCTAAACCAACGACGCTCACCCATAGAATTTTTTTTTGCAAAGAACCGGATGGTACAGTTTTGCCCGTTCATTAACGTACTGCCTTGCTCGCAGTATTTCAACGACGATTATTTATTCTTTCTAGAGTATTCGCTTTGCCCCGATGATTGAAGTAGCTAAACAGGCAAATTCTCTAAATATATAAGGTTAATTTGTAGGATTTTACTGTTTTGTGGCGCAGCTATCGTCCCTGGCGATTTACAAACTGACGGTAGTGGCGTCTATAGGCAATTTCGATCCGGCCGCCGTAATCTGCGATCGCAGCTCGCTGTCGGCGATACTGCCCTTGAAAGGCATTGGCAAATAGCAGCGTCACCATGGCAACCACTAGCCCGATGGCGGTCGAGATTAAGGCCTCGCCAATGCCTGCGGTAACGCCTGCGGCCCGTGCTGTGCCAACATCACCAATCTGTAACGAAGAAAGCGCCTGGATCAATCCCAAAATGGTTCCCAACAGCCCTAGCAGTGGGGCAATGCCGACGACCGTTTCAAAGACCGTGCTGTATTGCTTAAGCCTCGGTATTTCAGCTTGAGCCGCACTCTCTAATGCCAGGTTAAATTCGTCTGGCGTGGCTTGATCTAACGATAGGGCGGCTAGAAATATCCGCACCATGGGTAGAGACGGCTGTTCTTTTAGCTTTTGAATGGCGGCTTTGGGGTGCTGGTCATAGTCCACCAGAAATGTATTCACCACACGCTCTTGATGTTTTAAGATTTGCCACCAAAACCAGCTCCGCTCCAAAATTAGGGTCACCACGCAGACCGATGCCAGCAACAGTGGCCAAACAACGACGCCACCCGCCGTAAATAGTTTCAAAATTTCCACTGTGTTGCTCCCTGTTGATGTCTCGGTGTTTTTACGGTTGCTGTTGCGATCGCTAATTGCTGTCTAATTCATCGTTAGCCTTAGCAAACCTGAGCCCCAATACACCCAAGTGATAATAATCGGCGTTTGTAAGCATTTCAAGATATGTGGTTTTATCTCGCATTTTTAACCCTTGTAAACTTATCTTCCAAATAATTTTAGATAGATGTCAAAACCTATTATTTTCACGTCAGGTTTCCAGGGATCATCTGTGCCAATTACTAATCATATTTATTTTCTACTTCTTGAGAAGAAATTAAGTTACGGCTATATCGCTTTCATCTCCAAATACCTCATGTATGATAAAAATAAGCTTTTAATTTGAACGTACGTATGCGGTGAGTGACAAAATCAACTAACGATTTAGTTCATCTTAAAAGCCGTACATGACTGATTGATTATTCGCTAGGTCTCTACCCTCCGAAACCATTTGTAAACTCTTAATAAAATATCCCTCAATTGCTGATAGGTGCTGGGGATTATTCTAAGGTCGATGCTAACCATGTGTTAGGGATGTAAACGATAATAAAAGGATAGAGTTAAATCATGTTGAATCACCGCAGCTCCCTCAGTCATGACACTGGTTTTACACCAGAACAAGTATTAGAAAATCGTGGCAGAGTCGCGATTTTTATTGACGGTTCGAATCTGTTTTATGCAGCTCTTCAGCTTGGTATTGAAATTGATTACACCAAGTTGTTATGTCGATTAACAGCAGGTTCTCGACTGTTCCGAGCCTTTTTCTATACAGGCGTTGACCGGGCTAATGAGAAACAGCAAGGCTTCTTACTATGGATGCGTCGTAATGGATATCGCGTCATTGCTAAAGATCTCGTACAGCTGCCCGATGGCTCTAAAAAGGCAAATCTCGATGTAGAAATTGCTGTCGATATGATGGCCCTTGTTGGCTGTTACGATACGGCCATTTTAGTCAGCGGAGACGGAGATCTAGCCTATGCAGTGGATGCCGCTAGCTATCGGGGAGTAAGGGTCGAGGTTGTAAGCCTGCGCTCTATGACCAGCGATAGTTTGATCAACGTATCTGACCGCTACATTGATTTAGATAGCGTCAAAGACGATATCAAAAAGACCCCGCGCAGCCACAGCAATGGATATACCTATCGCCCGTTGACAAGTTTGGGCGTAATGGAAGAGGAAGAAGCTTCCAGTGAGCCAGGATGACCCATCGTCTAAGCGAGGGCGATAGTCCAGTCCTTTTTTTAGAAAAAATCGAATTCTAGACGTGGACAAGATTTAAGATCCGCTAGGATAATCTGGGCTAATAGATTACGAACTGGCACGCGCTGTATGAATAAGTGGTATCGGTTTGCGTTAGTTGCAGCATTTGTTGCTGTGATCGCCGTAGCTGTACGTACCTGTCAATCCTCGAGGGATACCTTAGAAAGTATCCAAAACCAAGACACTACCGAACAGACTGAACCAGAGCTAACGCTTAAAGATGTCACATTGGAGCAGCCTGACGATAATGGCGAGCTGCTCTGGCGTGTCACCGCAGAAGAGGCTACCTATAGTCCGGACCGTCGTTTAGCCAGCCTAAAGTCCCCCGAAGGTGAGCTTTTTCAAGATGGCAGGCTGCTCTACCAGGTTAAGGCCGATCAGGGTGAAATCAGGGAGGATGGCAAATCAATCTTTTTGCAAGGGAATATTGTTGCCATCAGTCCAGATAATCAGCTCACCCTCAGAGGTAACAGTCTAGAGTGGACGCCAGACGAAGACCTCCTGCTGGTGCGAGATAGCATTAGGGGCGATCATCCGCAGCTTCAAGCAACAGCCCAGGAAGCTCGACTGTTCAACAAAACCCAGCGTTTAGAACTTCTTAGGGGAGTCGTCGCCAAGACCGAGCAGGAACCTTGGATAGGATTTGAGTCAGAAACCCTAGTATGGCTTTTAGAGGTAGACAAGTTAGAAACAGACACGCCGCTGCAGGTTGAACAGTATGCGGCCAAGGCAGACTCCACCGTTACCGACCGTTTAGTCGGTAACCAAGGTGAGTTTGATCTAACCGAACAGCAGGCGACTCTACGGCAGCAGGTGCAGCTTAATGCGCTTGAAATTCCTCTACAGACAAATAGCAATATTGCAGTTTGGGATGTGGATGCCGGGACTGTCGTGATTGATCAGCCTGTCCGTATACAGGAGCCCGAGCGGAGAATAACGGCTAATTCAAATAGAGGCAACCTCAATTTGAATACTCAAGTTTTGGTATTAAACGGCAATGTGCGCTCAGTTGATCAAGAGCGACAGTCACTATTAACGGCAGACCAACTGACCTGGAACATTCAGACCCAGGATATCAATGGTCAGGGTAACGTCAGCTATAGCCAGCAAGACCCAGAAGCCACCGTTAATGGTGATCGGGCCGTTGGTAATTTAGATCAACAAACCGTTGTTGTAACGGGCAGGAACGTCGTTACTGAGATTGTGCCGTCGGAGCTTGAATAATTTCATTCCGTTTTGGGTCACCTAGCCGATAGGGGGCTTGATTAAACTGAAGTGTGGCCTTTATCTGGGTGGGGACCTGACCTGCCTTGCCCCACTGTTTCTCTAGGTTTGTAAGCAGGCTGTCTTGCCGAGCCCGTAAGGTTTCCAGGCCAGACCCATAATTGATAATGGCAAACCAAACCAGACCTTTCTGTTCAGTGGGAAATGCTCCAGCCAGGGCACTAACAACGGCTAAACTGCCGGTTTTGACCGAGGCATTGGCAGGTATTGTGCGATCGATCAAGGTGCCAATATCACTGCCTGAGACTGGAAACAAATCTGCAAAATTTAGGTTTTCCTCCTGTAATCGCATCTGAATTGCCTGCATCAGAACAATGACCGCACGAGCCGACAGCTGATTGTCTTCCCCCAGCCCGGAGCCGTTGATCAAACTGATTTCTCCAGGGGGTACCCCATTTTCCTCGGCAATTTTAACCAAATTGGCTGGACCGCCTGACAGGGTCGCGATCATTTCAGCCATAACGTTATTGCTGTAGATATTCATCGCCTTAAGAATAACGGCTAGAGGCAAGGACTTATGACGCACTAGCCAACCTGAAGCTTGCTCAATGGTAGGGGCAGCTGATGCGACTTTGACAGGGCCTTGGATTTGTACAGTAGGTTTAGGCGTTCCAGGTGGAAGAGTGACATATTGCTGTTCTATTTCCCAGCCCCAAGTTGCTGAGTTCATGGCCTGTTTTAGTAACTCGCCTGAGGCCAGCGGGTCTGTGTTGAAATTCATCACAAACTGATCGACGACCACTAAGCTGCCTGTGACTTCTCGAATCCCCAGCTGCTGTAAAGTATTGCCTAAAGCAATGCCTTCTTCCCAAACGAACAGAGGATCATATGCGCCTTTAACGATCAGATCGCCTTGGAGAACGCCGTTAGTGATAGTGCCTTGCCAGCCAACAAAGGTTTCAAATTGATGATTAATGGCATAGGTTTCAAGTGCCGCTAACGTCGTGGCTACTTTTGTTAGCGATGCTGCCGGTAATCTGCGAGACTCTTGATGCCGGGCGACGGGATACCGGCCGACATCAATGGCGATACTTTGCTGGCCAGCAGAAAAGCCCAGGTCCGTGAGGTTGGTTATGTATCCATTGAGAATTGTTTCAGCGGCGGGGTCGGCAGCCAGTCTCTGCTGCAGCCAGGGTGATTCCCAGGTCGGGCGGATATCAACATCAGCAAAATCGACGCTGGCAAGCGGTTGCCAGGGGCGAGGGCCAATCAGAGCAGAAATAAAGGCTAGTTGAAAAAGCCAGTTCACAGCAGCAGAATATCAGCGGTTTTACTGGCTAAAGATACACTAGGAATCGGTCAATAGGATAAATCAATTGGCGGATTTTTGACGGCCAGTCGACTGTAAGTCATGACTGCAGGATGATTGATACCCATTGGATAATCGGCAGTAGGAATGGGCAACGGAGATATAAGGTATGGCTAAAGCAGACGAGAACCAGTGGTTGCGGCGGTTGCCCCTGATAGTGGGTAGTGTGGGCGGTACGATGCTGATGTTAAATCGTCTATTGACACCAGTGGTGACTGATTCTCAGGCGCGTGCTGATGTGGTGGGGGTCTTTCTGAGTGCAATTCTGATTTTGACCACACTGCTTTGGCGAGAGATTCAGCCCATACCCCCCGAAGCCGTAATCTTGGAAGGTAAAGAGGGATTTGAACTGACCGAGAACTTACCCGAGGATGTTGCTACTGAACTGGCATGGGCATCACATTTGCTGCTGACTAATACTGCCACTCGCTCTTTGGTTGCTTACTACGATGGCCAGACATTGATGCGTCGAGGTGTGCTTAGTCCTACCAATCAAGTTGATATCGGGCCGATTCTGCAGCGAGCCCTGATTAAAAAAAAGCCGGTCTATTTAGTGAGTCTTAAGCTTTACCCTGGCAAAGTTGAGTTTAACTATCTGCCTGCAAATACCCAAGGGGTTATTTGTCAGCCCATGGGGGATAAGGGTGTTCTCATTTTGGGGGCCAATGCACCGCGTAGCTACACCAAACAAGACGAAAGCTGGGTAGAAGGTATTGCCGATAAGTTGGGGGCAAGTTTAGACGCTATGGCGGTAACTGAGATAAAACCCTGATACGTCGGTCTTGTATTCTGGCTATTGGAACTGTGAAAGAGAGTAGGAGAGCAATGCCTAAATTTGTCATGTGGGGAAGCTACTGTGAGAATGCGCTGGAAAAGCGCACGCCCTATCGCGCAGACCATTTAGCGGGTCTACAGACGCAGAAAGAGAAAGGCGTATTAATCTCGCTGGGGCCAACAACTGATAACACTAAGGTGTTTGGCACCTATGAGGCAGAGGATGAAGCAACAGTGCGACAGTTAGTGGAGAATGACCCCTACTGGGTGAATAGTATTTGGACTGACTACGAAGTCTATGAATGGAATCAAGTGTTTTAGATTTGCCGGTTCGAGATTCTGTTTATGGCGCTCTGATCGACGGCACATAAAATCTGTTGGATCGCCAAGCTGTTCTTGGCTAGTGCGGCTGTAGCAGAGGCGCACTAGTACTCGATGGCTTAAGTAAGCCAACTATTTAAGCTGTCAGCGGTTTACCTTTGTAGGTCCACTTGAACGGTTTGGCCATGGTTCGGTTGAAGTAGTCAACAAAGTCAAGAATCTTAGTCTTGAGATCAGTCTGGCT
>JBHJIV010000116.1:0-10877 GCA_050043105.1 Leptolyngbyaceae cyanobacterium | reverse complement strand
CGGTCAGCAATTGAGCTGTTGCCTTAAACCTGTTTAGCTCGGGCAATACCCATCTGAGCAAAATTGTCGCTGCTCAATTTATAAGAGAATAGGGAAAAAAGTTATAAAGCGTTACCAGTAGACACAGCGTCGAATTTCCGTGAATATACGGAACGCTTCGGGTATCTATCGAATAAAGGTATTGTGTTTTACAGTTTTGGTTCTCAAAGGGACGATAGGTTTTAGAAGAGAAAATTTTTTTACAAGAAACGTAGGCCATTGATTGAGTAGCCCTTGGGGATCTCAACTGTTTTTACACCAGTTGCAGGTCTGTAGTGTGGGACATCCCTACAGGAGATATTCTGATATGAAACAATCTGAAGCCTTAACGATCAGTATTGGTGTTCTGGGGGGGGTTGATGTTCTCCTGACTGCAACGATTATTCCTGTGCCTGTTTGGGTGACATTCACGGCTTGGGCCTCTTTTTTTATCGTTGGTGGCGGCACCCGAGGCTTTGTTAAGTCAGTTGCTTGCAACATTACGGGCATTATTATTGCAGCTCTGTCACTGTTAGCGATTGATTTGATTGGGAGTAGCCCCATTGTTGCTGCAGTCTGTGTGGGCATTGGCAGTGCAGCGATGGTGCAGGCATCAAAGCTGCCGTTTACCCACGGTATTACGCCTGCTATTGTCTGGGGTTTTTCACAAACTGTTGGCACCGTTGCTGTCACGGGTTTTCCGGTGACAGCCGCTCTGCCCAATAACCCTGTTTTGATTGCGATCGCAGCCATGATTATCGGTGCAATTTTTGGCTATCTGTCTGAAGCCTGGGGTAAGGCAATGACAACATCGCCCGCCTAACATCTCTCACATATCCATCACTCGTTTAATAAACCCATGGCCTTAATTCAAAAGATTCCTGTCACCGTACTCACCGGATATTTAGGAGCCGGTAAAACAACGCTCTTAAACCGTATCCTGACTGAAAATCATGGCAGACGGATTGCTGTGATTGTCAATGAATTTGGTGATGTGGGGATTGACCATCAGCTAATTATTGATGCGGATGAAGAAATTTTTGAAATGAACAATGGCTGTATTTGTTGTACCGTCAGAGGTGATTTAATTCGAATCATTCGCGATTTGATGGCACGGGAGGACAGCTTTGACCACCTGGTGATTGAAACCACTGGGTTAGCTGACCCAGCCCCGGTAATCCAGTCATTTTTTGTGGATGAAGTGATGGTGCGACAGACACAGCTGGATGCCGTGATTACGGTTGTGGATGCTAAACACATTTGGAAGCACTGGGATAGTGATGAAGCCCAAGAACAGATTGCCTTTGCCGATGTTGTTTTGCTTAACAAAACAGATCTGGTAACATCCGACCAGCTAACGGAGCTAGAGCTAAAAGTACGGGGTATGAATGCGATCTCAACAATCCATTCCACCCAGAACTGTGAGATTGCCTTAGACCAGCTGCTAGGCGTGCAGGCGTTTGATCTCAAAAATGCATTGACTATCGATCCAGAGTTTTTGGATGATGCCGCCCATGAGCATGACGAGTCGGTGTTCTCAATCGCTATTACAGAATCGGGTACTGTCGATAGCGATAGACTCAACCGCTGGCTTTATCAGCTAGTGCAGGCGAAAGGGACCGACATTTTTCGGATGAAAGGCATTATAAATGTCGATAATGCCGATCGACGATTTGTCTTTCAAGGGGTGCATATGACCCTTGATGGTCGGCCTGGTAAACCATGGCAAATCGGTGAGCCACGTCGCAGTGAGCTGGTCTTTATTGGCCGTAATCTAAATGAAGCCGAGCTACTGGCAGGGTTTCGAGACTGTTTGGTAAAGGACTATGCGTACGTTAGCGGCTAACCCACCCCGGAGCCTTTCCCGAGAGGGTATAGGGTATCAGTCTTTGTCATCAATCCTGCACTATGGCCACTTCCAGGTTTTTGGCTCAATGGCTAATTGTCACATTATGAACAACAAAATACGCCCATGAAACTACAGCATACCCTTGGTGGGTTAGAAGGTCTTGACCCCATTAACTTTGAAACAGAGGTTTTTGTCGAGCCCTGGGAGCAGCGGATCTTTGGCATTCACACGGCCATGATGGCCCTTAGCAACCATCTCAGCACATCGCTGCCTGACTATGAGATTGACCAGGTACCCACTGAGTTTAAGAGTTTTTGGACCTGGGGACATTTGCGCATGGGTGCTGAGGGCATGCATCCCTTTGAGTACTTCCGATTACGCTATTATGAAAAATGGCTGGGGGGGATTTCTGGATTCTTTGTAGAAGAAGGCTATATTAGCCAAACAGAGTTAGATGAGCGTACGGCTCTCTTTTTAGAAAACGAGCCAGGAAATCTGCCCTCTGTAGATGCTGAAGAGACCGCTATCGATACTCAGGTAGTCAAATATCTAACAGAAGGAGACTCTCCCCTTCGGCCACTACCGGCACCCCCTAAATTTTCAGTGGGCGATCGCGTCAAAGTCAAGAACGTCCCCTCCGGAGAGCACACCCGTTTGCCCGGCCACATCCGAGGCCGAGTGGCTGAAGTGGTAAAAATATATGACGGAGCCTTTACCTATTTCTTTCCCACGACAGATGGTCTAGGCACACCCATGCCTGTCTATAGCCTCGCCTTTAAGCCAGAAGACATTTGGGAAGAGTCGCTGATAGACTCCAAATCAGTCTACTACAACGACATTTTTGAAGTGTATATAGAGGCTCTCTAACAGTAAGCCCTCTAACAAGAGAACAGAAAAGGAGTCGCGAATGCCAAGTAATTATCCCGGATTTGAGCACTCACCCAATCGAGAAGCGCTAAGCGCTGCCAAGGTAAAAGCGTTAGAATCTCTCCTGATCGAAAAAGGAGTTATCACCAGCAATACGGTTGATACCATTTTGGGTCACTTTGAAACCAAAATGGGACCCTTTAACGGCGCTAAGCTAGTGGCGCGAGCCTGGGTTGATCCTGCTTTTAAGGAGCGGTTGTTGGCCGATTGCAATGCCGCCTGTCAAGAGATGGACTTTCCTGACGGCATGTCTGGGGCAGAAGGTGAACACATGCGCATTGCCGAGAATACCCCCGAGGTCCACAACGTCATTGTGTGTACCCTGTGTTCATGCTATCCCTGGCCCACCTTGGGCTTGCCTCCCTACTGGTTCAAAGATCCTACATTTCGGGCACGGATTACCCGTGAGCCTCGCACAGTCTTGTCTGAATTTGGCGTCGCGCTAGACGATTCGGTCGAAATTCGCATTTGGGATACCAGTGCTCAGATCCGTTGGTGGGTACTGCCTATGCGTCCAGCAGGAACAGACGACATGAGTGAATCAGAATTGGCTGAGTTACTCACTCCAGAAGCCATGATGGGTGTCGCCAAAGTAAAGGTTTAGAATATGTTTACAAAGTTTGAACATTTTGCCGCCACAAGTTTAATGGGCTCACCCGAAGAAGCACCACCCCGAAAAGATGGGCATCTGCAGTTTGATCGAGATTGGGAGAAAATGGCCTTTGGGGTCGCCATTGCCCTCTCAAAACAAGGTCATTATGAATGGGAAGAGTTTCGCCAAACCTTAATTGAAACCATCGGTGAATGGGAGGCCACCCACGACCTCGATGACCCGGAATGGGACTATTATCAATGTTGGCTAACGACGCTTGAAAAGTTAGTTGTTGCCTCCGGAGTAATTAATGCAGGGGAGCTAGAAACGCAAATGGCTCAGTTGTTGAACTGCAAAGCAGTTTCTGACCTTACAGAGACTACAAATTTAAGCAAACCCAGTGGACTGTCATGAAATCCATCTGGGTTGCTCAGCGGGGCATTACCCCTATTCAGCTCACCCAGCGGCTACGCCATGTTGACCTGGTTGCCTGTGGTGCAGGCGCTACAGTTTTGTCTTCAGTAGTTTTGGCATAGCCAATGCTTTGCCTCTCAGCGCTTCAATAAGTCCACTATGCCCTGGTTCTACCAGGGTTTTTTTTATGAATAGTTTTCTCAAAAGTGGAAATCTCAGTATGTCTAATCCGAGAGAATTTCAATACTTCCAAAAAGAAAGAAAGCTCTAAATAACTTTTACCGCGATTGACCTATACTCAACAAATGTATTTAGAGAGGTTGATGACTAACAAAAACAGCTGCGTGGGGTCCCACCGAGTTCCCCACATCCCCCTGGCTAGGGCGGACCGCCGCCCTAGAACCCTCGGAAAAATGTTAGAGGTGTCCCTAAAAGTGTATTTGAGTGATTGGTAGGTGATTTAGAATTTTACGCACTGCGACAAAATTTTAAAAGTAGAGGTTCTCCCATCTCCGGCTGGATAAATATGGTCATAGTCAAAACCATGAGCTTAATTTTCAACAAGTGCTAGGCGATTTACATTGGCAGAACTACACTAAAAAGGCGGTGTTGCTGACAGATAATGAATTGGCATCTTGACCAAACGATAAAAACAAGTGCGGGAGCTGTCGCAGCTGGCACATCGGGCGACGGACCCGATCTGATCTTGGCCCATGGATGGCCGTGGTCTTCATTTTCATGGCACCGTGTTATTCCAAAACTTGCAGAACACTTTCGGGTTTATTGGTACGATATGCCGGGCTATGGATGTTCTGATAAGAATGACCAGCAGCGCACGTCTCTCGATGTGCAGGGGCTAATATTTGCTGAGTTACTCGACCATTGGCATCTGGAGCGCCCCCTGGTTGTTGCCCATGATTTTGGTGGTGCGACCACACTGCGAGCCCATCTGCTGCACAAATGTGATTTTGAGCGATACGCCCTAATGAATGTTGTTGCCATGCGCCCATGGGGCTCAGAGTTTTTTGAGCATGTCGGTCGTCATGTAGACGCGTTTTTGGGTTTACCCCCCCATATTCATAGGGCGGTTGTTGAAGCTTATATCAAAGGTGCGATTGTTGGTGATATTGAGCGTAAAGATTTTGATCAGCTTGTTAGACCATGGCTTTTAGAAGATGGGCGTATTAGTTTTTATCGACAGTTTGCGCAGGCTGACGAGAAATATACTGCTGACGTAGAACCCCTATATGGCGATATTCGTTGTCCAGTCAAGATTCTCTGGGGTAAGAATGATCCATGGATTCCGCTTGAGCGTGGTAAGGCACTGCATGCGCTTATCCCACACGCGTCTTTTGAAGTTCTCAATGGTGTAGGACACTTACCTCAATTAGAAGCCCCCGAGCTTGTTTTAGAGCAGCTTACTGAGTTCTTAATGTCTCAATTCACGAGTCCTTGTTCGGCTTAACTCAGTATTGACATTCATCGCCAGCTCAAAGTTGGTCAATACTGCTTCCACTTGACCTTTCGGCAACAGCCTTAAGTAGATATTTGCTGGGCAAATATCGCGATTTTGGTGATGTGGGGAGTGCCACTACATTTAGATAGCTTGATAGCCTCGTTCCAGAAAAGCGTTTCCTGACGGTTCTTTTCTGCATCACTCAATCCAGCTAATACCTGAGGATTGAGCACCTTTGGCCCTAACGCCACACACCGTAAAAGAGCAGTTATCTCATTTTTCCTTTGCCAAATCTCTCTAAAGAAAAAACTGCCTAACTCAGAATCGATAACTCATGCTTTTTTAATTTTCTGTGACGCGTCACAGAAAATTAAAACTCACCCCACCAACCACCCCCTTCCCTACTATTCGAGACAACATCACTACTCTTATGAGGGTTGTAGGGCGGCATCCCGCCCTGCCCATTGGGGTTCGAGGCACTCGGAGGAGCCCCGAGCAACACCTCTAAACGCCTCTCCGACTACACCAGAAAACCCCAGACCAATCCTTCCCACCCCCCTCAAACCCACCACAAAACAACAACGGTGGGCCGTGCCCACCCTACAAAATTACTACACAATCGCCATCCCATCCGCCCGAGGCTCCGACCCCGCCACCAGCACCCCATTCTCCAGCCGCAAAATCATTTGCCCTTTACCAAACATCCCCGGCTCCGCAACAACCTGCACATCATGGCCAAGATCGCTTAACCCCAACGCTACATGTCGTGGCACCGGCTGCTCCAAAAACACCCGATTACCCCGATCAAACCGCCAACGCGGCGCATCCAACGCGGCCTGTGGACTGAGCCCTCTATCTACCAACTCTGAAACCACCTGTAAATGCCCCTGGGGCTGCATTGATGCCCCCATCACCCCAAACGGCCCTAACGCTTGGCCATCATGGCTCAAAAAACCAGGAATAATCGTATGGAATGGGCGTTTACCAGGCGCGATCGCATTCGGATGCCCTGCATCTAACACAAATCCAGCACCCCGGTTTTGCAATGCAATCCCCGTCCCAGGAATCGCAATCCCACTGCCAAACCCCATAAAATTCGACTGGATAAACGACACCATCAGCTCATCATCTGCTGCTGCCAAATACACCGTGCCCCCCTTGGGTAAACCCGGTTCCGCCAAAGGGATAGCGCGATCGCAAATCAGCCCCAGACGCTGAGTGGCATAGGCTTTATCCAACAACTCCGCCGTTGTCACATCCATGGTGTTCGGATCTGCCACATACCGATGGGCATCCACAAACGCCAGCTTCATTGCCTCAATCTGTTGGTGATAGTTGGCCACAGATTCCCTTGGCTCAGCTACCAGGTCAAATCCCTCAACAATATTCAAGGCCATTAAGGCCGCAATCCCCTGACCATTAGGCGGCAGTTCCGAAACCGTCAGCCCTCGATAGGTGGTCGAAATTGGCGTTACCCACTCCGCCTGATGACGTTGCAAATCATCGAGCGAGAACACACCTCCCGTCGTCTCCGAAAACGCCATAAATTTTTCCGCCAATTTGCCCCGATAAAAACTCTCTCCTTCTGTTGCTGCCAATTCTCGTAATGTGGCCGCCTGGTCCAGGCAACGCCAGATCTCACCAGCGCGCGGTGCCTGATTACGTGGAAAGAATGTCTCTAGAAAATAGTGATGCGCCTCACCCGTTAACGACAAATAATTCTTTGCCCGCTGCTGCCAGCTACGGGCCGTCACTGGTGATACAGGAAACCCATCTTCCGCATGACGAATCGCCGGTTCAAATAACTGCTCAAACGGGAGTTTACCCCAGCGTCGCCATAGGGTTTGCCAGGCTGAGACAGCCCCTGGCACGGTGGTTGCTAACCAGCCACGCAAGGGTAGATTTTCCATCTCTGACCACATCTCTGGTGAGAGTGCCTGGGGGCTTTTTCCTGAGGCATTTAGACCATGGAGTTTACCATCCCACACCAGTGCAAATGCATCCGAGCCCAAACCGTTGGATGTAGGCTCAACGATAGTGAGATCGATGGCCATTGCGATCGCAGCGTCTACTGCATTACCGCCTGCCAGCAAAATTTCTGCCCCCGTTGCGGCGGCTAACGGTTGAGAAGTTGCCACCGCGCCCCGCGTGCCCAACATGACAGGACGAGCGGAGGTGTAGGGATAGGACGTAAGATCAAATGGTTGCATGCTGGAGGTCAAGGTCTTTCTATGTTGGGCACGTTCTCAAGGCTATACCCTGCTGACGCTTGAGATGTATACCAGAGTGCAAAACTTAAGCGAATGGGCCAGCGAATGGGCCAAGCTACAGCAAAAGAGATCTCGATACCTGCAAGAATCATTAGAGGGTGAATTATGTCGGTTAGCGATCGCAACCAGATCCAAACAATATTTGAGGAAATCTACCCCAAAAACGCCCGATCTAAAGACCCCCAGCGCTATGCTGCCATGTTTACCAAAGCCGCTGTGCAGATGCCCCCCGGTGTGCCTGATCGCTATGGCAGAGCCGACATCGCCGCCGGGTATGCAGAGCAGGTGGCTGACAAAGATCTAGACCCCACCCTCACTGCTGAAGAAATTCAAGTGATGGGTGACCATGGCTACGTGACCGGTATTGCCATGGTCACCGTTCACCCCAGCGACGGTAGCCCATCATTACAGCTTAAATTTCGAGGGCTATGGTTAATGAAAAAAGAAGATGGTGACTGGAAAATTGACCGGCAAATCTGGAACGAAAAACCCCAGTAGGGCTGCCTAGCTAGCGTAAACCCCTTACACTAACAAAGTTACCGCCAGGCTGATTATCCCCTTTATATGCAACGCTTTAACCTTCAAATTTTCCAACGCTTCTGGACCATTGCCAAAACCTACTGGTTCAGCGATGAAAAATGGAAGGCCCGAGGGCTGCTGCTGCTGATTGTTCTACTTCTGTTGGCCTATACCGGTCTAAGCGTTGTTCTCAATAACCAGCGGGGTGAGCTGAGCTCTGCTCTGGCTGCCAAAAATGAGTCTCGCTTCTGGCAGACCGTGGTTATTTTTATCGGTGTTTTAGTGGTCTATGCACCCCTGCTGGCGGGCTATAACTATCTTCGTGATCGTCTGGGTTTAGCCTGGCGACGCTGGCTAACCACAGATTTTGTTCAACGCTACTTTGCTGATAGGGCGTTTTATCGCATCAATCAGTTCAATCCAGATATTGATAACCCCGACCAGCGGATTGCTGAAGATGTTAAAAACTTTACCCAAGAATCCTTAACCCTGGCGTTAGTTCTCTCCGACTCAGTGCTAGAAATTATTGCCTTTAGCGGTGTTTTGTTGGGTATTTCTAAAGAGCTAGTACTGTTTTTGATTGGCTATGCGGTTGTGGGTACCCTGGCCACTGTGGGTGTGTTTGGTCGACCCCTGGTGCGGTTAAATTTTGAACAGCTAAAGCGAGAGGCCAACTTTCGCTTTAGCCTGGTGCGTGTTCGTGAGAATGCTGAAGCGATTGCCTTTTATCAGGGTGAAACCCAGGAAGCTGATCAGGTTAACAACCGATTTATGGCCGCTTTTGACAACTATAAACGGCTGCTGGGTTGGGAACTGGGGCTGAACGGTGTGACCAATGCCTACGAGTTTATTCCGTTTGTTCTGCCGGCACTTGTTGTTGCTCCCGGTATTTTGAGCGGTGATATTGAAGTGGGTAAAGTCAGCGAGGCTCAGGGGGCCTTTATTCGTGTATTTTTCTCTCTTAATTTGATTGTTGCTCGATTCCAGTCGTTAACGGCCTTTGGTGCTGGGATTGATCGTCTATATGACTTTGCCGCATCCCTGGGGCATGTTGAAGCACCCGATGAGGCAGACAAGAGCGCTGAGAAAAAGGACGTCTCTGACCAGCCTGTTATTAGCCAAGAGACTGGTTCGGAGCTAACCCTACAGAATTTGACACTGCAAACGCCTAACTACCAGCGGACGCTCATTGAAGAGTTATCGCTGCAGTTAGATACTCAAAGTTCTTTGTTGGTGGTAGGACCAAGCGGCTGTGGTAAAAGTTCGCTGATGCGTGCGATCGCAGGGTTGTGGAACTCTGGTACCGGCACCATTCAACGTCCTGAATTGGAAGATTTGTTATTTTTACCGCAAAAACCCTACATGGTTCTGGGCAGTCTTCGTCAGCAGCTGCTCTATCCATATCCCGATATTGAGCTAGATGAGACTCAGCTAAAAGAGGCGCTCAAACAGGTAAATCTGCCTGATTTAGCCGAACGCTTTGGTGGCTTTGATGCCGAAGAAGAATGGAGCGATGTGCTATCGCTTGGAGAACAACAGCGGCTGAGTTTTGCCCGTGTACTGCTGCATCAGCCAACGTATACGATTTTAGATGAGGCCACCAGCGCCCTAGATCGTGAGAATGAAAAACAACTGTATAGTCATCTGGCGGCCACCCATACGGCGTATCTCAGCGTTGGTCATCGCAAGTCGTTAGAGGCGTACCATCAGTCAATGCTGCGTCTGGCAGAGGACCATACCTGGCAGATAGAAGCGGTCAGCCCGTAACACCATTTTCCTACTCAAAGAACTGCCATTTTGGCAGGTTTGTCAGATTGCCAATCGCTATACCTTAAATAGCCGATGGGCACTAGCCGAGCGGTTAGCCGTTAAGCAATAAGGATGGGGGTATGCTGCCAACTAATCTCTTGGAAAAGGTAAAGGAGTTTTTGATCCGATTGGTTAAGGATTCTGTCTTTATTACCCAGCTGCAAACCAGTTCAGTGGATCAGGTTCAATCACTGCTGCAGGATGCAGGATACGATTTTTCGCAAGAAGACTTTGAATCTGCTACGCTCCAAATTTTGGATCTAAAGGAACAAAACCAGTTTCATGAACTCTCCGAGGCTGAATTAGTTGCCGCTGTTGGCGGATGGATGCGACGCTACCCAAGACGACGAAGACCGGGCAGACCGCCGATTGACTCGACTGGTCTCATTGTGCAACCCATGTACGGTGTGATTATTGAACCACCCGTAGCGCATCCCAAGCCCGAACCTCTGCCATTTCCGGACCCTCAGCCGATGTATGGGGTTGTGATTGAGCCGATTGACTCGATCATACAGCCGATGTACGGAGTTGTTATTTCATCAGACATTTAATCATTGACCATGGCTTACCAACGAACTAGCTATGCCGTCTGGGAAATTACCTTAAAGTGTAATTTAGCCTGCAGTCACTGTGGCTCACGAGCAGGGCAGACCCGAGCCAAAGAACTCTCAACAGACGAGGCGCTCGACCTGGTGTCTCAAATGGCCGATGTGGGCATTAGAGAGGTTACCCTAATCGGTGGAGAAGCGTTTTTGCGACCGGACTGGTTAGAGATTGCAGCGGCGATTAATCACGCTGGTATGCGCTGCACCATGACAACCGGTGGCTATGGCATTACCCTCAGTACGGCCAAAAAGATGAAACAGGCTGGCATTGCCACGGTTTCTGTCTCAGTTGATGGGTTAGAGGCGACCCACGATCGTCTGCGGGGTCGGGTGGGGGCCTGGCAATATGCGTTTCAAACCATGGGGCATCTGCGAGCGGTGGGCATTCCCTTTGGCTGTAATACTCAAATTAATCGGC
>JBHJIV010000115.1:0-6750 GCA_050043105.1 Leptolyngbyaceae cyanobacterium | reverse complement strand
CCCACGGTGGACGTGGCGGATCGGTTTGCTCAGCTGGATATTTGAGGATATGCCGGGGCATGGGCGTTTTTGGGCAAAGCCCACAATTTTGTAAAATGAGAGCCTCATAGTTCTCAAATTCTATCCTAATGGCAACCACCCGATGGGCAGTCGCTGACTATCGCCCATCGTTAGCAGTGTGCTGACTACAATTGTCAGAGTGGAGTGGAGAAAAGTGAAGGACTAACCTGATAAATAGCGCCTGAGACTGGAAAAACGGTCGTCATATCGCTCTATTTAGCTGTGGGCTTACCGTATGTAACGAAAAAGAAAGAATTACTGATTCTTAGGGCAGCTTTAAATCCAACAGCTAATTATTTTCGTATTAATTAGAGGATTGAATGGGCTGTCTTGCTCTGTACCTTCTTTGAGATAACACCATGGGACAACGGCAGCGAGCTGCAATCTGCACTGCATTGCTGGTAGCATTTTGTCTAATAATGGGTCGTTCTGTCAGTGCTCATGGTGGAGACGTTACTCTGGCAGAATTGCGTGAGCAGCCCCAAGGCAATTATGAGTTAAGGGTCAACTTACCCAATGCGTTTGCAAATAGCACATTAGTGCCCCAGCTGCCAGCTCGCTGCCAGCTGGAAAATCCTGCAGGGCAAGCTTTGTCGTCAACGCGTCTACTATTTGCGTTCACCTGCAGCGATGGACCCCTGACAAATCGAGATCAACTAGTCTTACCCTGGCAAACCGAAGGCACCGTTTTTACCGTTTATTGGCAGGATGGCTTATCTAAAACTCAATTTCTAGCTGCTACAGAAAGTGGTGCTACCGTTCCCGTAAAACAGTTTCAAGGTACGGATGATCAGTGGCTAGCTCAGCTACAACAAGATGCCCTTTCAGGATTTACACATATTGTTGTTGTCTGGCCCCACCTGCTGTTTTTAGCAGCCCTGGCTTTTGGAACGCGCTCTCGCCGGTTAGTGCGCTCGATTACATTTTTTATGGTGGGAGGGCTGCTGTCCATCATTGTTGTTAGCGTCAGTGGTGTAACTATCCCTAGCTTGGTGGCAGAGACTGGATTGATTGCGACAGCGGCTGCTCTAGCGGTGATGGGAGTACTGCGTGAGCCAGACGCCTCTACCGATTGGATTCGATGGCCTCTTTTAGGGCTAGGGCTGCTGCATGGTTGCAGTTGGGCCAAGGTGCTGATGGATGGTGGTCTGCTGGGTGCTCAATTGGCTCTGCGGCTGCTGGCGCTCAATGCAGGTATGGACGCGGCACAATTGTTGGCAATTTTGGCGATTGTGGGTGGCACGGCTATGGGGCGTCGGTTGCCAGGACGCTGGCGGAAAGGAATAGGCTATGGACTTGTGGGGATGGCAGTGATTGCCCTCGTCTTGCCTCAAAGCTATCGAGGACATGCACTATCGGTTGATTCCTCTGTAGTGCAACAGAGCGAGCCGACAATTGCTGCTAACGCTACAGCCACTGACGTCCGCACTGCTGCCAATTCATCTACCACATCTTCTTCGCAAACTGCTGCTAGTGGAGATCTGTCCACCCCCATTGAGGTTTTTATCACCATTGAGCCATTAGAAATTCGTTCTGAAATTTTAGTGGATGTATCTGCTTCTAATCTGATTGAAGACACTCCTGCTACACTGACAGCCGAAGCGCAGGAATCCTTAAAACAAGCGGCTGTTCAGGCTCTAACCGATAACCTATTGTTAAAAATTGACGGGTCAATTGCAGCGCCTGCTGTTGATCAGATTAACTTTGTTGTTCTGGATGAGGAAGGCCCTTTAATTCAGGAAGAACCAGGTTCTGAAAACTGGGATGACGCTACGCTTGGCGCTGTACTGAGCTATCCCACTGATAGTTTTCCAGAAATGGTGACAGTCGAATGGTCTCAGTTTTCTCCGACACTGTCAGAAATTGCAACGACCATCAACGATCCACAGGCCAAGGTAGAGGCCATTCTAACAACAGACCAGCCTACGATCGCATGGCAAAATGATTTAAATAATGTTTCGGTTCCCTCCATCGAAGCGATTGATGTCTATGCTAACAGTCGAGCAATTCCGCTTATTTCCTTAGTCCTAGTTATATTGGCTTTAGCGTTAGACAGTGGCCGATTAAAACTGAAAGATAAGTTTTCTTTTTCATTCTTGGCTGCAACACGTACAGTTCTGCCGTTAGCGATTTGGACCTATCCTATTGTGACTGTACACCTAGCCCTCCCAACTCTTTTGCAGCCAAAACCTTCATCGACCCAGGTTGCTTTGATTCTCGATCAGTTGCTAGGCAATGTGTATGAGTCATTTGAGTTTCGTACAGAAGAAGAGATTTATGACAAGTTAGCCATTAGTGTGGCAGGAGAACAGCTCACAGATATTTATTTGGAAAATCGTCGCGCGCTGGAAGTTGAAAATCGCGGTGGGGCACGGGCCAGCGTTGATTATGTTGATGTTACAGAAATTGGCTCAGTCTATTCACTCCCTAATGAGGAGGTTTTTGTGCAAGCAGAATGGCTAGTAGGGGGCTCTGTTACTCACTTTGGTCATACCCACTACCGTAATAACCTATACGTTGCTCTGGTAACGCTGACCTACACTGACTCTGTTTGGAAAATTAAAAGTATTGAAGTTGTGGATGAACATCGGTTGTCATAGCTCTAAGCTTTGATAACAACCCTTATTTTCTAATCTATGTAAAAGAGCCACAAAAATTTATCGCTTAATCCTATGGAACAATCCGCCGATATTCAGCCCGTTGTTGAACTCACCAATCTTGAATTTCAATATGATCGAGGGGAATTTCATATTAAATTACCCAATTTAATTATTCATCGCGGTCAAAAAGTGGCCATGATTGGGGCCAGTGGGACAGGCAAAACAACACTTTTACATTTGATTGCAGGAATTCGGACACCGCTAGCGGGAAAGATTCAGGTGTCAGATGTGTCTATGAATCAACTCTCTGACTCTGCTCGACGGCAATTTCGTATCTCACACATTGGATTTGTTTTTCAAGATTTTGAGCTGGTTGAATATCTCAATGTTTTTGACAATATTCTCCATGCCTATCGTCTGAACCCCTCACTACAGCTAGATGAGGCGGTCAAATCGCGGGCTCGTGAGCTGGCTGCCCAGTTGGGTATTGTCGATAAGCTTAAACGTTCGGTCAAGGCGTTGTCCCAAGGGGAACGCCAACGGGTGGCTATCTGTCGCGCTCTACTGCCGCCGCCACAGTTGATTTTGGCAGATGAAGCGACGGGGAATTTAGACCCAGATAACAAACAGCGTATCCTTGATATTTTGTTTCGCTACGTTGATGAACAGCCGTCCACGTTGCTGGCGGTGACCCATGACTATGAGCTGCTGGAGCGGTTTGATCGGGTGATCGATCTAAAAACAGTGATGGCGATTGCGCCAGCACTGTCAGAAACGACCCAATCAGTTGCTAGCCCGTTGGCTCAAAAACGTCAGGAGGAAACGGTATGAATGGTATGAAAGCTAGCTTTTTTCTCGCTTGGAAATATCTGAGCTTTAATAAACTGCGTACCACCATTTTAATTGCCTGCGTAACGCTGGTGGGGGCGTTGCCTTTGAGCTTAAACCTGTTGTTATCGGCTAGTGAGCGAGAGCTGATGGCACGGGCTGAGACAACACCGCTGGTGGTGGGGGCTAAAGGCAGCGACCTGGATCTGGCAATTAATTCTTTGTACTTTACGACAGTGCCACCCGAGCCAATTACGATGGCTGAAGTAACCCAAATTCAGACATCGGGGCTTGCGATCGCAATTCCGCTTCACACCCAATTTCAGGCCCGCAACTTTCCCATTATTGGCACCACGCTAGACTATCTCGATTTACGCCAGCTCACTGTGGCAGCTGGACGCAACTTTAGTATTTTGGGCGAAACTGTCTTAGGCGCTGATGTTGCGGCTACCTTAAACTTAAAACCCGGCGATACTCTAGTATCTTCGCCTGAGTCAGTGTTTGATTTCGGGGGTGTTTATCCCCTTAAAATGAATGTTGTCGGTGTGCTTGAAAAGTCCTATACAGCCGATGATAATGCCGTCTTTGTTGACATAAAAACAGCCTGGGTGATTCAGGGCTTAGGCCATGGCCATCAAGATTTAGCGCAGCCTGAAGACTCCGACGTGGTGCTTGAACAAAATGATAACGTCGTGACCGCCAATGCCAATCTGACCCAGTATAATCAGATTGATGCCGATAACCTGGCTTCTTTTCACTTCCATGGCTCAACGGATACCTTTCCATTGACAGCTGTTATTGCTGTTCCTCAAGATGATAAGTCAGCCGCTATCTTAAGGGGGCGGTACGAGGTGAGTGAAGCCAGCAGTCAAATCATTCAACCAGCCAGTGTCATTGAGGAACTGCTTTTAGAGATCTTCAAGGTACGTAATATCTTAAACCTAGTTTTTGTTTTGGTGAGCGTGGCGACGGTTGTAGCACTGATTTTAGTCTTTAATCTCTCGCTGCGATTACGGCAGCGAGAGATGGAAACAAATTTCAAGTTGGGGTGCTGTCGCAGTATGATTATCCGCTTAGTTACAGCGGAGATTGCGACTATTTTGGTAGTTAGTTTAGGTTGTTCCCTGGTGATCACTGCTGGCACCGGTGTGTTCAAAGATCGGATTACTCGGACAATGCTTTCTTAATGTTGTTTTATTCAGCAACAGGAGATTTTCAAAATGATGTTTCGATTTAATAGTCATCCTTTTTCTCGGATTATGGTCGTTGCGATCGCAACAACCTCACTGATAATCAGCAGCTGCGCGCCAGCTGAGGTAAACGAAAATACAGAGCAGACTGAAAACACGGAGCAGGTGGATGGTAGCGCTGTTACTACAGAAGGCAGCCAGTCACTAATCTACGTCTCTAACTATCCTCTTCAGTATTTTTCTGAGCGGATCGGGGGAGACCAGGTCAAGGTAGAACTACCGGTTCCGGGCGATATTGACCCAGCTTTTTGGGAGCCATCGGCAGATGAACTTGCCCAGCTACAGACGGCTGAGCTGATTGTGCTCAATGGGGCAACCTATGAAAAATGGCTACAGACGGCTAGCTTACCCCAGGCTAAGACACTGGATACGGCGAATCTGTTTCAGGATCGCTGGCTATCTATTAAAGAAGTGGTCACCCACCAGCATGGCCCAGAGGGAGAGCACTCCCATGAGGGAACGGCATTTACCACCTGGGTTGACCCCACGCTAGCGATTGAGCAGGCGGCGGTCATTCGAGATCGCATGACCACCCAATTTCCTGACCAAGCCGATCTCTTTGCCACTAATTACAAAGCCTTAGAGCAAGATTTAACCACCATTGACGAGCAACTTGCCACATTAGTAGTAGATTCTGCCGATCAAAAACAACCCCTATTAGCGTCTCATCCTGTTTACGACTACTTAGCCGCCCGCTATGGTCTTAATCTTAGAAGTGTTCTATGGGAACCCGAGACGTTTCCCGATGAAGACCAGTGGGCTGAACTAGAGTCAATGTTAGCGGAGCATCCTGCTGAATGGATGATCTGGGAAGGCGACCCTTTACCTGAGAGTGTAGAACGTTTACGCCAGTTAGGTATCGAAAGTGTTGTCTTTGACCCAGCAGGCAATGTCCCTGAAGAGGGAGATTTTCTAACTGTGATGCAAAGTAACGTAGAGAATCTTAGCCCTGTTTTTGCAGAGTAGTGGCCTGATTCAGTCATTGCCATAGACCGCTACTTTAAAAATATCTCATTCCCTGGTTTTGACGCTGAGGTCCACAGGGGATGAGAATTTTTTAGGTTTGGCATGAGCCTGTGCTTGAAGCAGTCAGCAGACTCGTCCTGATACGAAATTGGGTGGCTGATGTCCGTCCTATGGATACCTATAATTACTGCAACCATCAACCCCGTGTTAAGAAAAGAGACCACTAATCCCCTTCTGTAGTAGCGTTATTGACTGAAGTCCTAAACGCTTTACTGCAATGACAACCAACTGGTCTAGCCTGCTACAGCAGCTCATTGATAAGCAATCCCTCTCGGTCGATCAAGCCGAATCACTGATGCAGGGCTGGTTGACAGAATCGATTGATCCCATCATGTCCGGTGCTATTCTGGCCGCTCTTCAGTCAAAAGGGTTCTCAGCAGACGAGCTGGCTGGCATGGCCCGAGTGTTGCAGGGGCAGTCCCTAGGTGGCATGCAGGTCGATGATTCCTTGCCCACACCCCGCATTGATACCTGCGGTACCGGTGGTGATGGTGCGTCTACATTTAATATTTCCACTGCCGTAACTTTTGTAGCGGCGGCTGCGGGGATTCCGGTGGTAAAGCATGGTAATCGCTCAGCCTCGAGTAAAGTGGGCGCTGCCGATGTGCTTGAAGGGTTGGGTGTGGACCTGAGCGCTCCCCCTGAAAAAGCAAAAGCTGCCGTCAAAGAGGTGGGCGTTACGTTTTTGTTTGCCCGTGGTTGGCATCCAGCGATGAAGGCGGTAGCTCCCATTCGTGGCACGTTAAAAATTCGCACAGTCTTTAACCTGCTGGGACCATTGGTAAATCCCCTGCGGCCTACGGGGCAGGTGATTGGCGTTTTTGATCCATCGGTTATTTCTACCATGGCCGAAGCCCTAAACCAGTTGGGTATGGGCCAGGCGATGGTACTCCACGGTCGTGAGGGTCTAGATGAAGCGGGTTTGGGGGATGCGGCAGATGTGGCAGTACTGGCAAACGGGCAGGTATAAGCAAAGGTGCTCGAGC
>JBHJIV010000114.1:0-8682 GCA_050043105.1 Leptolyngbyaceae cyanobacterium | reverse complement strand
GAAAGCCATTGAGATCCTGCCCCTGCTTTTCGTAGGGCACAATCCAGGGATACATGGCCATATCGGCAATGGAGTAGTCTCCAGCAGCATACTCACGGTCGGCTAAGCGCTGATAGAGTACACCGTATAGACGCGCGGTTTCTTTGACATAGCGATTGATGGCATAGGGAATTTTCTTAGGGGCATAACCAGAAAAGTGATGATTTTGCCCCAACATGGGACAGAGGCCACCCATTTGCCAATACAGCAACTGCATCACTTCAACGCAAGCGCGCAAATCTTGAGGCAAAAACTGCCCCGTTTTCTCAGCCAGATAGTGCAAAATGGCCCCTGACTCAAACAGACTAATCGGCTCGCCACCATCCTTTGGAGCCTGATCGACGATGGCCGGAATACGGTTATTGGGGGCAATCTTTAGAAACTCAGGCTGAAACTGCTCACCTTTGCCGATATTAATAGGATGAATTGTGTAAGGAACGTTCGCTTCTTCGAGGAAAATCGTAATCTTGTGGCCGTTGGGCGTCGTCCAATAATAGAGGTCGATCATAATTAACTGCCTTGTACGAAAATCTTGAACCATTCTAGCGTGGGTGGGAAAAAACGCGCCCCCCACCAGACCTATGGCAGGATAGAACAGTTGCATTAGTGAGAACACATCATGGCCCTATCTAAGACGGAGTCAAAACAGCTGTTGGAACGCCTTATCTTTGACGAAACAGCCCCTAAAGATTGGGTACAGGACGTATGGGGTCTCAGCCCAATGCATGGCGATGAAGCGGCCAGACTGCTGGATGTCTTTGAAGCCCTGATTGAGTGCTGCTCTGAGGAAAAACTAGAGAATTTAGTGCAGGGATTAGTGCGTTCTCAAGCAGAGGTATAGCATGAGCACCTGGGATGAAGACCGATTTTTTACCGTGATTGAAGAACTTGTTCTTTGTCACTCGCCTAGCGGTGTGGAAGAAGAGGTAAATCGCTATATTCAGCAGTGGTTAGATACTATTGGGGTTGACCACTGGCGAGATGAAGCTGACAACATTATTGTCAAGATCCCAGGGCACAGCAGCGATGGGGCCATTGCAGTCACAGCCCACAAAGATGAAATTGGGGCTTTAGTCAAAGGGATTGAGTCGGGCGGCAGGCTTCAGGTTAGACGCTTGGGGGGGGCCTATCCCTGGGTCTATGGTGAAGGAGTGGTAGACCTGTTAGGAGACCGAGAAACCATCTCAGGAATTCTTAGTTTTGGCTCTCGTCATGTTTCCCACGAGTCTCCTCAAAAATCTCAGCAAGAGGGCAAAGCCGTCTACTGGGAGACTGCTTGGGTAGAGACCAAACTCTCGACTCCTGAGCTAATCAGAGCCGGGATACGACCTGGAACACGCATGGTTGTTGGCAAGCATCGTAAACGACCGTTTCGACTGGGTGATCATATTGCTAGCTACACATTAGACAACAAAGCATCTGTCGCAATTTTGTTAGGTTTAGCAGAGCAGGTCAAAACACCCCCTGTGGATGTCTATTTGGTAGCCTCAGCAAAAGAAGAAGTAGGTGCCATTGGTGCATTGTTTTTTAGCCAGAGACAGAAGCTAAGTCGGCTAATCGCCTTAGAAATTTGCCCTCTGTCTAAGGAATATCCGATTGTTGATGGCCCTAGACCTGTATTGTTTTCTCAAGATAGCTACGGCCTCTATGACGAGGGTCTAAATCGAGAGCTTCTCTCGGCAGCGTCTACGGTTGGTATTAACCTACAGCTGGCGGTCGTGTCTCAGTTTGGCAGTGATGCCTCAATTGCAATGAAGTTTGGCCATGTGGCGCGAGGGGCCTGTTTGAGCTTTCCCACCCAAAATACCCATGGGTATGAGATTGCCGATTTGGGTGCGATCGCAAACTGCCTCGCCGTTCTGACTGAATACCTCAACAACGGTATTCAATAATATGGCCTCAGCAAAGCACTGCCCTACCTTATGATTCAGGGATGCTCACGCTACACTGACACAAGCAGTTAAACCGGAGCACGCAATGCAAATAACCGGCAGTGAGAACCTGGCCAATCGCACCTGTTGGGTGTTTGATATGGATGGCACATTGACCCTGGGTATCCATGATTTTGAAGCGATTCGAGAAACATTAGAACTGCCAGTTGGCACACCCATTTTAGAATCATTACGCCAGCTGCCCCCAGCGATTGCAGCGGCGAAACACAAGCAGCTACGAGAGATCGAGCTGGATCTGGCACGACAAGCGACTGCCCAGCCTGGAGCCCATGAGCTGCTGGAGTTACTTGTTACCCAAGGTAAACAAATCGGCATTCTCACCCGCAACGGCAAGGATATTGCCCATGAAACACTAGATGCCTGCGGCCTGATGGATTTTTTTGAACCCACACTCGTGCTAAGTCGTGACTGTCATGCACCAAAACCAGAACCCGATGGTATTTTGGCACTTTTAGACACTTGGGATACCCCACCCAGCAATGCCGTAATGGTGGGCGACTATAAGTTTGACCTGATGGCAGGCCAGCGAGCTGGAACAGCAACGCTTTACATTGACACTGCAGGAGATTTCTTGTGGTCAGAGTATGCCGACTACGGGGTGCGATCGCTAACGTCTGTGATTGATTGGTTAGACACATCTCAGCTTGTCAATTTCTGATAGTGCGCTTACATCACTGTATTAGTCCACAACAGAGCTACTTGTTCCCCATTTTGCAAGCATGGCCTGGATCTGTTCCAGTACATAGGGTTTCCCGATATAATCATCCATACCAGCGGCAAAACACGCCGCTTGATCTTCCTGTTGTACGTTAGCAGTAGCAGCGATAATCGTTGGATGATTTTCACCCCATTTTTCAATAATCTTTTCGGTTGCCTCTAAGCCTCCCATTTCAGGCATTTGCAGATCCATAAAAATAATGTCATAGTGCTGGTGTTCCAAGGCTTCTAAAACCTCTACACCATTAGTAGCAAGATCACCTGAATAATCTAACTTTGCCAAAATCCGTAACACCACCACTTGGTTAACAGGGTTATCCTCAGCCACTAAAATTCTTAGAGAAGGCCGGTTCTTAGGTCCATGAGTTTCAGATAAAGGGTACAATTTTTTGGAAAAAGATTTTATTATCTTATGGGGATTGTTGTGCTTATTTTCAGAACGTTGTTGCGAGTTCTGTTGAACTTTAAATAGCTCTGTTAAAGCATTCAACAAGTTTATATATTTGACAGGCTTGGTTAACCAAGCAGCAAATAAATCGTCTTGCTTATGCGGTTTATTGACAACTCCTAGCATAATGCAAGGCAAAGGAGGATTAAGCTGAAGTGTGCGAATCTGATGGGCAAGCTCCACTCCACCCATCTCCGGCATCTGCACATCGATAATTGCCAGATCGAACCGTTGTCCTCGTCTTAAGCACATTAAGGCTGATTGAGCTGATTGTACGGTTTCTGATTTCAGTCCCCATTGCCTACATTGCTCTGCCAGTACAGCACAGCTTGCATAACTATCATCAACAATCAATACACAGCGATCTTGAAGTTCTGGAACTTGCAGATCTCGATGTGTCTGGAATAGTATTTCGGCCAACTGGGTTTGAACAGTGAAATGAAATGTTGAGCCTTTATCTACTTCACTGACCACCCAAATTTCACCTCCCATCAAAGCGACCAAACGTTTACAAATGGCCAGTCCCAGACCAGTTCCTCCATATTTTCGGGTCGTAGAGTTATCAACTTGAGAAAAATCTTTGAAGAGCTTGTGGATGCCATCGGCCGGAATGCCAATGCCAGTATCTTGAACTAAAAACTCTAGCGTTACAGAAACGTCAGATTGAGTATTTTCTGGCGTTCTCAAGTCTGCTGGTTTTAATGGTTCAGGTTGCTTAAGACTAACTGAGATCAGAATCTCTCCTTTTTCAGTAAACTTAATAGCGTTACTGACTAAGTTCATTAGTATTTGCCGCAACCGATTCACATCACCTTGAATAGTTGAGTGTATATCACTTTCAATTTGATACAGTAAATCTAAGTTCTTCTCAGAGGCTTCGCTTGCAAAAAGATCTAGAACATCTTCAATACATTTTTTCAGTTCAAAAGAAGCCTCCTCTAGAACCATACAACCTGATTCAATTTTAGACAGGTCAAGAATGTCATTAATAATGCTTAGCAGGCTATCACTACTGTTTTGAATGATGTCAACATACTCTTGCTGCTCGACACTTAAATCAGTATTTATTAACAAGCTTGTAGTCCCAACAACGCCATTCATCGGCGTCCGAATTTCATGACTCATATTAGCTAGGAACTGAGATTTAGCCTGGCTAGCCACTTCCGCTTTTTTCTTCTCTTCACGAATTGTCTCAAATTGGTTCTGAATTTGAGTAGACATCGCCTTGAAGTTCTGGGCTAAGGTCCCAACCTCATCATTTCCCTTAGGGAGTGCTCCTATATGTTGAAAGTGACCTGCTGCCACCTTATTCATAGCGGTTTTTAATTGTCTCAGACGAACGAGCAACGATTGGGCACTACGAATCTGTAGCAAGGTAAACGTAATCAACAGCAAAAAGACAGCAGTAAATACGAGGACAGTTTGTAAATTAGAAATCTGTCGTTGAGATTGAAGCTTGTCAGTTGACGCATTCAGTAAATTATTGACTTCTTGCTGACTGTCAGAAATATTAGGAGCAATTCGATCAAATTGCAAAGAAGCCTCAGCCATAGAGAGTTCTAGCTCGACCGTACTGTACATTAATTCAACAACTAGCTCTCGATATTGTTGAACTTCATCTAGTAGAAATGCTTCGAAAGAAGCAGGATCTATAAATTCAGACCTGATTATGGCTTGTTCTAGCTCAGTAACTTGATTCACCAGGCGATCTGACAGACGCATATCTAAGGTGCTACTGAAGTCCCGTTCATACAGCTGCATTTGAAAGAACTTTGAAATCAGAAATTGTTTGTCAGAAGTGTCAAGTCCAGATTGAATGCGACCCTTAACGGTCTGGAGTTCAGCTAAGATTCCCGTCCCATCGTCCGCAACAATACGAGACTGAATTTCTAGAGTTTTATTAACCGAATGCTCATATTTATCGATAATAATCAGAAACTTTTCAAGGGAGTCGACAATCTCCTCATACTTATTCCCTTTACAGGTTTCAAGTAAACGATTTGCAATCTGCCTTGCTTGATTAAGTTGGTCCGCAAACTCAGAAGAATTCGAAGAATCTTGAACTTGATTAATCCTGAATTCATCCAATCGCACCATGAGCATGGATGACTCCATCTGATTCAAGCGATCTTTAACCAAAAGAAGTCGCTCTTGTTCTTGAATCAGAGCATTATTTTGCGCTCGATCTTGAAAATTTAGAAATGCCAACGTTGCGGTAGCTGCTAAGGCAACCACTGCAAAGGAAGAAAATTGAGAGAGAAACTTTAGTCTTTGCCGAATCATGAGGCAGAGCCGAATAGGTTTGGCTTAAAGTTCCTCAGGGGATTTAAATTGAATGGTGGGCCAGTTGGCAGCAACTTTTTGAAGATTCCCTGTACTATCTAGTAAAAACTTTTGCTGGACGTCCTCATTGAGGAAAACATATAAACGAGACTTAATCACAGACCAAACTTTTGGATCACCATCAAACTTTTTTCCCAAAACAATACCAAAGGTACAATAGCCGCCATTTGCAGGTGCATATTTTTCAGGTTCATCGCTGAATAGATCTCGATTCTCAGCAGTTGCAAAGTACCAAGTTGCTTCCTTCCAGACAAAACTGTAAACTGCCTGACCTTTTACTGGCTCACCTTCTATAAAGTAAGCAACTGGATCGTATCCCCGCAAAGCAACACCCTCCTCATCTAGATTCATATGCACTAGATTCTGTTCGGCTTCAGCGAGCTCCGTTTGAGGGTCATTCTCTCGGGGGGTGGAAGTACCAGATATCTTAGAGTTAAATCTGCAACCACTCACGCCAATGGCCAATAGCCCTAGGACTAAAAAGAGTTGAATATAGGGTGAGGTAACCTTATTAAATACTTGTTTTTTAATCATGAGATGTACATGCGCACTAGCTTTTTGCCATTGCTAATCCGAGCAGTAGCGAGAATATAATGTCCCCAACCATCTATCCCAATTTATCCCTTGAGTTAGGCAGATCAACCTTTGCCAAGGCGATCGCACCAGGCAAGTTTACATGACACGTGATTGGTGTACGCTAACCACTCTAAAGTACATAATCTATCTATACAGCGCTATTTACTGTAGATCAGCAATATGGCGCAACGATCTTATTCTTACACCGAGGCTCTAAGACGCATACTGCAGCAGCTGTATTACTCCACCATAGCTCACCTAAATGAAGTGACTGACGTTTGTGAAGCTTTGCAAAGCCGTAGCCATGGGACTCAGAAGGACAGAACTATAAACCCACCATCACGACCTCTGTTTGCTTAGACACAAGCTATATTAGTCAAAGCATCCAGCGTGCCAAGAACCAATGAAAATCCTGGTAGTTGAGGATGATCTGCGGATTGCCTCAATCGTTAAAGAATGTTTATGTAAGCAAAACTACACCGTAGATGTTGTGGAAGACGGTGAGCTAGCATTGACATGTGTTGATGCCACCCACTACGATTTGCTGATTCTTGACTGGATGTTGCCAAAACTGGATGGCCTTGCCGTTTGTAAACAGCTGCGTGATCAGGGAAATTCAACCTCTATATTGATGTTAACGGCCCGAGACAAGAGTTCTGACAAGGTTCAGGGGCTTGACGTCGGGGCTGATGATTATGTTGTCAAACCCTTTGATATTCCAGAGCTATTAGCTCGTGTTCGAGCGCTATTACGGCGAAGTCAGATACCGATTGCTAGCACCACACTCTCATGGGGCCTGCTGGAAATAGATACAGCCAAGCATGAAATTGTCTATGACCAAAACCCAATCTCGTCAACCCCTAAGGAATACTCACTCGTTGAACTTTTTGTGAGAAGTGGCGATCGCATCCTCAGCTACGACAATATCATTGAAGCCGTATGGACCTTTGATGACTCTCCCGGAAAGGATGTTGTTAAAACTCATCTCAAAAGTATTCGCCAGAAACTAAAAAAAGCCGGTGCCCCTGCAGATATTATCGAGAACGTCTATGGTGTTGGATATCGGATGAATCCAAAGTATTAGCATGAAATGGAATTCGCCAGCGAACCCCATAGACAGTCATGCTTTTCGTAAACTGCGTTTACGTCTAGCTATCTCCTACTTTGGCGTTGTTTCGGTTATTCTGACGGCCTTTGTTTTTTCTACCTACCAAGTTATCTCATATAAGCTAAATCAACAGCTGAAAGAGCATTTACTGAGCCTGGCCACATCTTCAGCAGACGCCCTAGAGATTATTGAAGACGAATATCGAGAACTTCAAAGTCAAGAAGGCGACTTAGCGACAGCAGATAATGAGCTGATTCAATCCATTCAGGCTAAAAAGAAAAAGTATTTGCAACGATCTGTTAATGGAGAACTACAGCTCTCTGAACCACTCAATGACCTGATAGAAGACTCAGCCCAGAAAAAATCTTTAGAAGATAGTGTTTATTCAAGTGCTCAGAATATCGAATGGTTTAATCGGCGAGGTATTCTTCTGGTAAAAGAAGGTATTTTGAATATCGGTTCATCGCTACAGGTTGATATTCCACCAGAAGGAATTCTGCACTCTGGTCCTGATCAGTGGTCGTATACGCTACCGGTATATTTATCAGGGAATGAGCCTATGCTACTAGGCTATGTGCGGGCGACCGTATCCACTAAGAGTAACGAAAACGCGCTACAGAATATTCGACTAGCTCTAGGAATTGGGGTTATTTTAGCTCTGAGTTTAACAATTTTATGTGGCAACTGGTTAACGGCTCAAGCCTTGTCGCCATTGGCTACCAACGTAAATCAGCTACAACAGTTTACATCGGATGCCGCCCATGAGCTACGGACCCCATTAACTGTTATTAAAGGGGCGGTGCAGATTCTAGCAGATGAGCAGACGTCTGCTGACGACATTCAGAAAGTCAACTTAATTACAGATGCTTCTCGTCAGATGAACCAGCTAGTTGATGACTTGTTGTTACTGACCCGTCTCGATGCTGTTGGGACAGCAGCCAAAGCCGATTGGAGACTGATACCTATCGATGAAGTGATTGAGGATTTAGCTCATGAATTTGAGGTGGTAGCGCTAGAAAAAGAGATTAAACTATGCTGTAAACCTTTACAACCGGCTAAAGTTTTGGGTCATGCAGCCCATCTTAAAAGTCTAATCAGCAATCTAATTAGCAATGCGCTGCGCTACACGCCTTCCAAAGGAGTTATCACCCTATCGCTAAACAAAAAATCTGACCATGTTTTGATACAGGTTGCGGATACAGGCATCGGTATTGAGCAACAGTATTTAGACAAGATATTTGATCGTTTTTGGCGGGCTGAACGAGCGAGAGCCCATTATCAGTCGGGGTCAGGGTTAGGGCTTGCGATCGCAAAAACGATTGTCAACACCCATGGTGGCAATCTCTGGGTTGAAAGTGAGTTGCGTAGAGGCAGCACATTTACAGTCAAACTCCCCACTGTATAATTGCGTGGTGTCTCTACAAAATATGGCTTATTGCGGTTTCTAGTCTTCTGAGGTGCAGTAGCAGCAATGAGTGAACCAGGACCTAATATCGTCA
>JBHJIV010000113.1:0-8206 GCA_050043105.1 Leptolyngbyaceae cyanobacterium | reverse complement strand
CAATCTCTTTAATCAAGACCTGAACGTCAGCAGTTAAAAATAGCTCGCTGCAAAAACTCCACACCACAGCCAGCTGGGATATAAGAGACGTCGCAATGAGGGACACCTGCAGCTTGCCAGCCTCGCTAACATCAGCTGGCGCAATTACCCGACGGCAAACTTGATCAATCTGTTGGGATTCGACAGTAGGATACAGAGCAACCTCTCCAGTCTGAGAACGAGCTGCCATAATCGCCAGTTCTCGTTCAAACGGGACAAATGCCTCTAGCAAAATAGGCTGATATCCAAGCTTTGCCCAGGTAGAGCGCACGGTGTCCTGGTCTTGCAAAATAAAAGTACCCTGACCGTCATACCCATGACGACGAGTTTTAAGCGCCAGGGGCAATCCTACCGCGGCTATGCTGTCCTCGAATCGTGACAAATCATCTTTTGAGTTTAGGGTGACAAATTTTGGTGATGGTAAACCAATATGTTGACAGTAGAGACGCTGGTCATACTTATCCAATAGCGGTTTCAAACAGCGCAGCTGAGGATAAAACTGAGTGCCTTGACTTTCCAGGGTCTGCAGTGCGGGTAAGTCAATAAACTCATTCTCAAAACTAATCACGTCACACTGTTTAGCCATAGTCGCAGTCTTATCGGCATCAGCCACCGCCCCCAGTACCACATGATCAGCAATGGCCGCAGCGGGATCAGATTGGCTGGGGGTCTGCACAGTCAATTTGATCCCTAGGTCCTTCGCGCTAGGTGCCATCATCCAGGCCAGTTGACCACCGCCAATAATGCCAATATTTTTTGCTGTCTGTCCCATGTCCTATATGAAAAATACAAAGAGGGCGGTAAGGTCAGCTTTTTGAACAGTCCCCTATGGCTGTCTTTTTCAAGTTTGCTTGCCATAATGTAACTTCATATAACTTTACAGTCAGCCACAAGCAGGAAGTCAACAGCCCCAATTAACCACCCAATAGTAGCGCTCGGTTAGAGCGCTGAGTTCATATATGATGCAGATTAAGACTAGATCGAATTCAGTAGAACTGTTTTCTTACCTCTTAGAGCAACTTTCTAAGTCACCTGTGGTGTTAGCGATTGTGACGGCAACCCAAGGTGGTACAACCACCCGTGTAGGAGACAAACTTTTGATTTGGGGAGATGCCCAAAGCTTTGGCAGCCTACGTGAAGATACAGTCAATACAGCAGTTATGACTCAATCATTTGCGGTGCTAAAGACAGGAATTGCTCAACGCATGGTGATTGACCTTGATACCGATAAAAATACTGCAGGGCAAACAAAGGTTCAGATTTGGTTGACTCGATGGCAGGGGGTCGATGCGATCGCAACTGCTAAAGCCACCCTATCAGCGCTTGAAGGACCTGAACCCAGCCGCTTGATCGTCCCTTTAGTTACAGGTCAATTTCCCTACATTATCAATCAGGTCTCACCATCCCTACGCAATTTGCAGGGTCAAGACGCCTACATAGAGAACCTTTAACTCACCTCAAGACATCAGCAATAGCGCCCCTTAGAACACCCAAAAAAGTCCTCGGATGGTATGTCACATCCGAGGACTTTAGCCGTAATGAAAATGCATTAGTTAAGACAGCCGTAGCCTACAGCTGTCTTACATTAATTTCTAAGCCGACTTACGCTGTTTTCTAGCAACCCACCACTGCTGAAAGAGCAGCTTAAAGAATGGCATGTCTTCGATCAAATAGCGTCGCCATAAGCGCTTAGGTTCAGACATAGTGCGATACAGCCACTCTAGCCCGAGTTCAGTAACGAACTCAGGAGAACGAGGCTTATGTCCAGCCTCAAAGTCAATTGCAGCACCAACTGCTAAAAACGTCTTAATGTTAGGCAGCTTATCTCTGTGCTTAACAATCCACTTTTCCTGCTTAGGCGCACCAACACCGACCACCAATACATTAGCGGACGAAGCACGAATACGCTCCACAATTGCCTCACACTCTTCAGGGCTATTCTCAAAGCCATAGGTGGGAGAGTGCGACTCAACAATAATTTCACGACCAATACGTGCATTGATCCGCTGCTGCGCTAACTCAGCAACCCCAGGAGCTGCACCGAGCAGATAAATCTTGACATCAGGATTATCACGGTTATGGTCACAGAACCAAGGCAACAAGTCAGAGCCTGAAATCTTGTCACAGAGAGGCGTACCCAAAAACTGGGCAGCGTACATCAAAATCTTACTATCGCAAACACGATAGTCCACAGCGCTATAAACGTCGCGAAACTCTTCATCATGCTGCAGCTTCATTAAGTGGTCTACGTTGGGAGTCACAACAACACCGCCGTCAGTATCCAGACGCTCTAACAACTCTTCTCGCGAAAGGTTATCAATGTCGACATCTATAATATTGACCGTAGCAGTTTTGTCGGTAGTCAGAGTTGGCGATGTTGGATAAGCATCTTCGAAATTATGGTCTGAAGTGACGACCGAAGCTTGGTACTGCATGATTTTCAGAGGGCTACCTTACTACTAATACAAGAACATTCACAACTGAGGTTGAAAGAAAGAACAGGCGTCCGACATCTATAAACGAAACAATTCGCCTGTCAACCTAAGGTCTATCGGTGAAAGGAGATGACACCTGAACAACCATCTTTATAGCGTTATACCACCGCTGCAATAGTCGCTCCATGACTCGCCTTAACTCATCGAATAAACTTAATGAGATAATAAAGAACCGATGAGAAGATACACCTAATACCCAGGCAAGCAAAACCACAATAGTCCCCAGGCAGTACCAGACCAAAGCTTTAGCTCCGTCCTTTCCACTACCGCAGCAACCTCAATGCAAGCTTTACGGAGAAATACTGCACCGATAATTACCTAACTTATTGCATAGACTGCCAAATGTGACTAATAGTTTCCTATAAAAAGAAAATATTTCAACCCACTTGGCGGTTGCAGTTTATTGTTTTTCTCGCTAGACCCAGACAGCATCGCGCTTATCTAAAACGCAGCTTGCCCGCAAACATAGGGAAATCCATAGAAAAACCGTACAAATACAGACAATAAATATATTCATTCGGTTTTCAAATCAATTCAGCCTGTTCTTACTGCTCATACAGAATAATCACAACTAGGCACAATCAAACACAGACCCTTCACAGAAAACCAACAGGCATTGTTTTCCATATCTTCCATCGACTGACCACACACAAACTACACATATATGAACAGTATGTATCTCAATACATTGGACAACATATAAGCACAAACCCTAATTTTCGATAGGTCACCTAGCCGTGTCGGCACAAACTTAATCCTCTAATCTGCCTGCTATGGTGATGCATCTGAGGAAACAGTTGGGGATAGATTAAAGGTATAGGTATATCTCGTCAGTTCTACGTTCACCATCAGTGCGGTCTCATCGGAATTCCAAATAGGTTCTGACAGTGCCCCGTCTAAAAAATCGAAACAGCTGATGTAATCCTCTTGGGGAATAAGCTGCTCAAACATACCTTGAATGATATACGGATCAACAGAACAGCCAGTGAGGTATTGTAACGAAGAACCAACACCATATGGACAAATAGGAACAGCTGCAAACTGAGAGTTACAAGGCACATCGTTAAATAAGATAAAAGACACAGATTTGACTATCTTTAACAATTTTCAAATTTGTTTTGATCAATGTGTTCTACAACAGCTACAGCACAAATCGCTAATTTTTTAGGATATCTGAGTCGGGTTCGAAGCAGGTAAAGCGTAACAGCAAAGTTGTCCAGAAAGCCCACATTATGAAGAGAGATGTGGTTTGACAAAAATCGTCAGTAAATTGACACCTAACAGATGTTGATGTTTACGGTTAAGCAAACGCCCAGTGCCACAACCAATATCAAGAACATTAGCGTTTTCAGGCAGCTCAGCACACTCTAGCAGACGTTTATGGGTAGCCTGATAAAAAACTGAGGGAAGCCAGCAATCGTAGAAAAGTGCCAAGCGATCAAATGCTTGTTGTTTGGCAAAAGCATAAACCAACCCACTGTTTCTTATGGTGACAATAAGTTGTTCATCTCAAACTTTCAAGAAGCTACGTTACCAGTCATTACACCTCCCTGTTGGCAGTCAGTTCTTTCTGTTCTAACGAGGATTGGAAAACCGGAGACTCTAAGTGGAGATATTTTGACAACCAGTACACACACAGATAGAACGGCCCAGTATCCAGTAGCGCTGCAACCAGCTTAAAGATATAGCCGTATCCAATAAAGAGAGAGAGCTGAGGCCATAAACCTTGAGCTGGATCAATCGGCAAAACCCCTGCCAAAAAATGAGTAATCAGTACTACAGCAGATGTATCGACCAGCTGACTAATCAGCGTTGAGCCGTTGTTACGTAGCCACAGATACTTACCTTGAGTTAACTCTTTCCAAAAGTGAAAGAGCTGTACATCCACAAATTGGGCAGTTAGGTAAGCAATCATTGAAGCCGTTACCGTACCAAATGTAAGATTACGAATTTCAAAAAATATAGGCAAACGACCAGCGGCATCGCGTACAACGTCTCCCGTAATCGGATCAATTGTTTCGAAGCCGGGTAGGATACCCCCTAACCAAACAATGAAAACAATCCATAGATTAAGCAACAACCCAACCCAAACAACCTGATTTGCCTGCTTCCGCCCATACAATTCTGAGATTAGGTCAGTGCATAAAAACGTTAGTGGATAAGGTAATGCACCGATAGCGACCGTTACGGCAACATCATTCCAGGTAAAAATTTTGACAAACCGACTAATGCCCAGAATGTTTAGCATTCCCAGGGTACCTAAAAACAGCCCTGACAACACTAGAAAGACAGCTGTACGACGTTCCTGAATATAACCAGGCGTTACTACCTCACATATTGAATCTTTTAAGCTAGATGACATGGGTATGAGCAAAATGAGAGTCGGACCTAGCAGTGCCGAAACGCTCTACATCCTTAACCCGTACATAGTAGCCTGGCACGCAGATAGCTGCTGTGGATCAATAGATTCTGCATATCTGCCTAGGTAGCACTGTCCCATGTGCAGCAGGACTGGCTGTAACAAAACCTCGACACAGCAGGATAGGTATAATCTTTTATCCTCGCTTACGTTCAGTCAATCATATTCTGACAAAGCTGAGCTACTATCTTGACCGGATTGTCAAGATAGTGATGACTCTATAAAACTTAGAGCTGAGGGTCTTAATGCGATCGCAAACCCATCATTACCACCTCGTGCCCATCGCCAAAAACAACCTGATTGATCAGCTATAGCTTTGCACACATAGTTCACGATCTTGGTGATCGCTGAAAGCTTTAGATAGTAAAAGCCTTGTGCGGCACAATCTGCCAAATGCATTCATGTAGATTGCTATAAATGAAATTTTGTGGAGCTGTGACAGTCAGAAAGATGAAAGCCGTATTTCAAAGACGAGCTAACCTGACTGCTTCATTAATTCAAGAACCATAAATATCAGGCATTTCTCAAACTGCAACAATTTCATTCTGAAAAATAGCCTTCAAATCTAAGAGTAACAAAGTACGATTTATATCCTGTTCAGAGATGATGGCTATGTGGCTAATCCACTGCTTTTTAGAAGTAAAGCGTTTATCTGTTGACACAGATTTAAAAATAGTATGGGGAAGATCGAGCAAATCGGGAGCATTCTCCAGTGCGAAACCCCACAATTTTTGTTGAGTGCCACGTAGCACTAGTAAGAACGGAGTTTGGTCTGGATATGTTGCGTTAGTACCGAAGCCAAATGTGTTGTATAAATCCAATAAATGAATTGTGTGTGCACCTAGTTGCACCATACCCAAGTTGACAATACCTCCTTTGTCTGGAGATGGGCAGTTCACAATTTTTAGCACCGTATCCATAGGCAGGGCGAACCAATGGTCAGCTACTTTGAAGGTAATAATTTTTGCGACCTTCGAGGTGGTGTTATCCATGATTGCTCTTTGATATCTCTAGAGATTCAGCTTTAAGATGTTGAGTTAAAACCTCAGTTAATGTGGCTAATAGCTGAGGTGCCAGGTAGGGTTTTGTTAGATAATGATTGGCTCCTAGCTCCTGAGCCAATCGCTGATGTTTTACTCCAGTGCGAGACGTCAACATAATGATTGGAATTGAGTCAAGGGCAGGGTTTTTCTGACGGGTTTTCAAAAACTCAAAACCATTCATGCCAGGCATTTCTAGCTCACACAAAATAGCATCTACATTAGCCTGCTGTAACTTTTGTAGTCCTTCAGCACCATCTTTCGCCTGGAGTACCAAATAACCGGCTTTTTGTAGAGTTTGGCTCAGCGTGTTACGCACGGTGATCGAGTCATCCATGATCAGAATGGATTGCTTGGGTGTGATTGGAGGCAATGGTAAGCTTTGGGATATTTTCAGCGTTTCGCTGGCGGCAGCTTTACTCTGCTGCCCAGAAAACTCCTTAAGCATTTTCAGTACTAGCTCAACACTGTCTACCACCAGACTAAGACGTCCATCGGGGAGAATACTACAGCCATAAATATCGCTTGGAAGTATCGACATATCTCCTAAGGAGCGGATCACCAACTCTTGCTCTCCTAGCAGCTGGTCTATTTCTAGCCCCACAAGGCGATTTTTATGCTGTATTAAAACCATCGGACATGGAACGTCTGAAATTTTGTTCGTCTCTTGCCAGTGAGCCTCAGGTAGTAAGGCATTATAGGTTAGGCTCCCTGACAGAGAAAAAACTGGAATAAGTTGAACTTTACCCTCAACTTCAAGACTTAATACTTTTCTATTGTTTCGAGTGTTTAACTGTCCAGATTTTGGTATTAAAATTTGTTCAATCATATCTGTCATTAGGGCATACAGTTTCCCTCCTGATTGACAGAGTAACAGTTTAGAAATGGTCAAATTGGCGGGAATTTTCAAGGTGAAACAGGTACCTTTTCCTGCGCGCGAGACCACAGTCACTGTACCTCGCAACATTTGCATTTGAGCCCGAACCGCATCTAAACCAACACCCCGCCCCGAAAGGTCATTCACCTGAGCTGCTGTGGATAGATCGGGTTCAAAAATTAAATCACTGATTTTATCCGAAGTTAGCTGTTGCGCCTCTACCATCGTAATCAGATGATTCTCCACAGCTTTTTGACGAATCGCTTCAAGATTTAGACCTTGACCATTATCTTGAACCTTGATAACGAGGTAACGACTAGTTTGACTAGCAGATAGTTGAATCTGTGCTTCTTTGAGCTTGCCTTGCTGTTGGCGAACTTCAGACTTTTCAATGCCATGGTCAAAGGCATTACGTACTAGATGTAATAACGGATCATACAGTTTCTCCACAATGGTTTTATCAACGAGAATATCTTCACCTTGAATTACGAGAGATACTGGTTTGTCATACTGGGTTGACAATCGAGTTAACACCTGATGAAATCGCTGCAATAAGCTCCTGAGTGGCTGCATCCGAGCTTCTAGAATAGTCTCGCGCAGGTCATTAACCAGTCGCTGTTGTTTCTCCAAGGTTTGACCATTCTGTCGTATAAATAACTCTATGGCTTCAGCACTTTCCATTTGCTGTACCATTGTCTCTAAGGATGCTTGAACAAGTAGCTGCTGTTCACTGTAGTGCTCTAACTCTAGGGTATCAAATAGCTGCTCAGTCAATATTTTCGGTGTTGGATGAACAGACCTCGAAGTGTGGGGGGTATGGCGCTGCAGCCTGTGCAGCTGTTGTTGTTGTTGTCCCAGACGAGTGAACAGCGTTTTCATCGCTGTAGCCATGCGCTCATTGTAAAGTGCCTGTCGATTTTGCTGAGTTAAAAGTTCACCAATGGTGTGATTGAGATGTTCGAGGTGGTTAACAGATACCCGCAGGGTTGCTTCTTTAAAGGAATCACTCGACCTTAAAGGTTCTGTCTCTTGTTTCGATAAACTATTAGGATTATTCGGCTTAGCAGCCTGTTTTACAGGCGGTGATGACTGTTTGGAGTCTTTTACCGTTACTTCTGGCAATACTGAGGCGGCGGCTGCTTCCCAAATCTGCTCTGGCGTTGGTGCTGTGGGTAGCGCGCTAATATTGCTAACAGGAGTTGTCGATGGCACTATAGCTTTAGACGGAGTAGCTAACTTTTGTGTATTTTTTTGGGTTGGTTGGGATTTGCCAATGGGCTGATTAAGATGTTGCCACAATCGGCTTAACCAATTGGAGTTAGATGTTTTGCGGCGG
>JBHJIV010000112.1:0-12537 GCA_050043105.1 Leptolyngbyaceae cyanobacterium | reverse complement strand
CCGCATAATTTTCATTCACACCAAGGGCATCGGCTGGGTATTCTAGATCGGTGACGAAGCCAAACATCAAACCCTCTGGCAGACGAGTGGGTAAATCTTTAAGGGAGTGAACGGCAAAGTCGACCGTGCCATTCAGCATGTCGTCCTCTAGTTCTTGAGTAAAGAGGCCCTTATCGCCAATTTTAGACAGAGAAACATCTAGAATTTTGTCCCCTTGGGTTTCCATTGTTTTAACTTCAAAGTTAATTTCAGGAAAGCGTTTTTGTAGCTCACCTTGCACCCAGTGGGTTTGCACCAGGGCAAGCTGACTTTTACGAGAACCAATCCGAATAGTGCGGGTTGCTACATTTGAGGACATAGGTAACAGATTTGTTATGGTTAGACAGCCAGCCCTCGCTGGCTAAAAGAGTTGCTGCTGTTGTCTGTATGGAAATCTCTCGATCTGATTGACATGCTGTGTGGCAATGCCTTTTCAGTTGAGCCTTTCCGAGGAATAGCAGCGTCAAAAAAATATACAAGATCTTAAGATTACAGCACAGACGCCCGCTCACGGTCGCAAAGCAGCGGGAGTACGAAGTTCTGTAAATGAGTGTTTATTTTGGTTTACGAAAGCAGCTGTGGTTTGAAGGCTTAGGTAGGCGGTTAGCAGGGGGCTTAGTGGCTTTGATGCTAATGTCGCTGCCGGCCTATGGCCAGCGGCTAGATCCAGTACTGCTGGATGCTTTTTTAACCAATCCGTTAGAGGCAGAGCCGCGCGATCCGCTACTGCCCACCCCGGTGGTGGACCGGCCCCTTAGCCCGCTGGAACTCTATACATTAGAGCTGGCACTGTTTGAGATGGATGCCCAGGCTCGGGAATTGTTGCTGGCCAATCAACCCGATGCGGCGTTTGAGCTTTGGATGCGGGAGGTGCAGCTGCGGCGTGTATTTGGCTTGGAAGTTGAGCTAGAGGCGCTGGGCCGGATTGGTCAGCAGGCGTGGAATGCTCAGCGATCGCAAGAGGTGCGGCTACTGTCGGTGCGGCTAGAGCGCATTTGGGAAGCAGAAAAGGCGACGGCATCTCTAGAGCGGGTGGAAACGATTGCCGCCATTGCTCAGGTATTGCGGATGCGAGATACCTCAACCGAACTTTATCAGCAGCTAGTTGAGATGACAGCGGCTGATCTAACCACTCAGCAAAGCTGGGTAGTGGTTTTGGCCGGCCACTACCTGCAGTGGTTTGACTTTGATAATGCAGCTCAGCTGTTCACCCAGCTGGCAGACAGTTCAAAAACTGAGGGGAATACGCTAGAGCACACCCAGCATCTGACAGATTTAATCTATAGCTACCAACAAGCTAAAGACTATGGCCAGGCGATACCGGCCCAAGCTGAGCTGCTGAGACTCTATAGAACCACCGGGCAGAATGACCGGGAGCCTCCCCTTGGAATTGATATGGCCCGCAATTTTCGAGCTATTGAGCGGTATCCCGAGGCGCTTGAATATTACAACTTGGCCTATGTTACGGCCCAGAGTCTACAGCTCTATGGCCATGTGAGCACTGTGCTCAAAGATCTCGGTAATTTGTACGCTGAGCAGGGGCTGACCAATGAAGCCCTAACAATGTATAACCTGCTGGTGCGGGCTGAGCAGCAAGCCTATAACCAGCACGGTATTTTAGAGGCTTATGATCGTTTGGGGCAGCTGTATCTGAGCATTGACGATACTGAAAATGCCCTGATTGCATTTCGTGCCGGACTGGCTTTCTCTGAGTCTCTTAACTATCGTGAGGACTATTTTCTTGGGGAGGTGGCCAGACTTAGTGCAGATAACCCACCAGAGGGTGTCGACGACTCCGAGACAGAACCCAGCCTGGGCGAATCGCTGCGCGAAGACCTGAGGGATAACCCCCCTTTTGATGTGGAGCCTGTAGAAATAGAACCGACAGAGTCAACAGATTTAGCGCCTGAGACAGAGCCTGAGACTACCCCTGAAGCCTTGCCAGAGGTGGAAATCATCACCGATGAAACTGATGACGCAGCCCCTGAAGCTGCCCCCGAGGACGAAGAGACTAATTAAAGCAGTAGCTTTAAGCCGATAACACTCAGCAGCACTAGAACAGCCTGGCGAAAGCTGTTGGCGTCTATGTATTTAGATAGCCAGATGCCTGACCCTAGGCCAGCGACAAAAAACGGGGTGGCGTAGCCGACTTGAGTTAGCAGGTCGTCGTTAAAGTCCCCTTGCCAGAGATGGGTTGCGATCGCAGCAAATGACAGCACACAAAAAACACCTGGCAGATTCCCCTTAAATTCTTGAGGACTCCACTGGTTGCAGTTACCGTAGATGACAATGGGCGGGCCGCCAATATTAAATGCGCCAGTCAAAACTCCTGAAGCTGCCCCAAAGGCATAGGCCCAGGAACGTCCGGTGAGTTCAGGCAGCGACAGCTGTAGCCACGAGTAACCCACATAGGCTAAGACCATCACCCCTAGCATTTGCAGCGCCAAGTGCTCTGGTACGTAGTGCAAACCGACCACACCGATGGGAATGGTCATCAGAGCTGCCGCTGCTAAATGAACAATACGCGACCATTCAAAACTATCCCGGTAATACCACCAAAGGGCAATATTGCTCATCATCCCCACCGCGATAACCAGGGTTACCGCTAGCTGCAGGTCCATAAAAAATGGCAGTAATGAGACTGCCACTAGCGCAAAACCAAACCCTGTCAGGCTCTGTACCAATGAGGCCAGACCTACAATCAGCCCAATCCATAAGGTATCGGCCATATTGACGTCAAGGATGTCCATGGGGCCTCGCCACAATTACGTACTAAGTAAATATTACCGACTATTAAGAAAAGTGTCTTATATAAATGCTGACTTTTGGGTTAAATGCAACGATTGCTGGGCGCTACGGCAGAATAGCCAGCCTGACAGCATAGATACATTTGTTAATGATTTTTAGCGATCGCTAATAGTGTCAGCTGTGGCGCAAACCTATATTTGCTGGGTTCAGCCACAGATGGTTGAATATACAACTAGCAGTTTGTGAGCTAGCTATGACGTCAGCCTACGGTACTCCCAAAGAAATCGCGCGTCAGATGACCAGTGACTGTATTGCGATGCGTTTGCGACAGATTAATCGCATGGTGACTCGTCTGTATGACGAAGCGCTTCGTCCTCTAGGATTCACTGTAAATCAGCTCAATATTTTAGCCACTATTGTTACCCGAGGCCCGATCACACCAGGTCAGTTGGGGCAGATGCTGGGCATGGAAAAATCCACCGTGAGTCGCACTATTGAGCGGATGTACAAGCACGGCTGGATTGATATTGGACCTGGCAAAGATAAACGCAGTCAATCCCTTAAAGCGACACCTAAAGGTCGGCAGCTATTGACTACAGCGGCCCCAATATGGCACGAGCTGCAGGCCAACGTGCTCGACTCAACCGCTGAGAATGCGGGGCTTTTGGCCGCCTTTGGCATTGGTGCCAAATCCTCAGAAACCGATGGGGATACAGATGATTTTTACAGCGATGAATTTGCTGCGGATTTTTATTCTTAATTTTGTAGGGGCGTTCCATGGAACGCCCCTACAAATCCGTCATATGGAATTTTGTAGGGGCTAACCTTCTTTTATGAGTGCCATTGCCTTTTGCTGCATCATCTTAAAGATGTTGTAAAACCCATTGGCGCGTGACGGCGTGAGGCTAACGTCAAGCTGAGTATCTTTAATAAAGTCGGGTTCTAAGTCCACAATGGTCTGTGGTGATAACCCCTTGAGACCCTCAATCAGTAAAGCCACCAGTCCCTTGGTGATTTGGGCATCCGAATCACCCTGGAAGCTCACATTGCCATCTTCATCTGCGATCGCAATGATATGCACCTGAGACACGCACCCTTTAACCTTGTTTTCTGTTGTCTTGGCATCGTCAGGGAAATCCTCCAAACGCTTCGCGTACCATAAAAGTTGTTCGTAGCGACGTCGTGGATCTTGAATCCGCTGAAAACGTTTAACAATTTTGTCTAAGGCGGGTGGACGAGCGGAATTAACAGACATCTAATAAAGGCAATCTCGTTGGCATTACTAATGTCTTTAGTGTAAACCGCTCTAGTCTTGATCAAAGGGAAAGGGCCAAACAAACTGCATGTGCTTAGTCACCATTCTCTTTATTGATCATGAACCTGTTGGCAACGGTCTCAGGCTGCAGTGCCGATAAAATCACATGATCTGAGTCGGTTACGATCACAGCACGGGTCCGTCTACCGTAGGTGGCGTCGACGAGCTGGCCGGTATCACGGGCATCACCAATCAGGCGCTTGATGGGGGCAGATTCGGGGCTGACAATAGCGACTACCCGATTAGCAGATACGATATTGCCAAAGCCAATGTTGATAAGCTTAATATCCATAGGTTTGCAAGCGATGGTCTGAAGCATAGGCTCAAGAAAATTGCAACCGCTAATAGCCGTAGCGGAGCGACCTATTAAGTGTGTAAATTGTCTAAATCCTAGTACCGAAATGTTAACGAAAAAAATAGAGAATAAACATGAGAAAAACAAGGCTTAATCATTGAGAATGAGGAATTTGTCGCGAATTACTAAGCTTCAGACTGTTCGTCTCCCAGAGACGAAAAAATGAAAATCACCGAATTTTCCCATAAACTGGCAAATTCGTTAATATCAGAGGATAAATAGTGCAGCCGGTTGACATAACAACCCTTAGAGCCGTTTGCAACGAGCTAACCGTCGAATGGTTGCCCGCTCGTTGTGAACAGGTTGTGCAAACAGATCGTAACACTGTTTGTCTTGGTTTACGGACATTTGATCGACGTGGCTGGCTGACAATTTCCTGGCATCCTCAGGCTGCGCGCATACACATCGGAGCTGCACCCCCTAAACGCCCTGATACCTTTACTTTTAGCCAACAGCTTAAGCATCAATTTAGCGGTCTAGCGCTCACCAAAATTGACTTTCTGGCTCCTTGGGAACGGGCTATTGATCTCCAGTTTGCCCGCCGCCCCGATGAAGCGGCCGAATGGCATCTGTATGTAGAGATCATGGGAAAGTACAGCAATGTTTTATTAACAAATTCTCATCAAGAGATTGTGACCGCGGCCCATCAAGTCAATGAGCAACAATCCAGTGTGCGCACTATTCGCACTGGGGGGCGATATCAACCACCGCCAACAATTGTAGGTACACTTCCCCGCCTCGACGACCCCTTCACCGATTGGCAAGAACGGATTAGCTTGGTGCCCGGTAAACTCAGCAAAATGATGGTGAAAAGCTACAGCGGTCTCAGCACCGCTTTGGCAAAACAGCTGAGTAGGGCGGCCCAGCTAGAGCCAACTCAAACCACCGATAGTCTAGCGGCTGATGATTGGCAGCGGCTCTATGTGCAGTGGCAGAGCTGGCTTCAATGCCTAGAAAAAAATGACTTTCAACCCGCGCTAACACCCCAAGGATATACGGTACTGGGTTGGGCTGGAGAACCGATAGCAGGGTCAATTCAACAACTACTAGATACGTACTACACCAACCAGCTGAATCAGCAGATTTTTTCTCAGCTGCATCATCGGCTCACCCAAAAAACAAAAAATCTTACCGGTAAGCTTCGTCAAAAAGCTGCAAACTTTCATCAGCGTTTGGATGATTCTGACCAGGCTGACCAGTATCGCATTAAGGCCGATTTATTAATGGCCTATCTACATGAATGGACACCGGGCATGTCGTCGATTCAGCTACAGGATTTTGAGTCAGGTGACCCCGTCACTTTGGATCTCAATCCTGAAAAAAATGCTGTGCAAAATGCCCAAGCTTTTTATAAGCGGCATCAAAAACTCAGGCGTACCCGTGATGCGGTGATGCCCTTACTGGAGGAAGTAGAAGCCGAGCTGCATTATCTCGAACAGGTGGAGGCTGCTCTAAGTCAGACAGCGGCCTATCGCGATCCTGACGATCTCTCTGCCCTAGAAGAAATCCGAGATGAGCTGGTGCAGCAGAGCTATGTCGATGATCCCTATCAACGTCAGACCAAACACTCAGGACGCGGACGCTCAGAAAAATTGCCTAATTTTTATAAGTGTCAAACACCTGACGGCACTGAAGTCTGGGTAGGCCGTAACAACAACCAAAACGAAGCCCTATCATTTAAGGCGGCCAATGACTATGATTTATGGCTCCACACTCAAGAAATTCCCGGTAGTCATGTCTTGTTACGGTTAGAACCCGGAGCAAAGGCTAGCGATGATGACTTAGCTTTTGCTGCCAACGTCGCTGCTTGGTTTAGCCGCGCCCGCCAGTCAGAACAAGTGCCAGTGGTTTTTACCAAGCCTAAACATGTCTATAAACCAAAGGGAGCTCGACCCGGCATGGTGATTTATAAACATGAACAGGTGCTGTGGGGGCAACCCCAAAAAGCTAAAGACTATTTAGAAGAAGAAGGGAAAGGAGTTTTGAATTCTTAGTTTTAAGCTCGTTGTCTTTAGCTGGTGAGTAACTTGTTAAAGGCTGTCCACTTAATAAATTCAAAATACTCAGCGAGCTGAGAAGAGCAAAGCTCTACAAAACTCAAAATTCCTCCACTGTCTGTTTCACAATGCAACTCACTACACCAACTGCAAACCGACTTCATCCCCTTAGTGTGGCTCCCATGATGGACCGCACCGATCGACATTTTCGCTACTTTATGCGGCAGATTACGCAAAAAACGCTGCTGTATACCGAGATGATCACAGCCCAGGCGATTCTCCATGGCGATCGCAACAAACTGCTGGGCTTTGATCCTGCCGAAAAACCCCTAGCGCTACAGATTGGCGGTGATGATCCTCCGCTGTTGGCGAAGTGTGCCCAAATTGCTGAAGATATGGGCTACGACGAAGTCAACCTCAATGTGGGCTGCCCCAGTAACCGGGTGCAGAGTGGCAACTTTGGTGCATGCCTGATGTCTCAGCCAGAGCTGGTGGCTGAGTGTGTGGCAGCTATGGGCTCGGCTATGACGATTCCAGTCACAGTAAAGCATCGCATCGGCATCGATGAGTGCGATCGCTACGAAGACATGGTGAACTTTGTCACCACTGTTGCTGCAGCTGGCTGTCAACGCTTTACCGCACATGCGCGTAAAGCATGGCTACAGGGACTCAGCCCCAAAGACAACCGCACGATTCCGCCGCTACGCTATAACGATGTCTATCGGCTCAAACACGAGCACCCAGAACTAAGGAATGAGATCAATGGCGGCATCAAAACCCTGGATGTTGCCCAAGAGCATCTGCACCGGGTTGATGCAGTGATGATTGGCCGTGCGGCCTATGACACACCCTACATTTTTGCCCTGGCCGACTGCGATATTTATGCTGCTGCTGCCCCTGCCACACGACACCAGGTGGTGTATGCCATGCTGCCCTACATTGCGCGCTGGACTGAACAAGGGACTAAGCTGCATTCGATTACCCGTCACATGCTGCAGCTTTTTCATGGTCAGCCGGGCAGTCGAGCTTGGAAGCGCCATCTAACTGATAATGGCTGTCGACCTGATGCAGGAATTAACACGGTAACAACAGCTTTGGCTCAGGTGCCAGAATCATTGAGTACAATTACTTATGATCTTGCCCCTTTGTCAACCTAAATTCCAGTGACATTGTGAAAGATAAATACCTCAGCCACTAAAATTTCGCTTATTAATAAATCTTAATAAAATATTACAATCTGCTACACAATGGAGGTCTACAACTTAGTTCACTCCTTAGATGGCAAGAATAAAGATTACAGTCTATGGCCGGGTACAAGGTGTGGGCTTTCGTTATCACACCCGCCAAAAAGCGCAGGAACTCGAAGTGACGGGCTATGTCACTAATAAGCCTGACCATACCGTAGAAATTGTGGCCGACGGCACCGATGAACAGCTCGAAGCTCTAACCGAATGGGCTAGAACCGGACCTGAGCGAGCCAACGTCAAACGCATTGAGGTGGAAGCCTGTCTGCCTATCAACCGATTTGATGAGTTTGTAATTGAGTACTAAACACCTAGAACAGCGTAAACACCATAACTAGAGCGACCGTTGCCATAAACGTCAATATAAAAATGTCGCGCCCTAAGGAACCGCGTGCAGTTCTGCGGGGGACGGCGCGAGTCGCCCTGGCAAAATTGTTAGGGATCCCTGGGTAGTTATGGGTGTAACCGTTGCCGCCGTAGACCGCAGTAGCTGGAGGCTTAAGTTCATAGCTGTTGTAGGCTACCTGATTCCTTAACCAGCTCGATGTGGGCTCCTCTAATGGCACAAACATAGATTCTTTGATTACGAGATCAATCTCATGGTTGTTCCAGCCCTTTTCTCGTAAAACAGAGGCCGCCGCATCTGAACCACGGTTGAGAAAGTCAATCTCACCTTTATTGGGCTCAGCATGATCGTCATATAGCGAGTCAACAGGTGCACCGAAAATCTTCTGCAGCTTATCCAACTCCCTAGACTGGCACTGGATAGTTTCAAATTGTTCGTGGCTGATTTCAGTATTTTTAAGCACAGCGTTGATCTGTTCACAGGACCAACCGTCTCTACACAAGGTGCGAGCTGCTCTTATGTCTATAGCTTGCTCCAACAAGGCATCAGGCTGAACGTGTTTCATATATCTCTAGATCCATACAATGCACAGCGCGATCAAAATGCGTATATCCAAGTTGAGAGCCACGCACGGCTGTTATGAATTCATTGGGGAGTGCGGTGTTCTTAGGTTGAACGCCAAAAACATCAGTACTGCTGATGTTGAATACTCCTTACAACGAACACATATAGAAGACGCTCTGGGGATACAGTGGTTCCGCCTACTGAACATGTCTAAAAAAATCACAGCACGTGAAAAATGAGTGAGACTCCTAGAAAAACTAACCCACCAACCCAGAACAGCATAATGAAGGTGCTGACAGCAGACTTAGTTGGCGGTTGCGGGTAATGATGTAACATGCCGGGCAGATCCTTGATGAACGCAAGGCTCAGGTCATTTAGGTCAGTGGCCGGTGGTTTGAGTACGTTGCGAACCTGCGCCAAATGCCAGCCATGGTGGCTCAAAACAGCCGCAGCAGCTTCGACGCCGCGATTCATCACACGTAAGACAGGCAATCTATTTTTGGTGATATTAAGTCCTAACCGTTTGGCATCTGTGGATGAGCTGACTGTCGGGGGTGGCCCAAATTTTCGCTGTAGCTGCTCAAGTGCGATCGCAAGTTAAACGGTTGAGTGTTAACCAAACTTGACTCTCGGGTAATACTCAATCGCAAGACACCCCATTCAAAGTTTTGTTGAGTGTGCCAGCGTAGAGCGCAGATGGGGATTACTCATCTTTATAATCTACCGTAGCTACACAATATTGCGGGCAGATTCTGTTGCTGAAGTTTACATCACTATTGTCCAAAGAACGCTAGTTTCCATAGGCGGAGGGCTGTTATGTCTGGACCGGGGTTTGCGTTAGCGGTTGGTCTTTCATTTGTTCATGCGTTTGTTTCTAAACTCAATGTCGTTTCCTTTATTCCTGAATTTCGATGGATGTCTTTTGCTGGCGGAGTTTCCATTGGCTATGTCTTTCTAGAAATCTTTCCGGAGTTAAGCCATGCGCAAGAGGTTGTAGAGCATTCTCAAGGGGCCATTATTGCCTACTTTGAGAACCATGTATACCTACTGTCACTGCTAGGGTTGCTGGTGTTCTATGGTCTAGATATTTTAGCCCTAAAAGCCCGTCAGCAGCGTATCAAAAGCGGATATGGTGGCATGCAGCATACAGTTTTTTGGATTCATCTAGCCGCTTTTACTGTGCTCAATGCAATTGTCGGATATCTGCTGCAAGAGCTGGCCAATCATACGTTAGTCCAATGTCTTCTGTTTTTTGCTGCTGTTGCACTACACTTTTTTGTTGTGGATCATGGCATGCGAGAGCACTATCAGTCACTCTATGACAAGTATGGGCGCTGGGTGTTAACTGCAGCGGTCATGATCGGTGCGATCGCAGGTCAAATCTTTCACTTTAACGAGGCCAGTATCCTGATGATTTGGTCATTTTTAGCCGGCAGCATTATTCTCAATATTCTCAAACGAGAACTACCCGACGAGCAAAAAAGTTGTTTTGGCTCCTTTACTGTAGGAGCTGGTCTTTACACAATTTTGTTGCTGCTGGTCTAATCCGCTTTCCTAAACAGTAATTCAACATAACACTATGACAGAACAACTTTCCAAAATTACTCAAAATCAGTGTGAGAATGCTCCTGCAACCTATGGTGATCTCAAGGCACTATTCTTAAACTGCACGCTCAATCGTACACCTGTACTTTCCCATACCCGTGGAGTGATTAATATCGCTAAAGAGATTTTTGAGGCTAACGGTATCCAAACAAAAGTGATTCGCCCTGTTGACTATGAGATTCCAGCTGGTTTGGGAGTAGACATGTCTGAAACCCCTGAGTGGGATAGGGATGATTGGCCTCAGCTGCAGAAACAGATCGATGAAACCGACATTTTGGTGTTGTGTACGTCGGTATGGCTAGGAGAGAAAAGCTCTGTATGTAACCGTGTTTTAGAACGGATGTATGGCTACACCCACCTACTCAATGAAAAAGGCCAATATCGAGACTATGGCAAGGTTGGGGCAACACTGATTACGGGGAATGAAGATGGTGTAAAACACTGTGCAATGAATATTCTGTTTTCACTGTCTCATATTGGCTATACGATTCCTCCCCAGGCGGATGCAGGGTGGCTTGGTGAAGTAGGGCCTGGTCCATCTTACTTAGACCCCGGCTCAGGTGGCCCCAACAATGATTTTACAAATCGAAACACCACATTTTTGGCCTGGAACTGTATGCATCTAGCGCGGATGCTCAAGGACAGCGGCGGTATTCCGGGGCACGGCAATCAGCCAAATGTTTGGGATGCGGGATGTAAGAGTGATTTTAAGAATCCTGAACATAAGGTGTAGGTTGAGTTGTTTCATCTAACCTGCGTTTCTTGTGGACACTCATCGGTCAGTCTTTGTAAGATTTGATGGATGGGTGAACGTTTTGTGCATTTGCCGTTTAGGTAGCAAAAAATATGACAGATGCTAGCTCTCCGGATCAGTCTGGGGAAACGTTGCTTACGACTGCAGAGCCTTTAGAGGCGACTCCTCGTTCCTTTCGCGCGATCGCAATTTGGCTATTAGGGTTTGCTGCACTGGCTGGGGCAGCTGGCTGGGGCTACATGCGCTATCGCGGTACCCAAACAGAAGCTGTCTCAGTGCCTTTGCATACGGTTGAGCGCTCAACTGTTGAGCTAACGGTGACGGCGGGCGGTACTCTGGCTTTGGGCGGTCAACAGACGCTAAAGTCACCCCAAAACGAGGCGACGGTTGAGCAGGTTTTGGTAGAGGTCCGTAGCGTAGTGGAGGCAGGACAACCGCTTTTGGTGTTGCGTGATCGCAGGAATGAACAAGAGGTGCGATCGCAGCAGGTTGAAATCCAAAAACTGCAGCTTGACCTCAGCCGCAATCAAGAAAAAGTTACCGAAGTGCAGCAGCGCGTTAATGATGCCGTAGAACAGTTTCAAGAATCTCAGGAACTGGCGGCCCAGGGCTTTATTTCTGAAGACGAGGTCCGCGAAGACCAGACCGATGTCGATAGAGTCCGATCTGAGCTAAAAGATGCGCAGCTGACTGTGACTAAGACCGAGCTGGATATCAAAACCGCGTCTGACTCATTGACCCTGTTAGAACAACAGCTCAACGACCGGGTGGTGACATCGCCCATCAATGGAGTGGTGCTGGAAGTACAGGTTAGTGCCGGAGAAGCGATCGCAACAGATACAGGTCTGCTCACCCTGGGGGACCCAAATCAAGAAATCGTTGAGCTGCAGCTCTCCACACTAGATGCAGCCAAAGTAAGCATTAATCAACCGGCACGAGTGCGGGCCATCGGTCCCGATGCTCAAGATTATCAAGGGCGGGTAGTTGCGCTGGCACCCCAGGCTCTGTCGGCAGCTGGGGGTGGCGGCAACTCACAAGAAGGTCAGGCTCGAGTTACCGCCAAGGTAAGCCTCAACAACGCTAGCCAAGCCCTGATTCCCGGTAGCTTTGTCAGCGTTGACATCATTACAGAACAGCAAAAAGACGTGCTGGTAGTGCCTCCTGAAGCTGTCCAGCGTAACGGTGAGCAGCCATTTGTTTGGATACGCAATCAGCGAGGTAATGCAGAACAACAGCCAATTGAGCTGGGGCTACAAGGTCTAGATCTAGTCGCTGTGACAAACGGACTCAGCCAGGGCGACCAGATTGCCCTGGTGCCCCCGACACTGACCATTACCCCTGGTATGCCCATTACAGAAGCCTCAGGCTTTTCTTTGCCCCCCGAAGCATTTGACCAATAACGACCATGGGACTTCCCTTACCTGATTTGTTGTTTATGACCTGGCGCTCCCTGACCAATCAGTGGCTGCGCTCTGGTTTACCAACCTTTGGCGTAATAATGGGGGTGGGGGCTGTGCGCGCCACCCTCAATATTCAAACAATTACCCGCGACCAGATCGACCTCAAGCTG
>JBHJIV010000111.1:0-12068 GCA_050043105.1 Leptolyngbyaceae cyanobacterium | reverse complement strand
CCAAGAAACCGGAGAATTATTAGGGTAGGTTGGGTGGTGACACCTCTCCGATATTTTTCTCGCTCTGCAATGTCTCTCATAAACCCAACAATCCAACATTTTGACCCACAATTCGATCTCCCTCCCGTGGTTGCCATCCATTGAAAGGAGGGTGTTTGTCGATGTTGGCAATGTTGGGTTGTTGGTAGGCAAAAGGTTGGAGGTATTTTGAGGTGGTAGGCAACCCAACCTACGCGATCTCATTAGGTCTGACGCCAATTTTCGGTTTGCAACCCAGCTACTCGGTCAAATTCTTTTTGGTTAGCTGTCACCATAATTAGACTATGGCGCAATGCTGTAGCTGCAATTAGAATGTCGTAGGCTCCGATGGGCTGCCCTTGGTTTTTCAGAATTGAACGAATTTGGGCAGCTTGTTTGGCCTCTTCTTCGCTGAACTGCAGAATTGATACGGAGTTAAGCAAGCTGGTAATGGCTGGTTCAATTTTCTTGGCCCTTTGGGGATTGTTGAGTAGGCCATAGGGAAGTTCCATAACGGTGATTACCGAAACGGCGACATCATTAGGGGATGTCTGCTTAAGTAGAGTTTGAGTACCGGGTTCACCTTTGATGAAGTCGCTGATAACGCAGGTATCGAGTAGATATTGCATCAGAATAGCTCTAGCTCACTTGGAGGCAGGAGTTCTTCGCGATAGCTTTCAAAGGCTGGAAAATCAGGAATGCCTTGATACGAAAGAATTGTATCTGGCCATTTTGGAATAGATGGCTTTTGAGCAATTTGCCGTAGTACTTGCAGAATCAAGGTGGGCAGTGGAATGTTTGATTGTTCTGCCTGACGGATTAGGTCTTTTTCTAAATCTGGAGGTAAGTTAATTGTGATTTGCATAGTGTTCCAATCAATTCATGAATAATGCTTTATCTACTCTGTTGTTTTCTTCTCACTCGGAGGTAATAAGCTTGGCTCTGGCAATGCTTCCTTAAAGAAGCCAAAGGCAAATAAGACGCCTAGAACAGTTGCAATTACTCCTGCTAAAGTCACGGCCATCATTAGCCAATATTTCCAGTCAAATCCTTTTTCGGTTTTAGAAGGGGAATCGTTACTCTTTGCGGTAATTTTATTGTTGCTTCCTGTACTTATCACTCCACGAATGTCTGAATTTTTAATATGAACACTTTGATCAATACTTTTGGGATCTTTCTCCATTTTGATCGTCCTTTGATTAAGTTCATTCAACTTTTCAGATAAATCTGAATTTGTAGGTTCATGCGCTCGAATTACTTGAAAAAGTTGTTGTGGTGTGGGAGGAATCCATGTCTTATTTCGAGTGAGAGATTCTGCTTCTGCTAACCTCCATTGGAGCTTATCTTTTTGCTCGGGAAGCTCATCGATAATTTTTCGAAGTGCCTGACATGCTTCTGGGGTACCTAACTGCTGAAGCTGTGCCGGGATACGCTCCTTCCACATCCTCAAACTATCTTCCGGTGTGATTAACCAATCTGTCGAGTTTCGGATTATTCCGTTGGCCTTAGACTTTTCTTTAGGTGGTGGATCAAGAAATTGCCTGACCATGAATATGTATAATTCAGCGATATGATTTTCGCTAAGGCGTTGTTCCAGAGTGTCTTCAAGTTTTAGAGGAAAAGAAACTGATTCAAGTACTTTCCTCCCGATATCTGGATACGTTTGGATAAATTGCCATACCGTAGGCCATGTAGTGTCACCTGTATAAGTTATTAATGCTTGTGCTGCAGTTATAGCTTTTTCCTTGCTTTCGTTATTGTCAGTCAAACTGCAAGTAAGTAATGACTCTGAAAAGGAAACAGCCCTATTAGATTGATACTCCAATAATATTGCCAATAAATCACCCAAGTTTTTTGAAGTCAGCTCTGCGTTGTTCAGTTTGTCAAGTAAAGAAACTTCTAACTTCTCATCCCAGCAATATTTCAGTTCCTTTATATTTGTGATGTGCTCATTTGCAATATTTGCTTTTTCAATTAACTTGAAAAGTATTCTTATAAATTCACTAGATGCATACTGGTATGCCTCTTTGATAAGTTTTTGCCTAACTTCTCCATCTCTGTCTAAAGGATAAGCAAGAATAATTCCTGCCCATTTCGTCCAAACATGAGAAGAGATATTGAAGAAAAAGTCAGGATCTTTTTCTAAGACCAACCGTAGTGCTTTATAGCCGCTTAATGCAGAATCTGGAAAAATATTTTTGCCTAACCAAACATCTGTCTTAGGGTCCCCATTGTATATGTAGTGCTTAGCTGCAGCGATTATTCTAAGCTTTGTTGCTTCGTCAGCCTCATTCCATCCTGGCTGCTCGATCAAAGATGCTTTCCAGGTTTGGCCATAAACTGTGTTCGGTAATAACGTAATCGCTTTGCACAAAAGCCACCAGCCGTCTAAATGCCCTGTCTCAAATCTTTCTAAGGATTGAAGAACCCTAGCCTTAGGTGGAGGATCTAATATGACCTGACTCTCTTGATTAGCTTCGTATTGTTTCCTTTCTAGATATTTTTCCTTTTTTTCTTTCGCTATTTGAGAATCTAGTGCAATAGGTTCTATCCAGTAAGAGAGCACATCACGTAAAACCGGTACCTCATCGCACGCAAGTATTACATCGTTAATTTGCTCAACACTATCCATATCTAAATAGTGGGCAATTAATCTTGAATATATTTTTTCGTTCCTTCATGGGTAGCTGTTTTAAGCTTATCTATGAGCCAGCCAAAATCTTTAGATAAAAGATAAAATTGACTCCACTTGTTTCGACTACATAGCCATAGCGGCTCTTTTTCTGAGTCTTGAATAATTGATACAATACTTTCTAAAAGCAGACGACGCTTCTCATTATTTTCTTCGATACATTTCTTCCAGTTTTCTTCGTCATAATCATCTACTATCCCAATATATTGCTTCATCCTCGGTATGACCATTTGAGCGAAGCATCTCCTAACATCTGAATCTGTTAGGTTTTCCCATGCTTTGAAAATCAGCTGACTGATCAAATGAGTGAATGGGTGATAGCTGTAGTCATGAATTACGTCTTGTTTTGAAAACCAACTGAGAGTTAAAGCTAAGTCCTCTACTGGAAGACGTTCTGTAAAATCATGCGATAGGAAGTCTTGATAGTAACCTCCGAAATAACTAGCCTTAGGTGGTGTCAAATGAGCGAGAACTTTCTCTGTTTTTAGATATTGGGGATATGTTGCTTTTAAGCCATGTCCCTTCAAGTCATCTTCTGGGTCATCCTGCTCAAAAGTGACTAAATCTTTTAACTTCTCATGAGCCGAATTATTATCAGTATTAGCTACAAATCTTGCAGCTCTTTCTCTAACTTGATAGGGTTGATTTTCATCTAAAGCTATCTCTGCTAAATCTGAGGCAATGGTCACTAAATTACATGCTTCGGCTATGTCAATAGCTACATATCTAGACTGAACGTTTTTTGATGGATCTGAAATATATGAGTTTAAATGCTCTGGTAGCTCAGGATAATTCAGCTGCTTATAGTGAGCAAAACTATTTTGATAAATAAATTCTCCATTTTCTCGATAGGTAGCTTTTCCAGCTTGATGCAGTTCTAGAAAAGAATCTAATATTTTAGACTTGATATTTTGATCAAAACTTGATAGGTCACCTTTAATCAAAATATTTGCATCTGTTTTGATAACCTTCTGAAGAAAGTCACCTCTCATGCTAGCTAGCCACTTTGTAACCTCTGATAATTGAGGAACAACTCTATTTTCATTGAAAATGAGGCCTTCTAGCTGCGATAGATCTAACTCATTTTTTGTTAAGTACCAAGCAGCCAGAAACTCTGCATAAGTTCTATGTGCCCAACCTATTCGATGGAAGCTATATCTACTGAAAAGTCCTGTTTCTAGAACTTCTCTAATTGCTTTTTCTCTGACTTTTCCTAAAGTTAGTTCTCGACAATCAATATCCTTATTAGAGCTATGTTCACTATATCGTCCAACCCATACCGCATAACGATTGCACAACATCGTAGCTGCAGCGATACGAGTGGCCAGAAGTAGTCGTTCGTCTAATTCTAAATTCTCGTTGACTCCAGGAAAACGAGGATGATCTGGCTCCTCATCGCACAGAACACGGCAGCCTTTGAGGTATAAATCAGTTAAAGTCTGGCTTTCAGAAAATTGCTCGTTTTCCTTGTACAGCTTGAAAAGAAAACGTAGTGTGATTGGTTTAGTGGAAAAAGGAGTCAGGCTTTTATGCTCAACTTCAGAGATAAACTTCTGTGCTTCAATCCCTTCATCAGTAGCGGCTCTTTCTATATCGATACTACGGAGATGAGCAAGTTTATAGACTGCATAACTCTCCCCATATAAATCCTTAAGTCCCTCTTCCAAAACATTAGGAAAAACAGCATCCCGGCAAGCTAAACGTATATATAGTCGCTTAAGTTCTTTGCGATAAGTCCTAGTCCCTAAAATATCAACTAATTGGTTAGCCAGAACTTTACTTTCAGCTAGCCCTTCGTCCAGGCTATCTAAAAATAGATAGAGGTCATGCTTACCTTTCTGCCAATCAATGAATTGATCATTTTGAAGTAAGTCCTGCCTCAGATTTATACATGAACGCAGAGGAAGCGACAGTATATCGGAGTCGGCATCAGCAAGACTTTCTGTGTAATGTTCTAGTTTTTTTATTTCGTGAGACTTACCAATACCTGGTTCCCCAAGTAAAACCAGGCACGGTACACTAGCCAGCTTTTCTAGGTCAACCAGCTCAGGGTTAGTGTACTTGCTCCATTCTGAGGCTGGGTCAATTAGGTAGCCGAGATCGCAGACTTTAACTTGCGTCCCTTGAGGATACCAAAATCGCTTCCAGTCATAGATTTTGGGTTGCTGCATGCTAAGTAGCTAAAAGGCTGAGTGACCCTGGTCAAGAATAACGTTCTAAAAAGTCAATTGCCATCCTTGCAGCACTTTAAAGTCCTAGCCATATTCCACTCTTGCCTCGTCAGGTATTTCCGTCGGTTCTAAAACAACATCCTCGTACAACTCGGCAAAGGTGCCTGTGAAATCAATGCTCTTTAGCTCAAACGTCTCATCTTCTACACTATAAAACTGCAAAACCCATAGCCCAGAGTCACTGCGGCGAAAGATTTCCACACGCTGATGTCGAGTGTTGATCAACACATATTCCTGCAAACTTTCTAACGCCTGAGACGCTAAAAACTTATCTCCTCGGTCAAAGGCTTCGGTTGATTTAGACAACACCTCAACAATTAATTTCGGAAACCGTTTATAGGTATCGGTCTCCTGATCGCGTGGGTTACAGGTCACCATCACATCCGGATAAAAAAAGCGATTTCGTACTTCAACATTTGCTTTCATATCAGAAATATACAAGCGGCAACCGGTGCCTCGTATATGTGATCGAAGCGCAGCGAATAGATTACCCGCAATAGTTACATGACTATCACTTGCCCCAGCCATGGCATAGGCTTTACCGTCAATGTACTCATGCTTAATGGGGCTTTTGGCTTCTAGCCGCAGATAATCATCGACGCTTAGATATTGCTCAGGTAAGGCAACCATGACAACTACAGCGGGTTTCTACATGGACCTATTGTAGCTCCAATCAATGAGCCAACGATCCATAGGCATCCTGTGTAAGTGTTATGATCGCATCCTCACTTAACTCCATTGTTTCCCCCTCAGCGGCTAGCCACAGTAAATATTCAATATTGCCTGCCGGTCCACGAATCGGTGACCATGTGAGCCCCTTGGCATGCCAGCCCAGCTGTTGCGCTGCCACATACACCTGCCAGATAGCGTCTGCATGGTCTTTAGAATCTCTCACCACGCCTTTTTTGCCGATTTTCTCTCTCCCTACTTCAAACTGAGGTTTGACTAACAAAATACATTCTCTTGTGCCCGCCATCAGGTTCCAAAAAGCAGGGAGAACTTTGGCGAGAGAAATAAACGATACGTCCATAACGCCCAGGTCGGGCCGCTGGACGTTTTCTTTGTACAGATCTTCTGGTGTGAGGTGACGCAGGTTGGTGCGCTCTCTCAAGATCACTCGGGGGTCCTGACGAATTTTCCAAGCCACTTGGCCATAGCCCACATCAATGCCGTAGACCTGTTTGGCTCCATTCTGGAGCAGGCAGTCGGTAAAGCCTCCAGTGGAGATGCCGCCGTCGATGCAGATGCGACCTTCTACCTGTATCCCAAACTCAGCAATCGCCTTTGCTAGCTTCTCCCCACCCCGTGACACATAGGGCGACTTTTGCTTAAGTACCACCATCGCATCTTCTTTGATGGGTGTCCCTGGCTTATCGCTCACCACTTCATTCACCTTGACCTCACCCGCTCGAATACAGCGCTGAGCCTGCTGCCGTGATTCACACAGCCCCTGCTCTACCAGGTATACATCTAGGCGTTGTTTGGCCATTGCGGGTGGGTTGTTGATCAAGAATGATGGGCACTGCTCACCCTACCATTTTGCTCAAACTCGTCTTTGCAATCTCTGTGTCGTTTGCCCCTAGACACCATTGCCAATTTGCCTTTAGATAGGAATAGGCAAAGAAATGTTAAGTAAATGTGACCATAAGCCACAATGCCCTTTCTCGGTTGTTTTAGTCGAGACTAGAAGTAGCGATCGCACCGCTCTGTTCCACCACCGCAGCGTTTTAGCTGGAGATAGGTCCCAGCTTGATCAGTTGCCTGCGATCTTTACAAAGACTCTAACCTACTGTGTGGGTTTGAGGTTTTAACATGTCTAGCCTGCTTACAGGTAGGTGCTTTTTGGTCCTAACTACCAAGATTTATTTTTAAGCCTAAGGAGAACTCTTGAATATTCGTACTCTTAACATTTCGTCCCTAAATTTGCGCTCTCTGAAACGCGAATGGTTGCTAAACCCAAAGGATGACCTGCTGGCTGGAGCCCTAGTGGGGCTAGCGCTGATTCCTGAGGCGATCTCTTTTTCGATTATTGCGGGTGTAGACCCTAAAGTGGGTCTTTATGCTTCGTTTATCATTGCGGTGACTACTGCTTTCTTAGGCGGGCGACCGGCTTCTATCTCGGCGGCCACCGGAGCTATGGCTCTGTTGATGGTGGATTTAGTAAAAGAACACGGGCTGCAATATTTGCTGGCGGCTACCTTTTTGACGGGTATTTTTCAAGTGATATTTGGGGTGCTCAAGCTGGGTCGTCAAATGAAATTTGTGCCCCGAGCGGTGATGATTGGCTACATCAATGCTCTAGCAGTGCTGTTGTTTTTAGCACAGCTGCCTCAGCTCACTGATGTGCCACCTATGGTCTACGTGCTGACTCTGCTGTCCCTGGGGATTATCTATATTTTGCCCCGGTTTACTAAAGTGGTGCCCTCCCCATTGGTGGCTTTGGCGGTGATGACCATTGCTGCGATCGCACTGCGCTTAGATGTTCCCACTGTTGGCGATATGGGCGAACTGCCCACAGCCCCGCCTATATTCGCCCTGCCCCAGGTACCCTTCACCTTGGAAACACTGCAAATCATCCTGCCTTATTCATTAACCCTAGCGGTTGTAGGGCTGCTGGCGTCTTTCCTGACTGCCTCGCTGGTGGATGATTTTACCGACACCCCCAGCGATAAAAACCAGGAAGCCAAAGGACAGGGTGTAGCGAATATGGTCACCGCCTTCTTTGGGGGGATGGCCGGGTGCGGCATGATTGGTCAGTCAGTAATTAACGTGCAGTCTGGTGGACGGGGACGTCTCTCTACTCTATCGGCTGGCATTTTTTTGTTGATTGCCATTCTGTTTTTGCAAGACTGGGTACGACAGATGCCCATGGCTGCTCTAGTAGCCGTCATGATTATGGTGTCCATCGGCACCTTTCGCTGGTCGTCGTTTACAACTCTGCGCCGTGTGCCCCGCAGTGAAGTGGCCGTCATGTTAACGACGATGTTTGTGATCATTTTTACCCGCAACTTTGCCCTAGGCGTGGCGACAGGCATTGTTATGAGTACGGTGTTTTTCTCGCGTAAAGTTGCCAAGCTGGTGTTTGTCGAGAAGGTGCTGAGTGAAAACGGTGCTCACCGCATTTACAAAGTGTCTGGCCAGATTTTCTTCTTGTCTCGGGATGAGTTTTCAGCATCTTTTAACTTTGCTGAGCTGGTAGAGCAGGTGACCATTGATCTCAGCAACGCCCAGCTGTGGGAGCAAGGGGCTGTAGAAGTGCTGGATAAAACTGTGCAAAAGTTTCGCCGTAAAGGGGTGGAGGTAACCGTGGTAGGACTCAACCGAGCGAGTGCTACTTTGCTAAACCGCCTTGCCACTGATGAGGAACTCGTTGCCAGCGGGCGGACTTAGGTTTGTAGTATCAAAAATCTCTCGTAGGGGCGTTCCATGGAACGCCCCTACGAGAACGCCTGCCACCTATAAAATTGCGTCCTGATAGACTACTAGCATCACTGCGCTCTGCCAGATTTGCTTCTTTCAAAAGAAAACATATGAAAACGATTCTTCTGTGCTCCGACGGGTCTGCCTTTGCAGACAGCATTTATCGATACGGTGCCTGGTTTGCTCGCAAATTTCAGGCTCAGACTAAGGTATTGTTTGTCACCGATATTCGTAGCCAAAAGGTCGTTTCTACGGGCAATTTCACTGGCAGCATTGGTCTGGGGGCCTCAGAGCAGTTGTTAACCGAGTTGGTTAATCTGGAGTATGAAAAAGCCAAACTCAACAACCAGCGAGCCCGGCTGGTTTTAAAGAATGCTGGCGAGTTACTCAACGCTGAAGGGCTGAGCGATGTGGAGCTGATCAACCAAACTGGTTTCTTGGTGGACTGCTTCCATGACTTTGAGGCCGAGGCTGACATGGTAGTGCTAGGTAAGCGGGGTGAGGCGGCAGAGTTTGCTTCAGGGCATCTGGGAGCCAACATTGAGCGCATTGTGCGCAGCAGTAGTAAGCCTTGCTTAGTAACACCTCAAACCTATGCCACGATTGAGCGGCTGCTGGTGGCCTACGATGGTAGCCCGACCGGTAAACGGGTCTTAAACTTTTTGATGGACGATGCTCCAGGGTTCAAGGACATTGAGATTCATCTGCTGCTGGTGACCAAGTCGGACACTGGGAAGTCTCAGGAGCCAGCTGAGGCCGAAAAAGTACTACAACAGGCTGGTTTTACCCTGACCGTCAGCATGCTCAACGGTGAACCTGAAAAGGTAATTGGCGACTATATTGAGCAACACCAGATCAGTTTGTTATTGATGGGGGCCTATGGCCACAGTCGTATCCGCCACCTTGTTATTGGTAGCACTACGGTTCAACTCCTGAGAAGCGTTCAGGTTCCGGTGCTTTTGTTCCGTTAGAACTTCCGTTGGCGTAAAAATTTAGTATTTCTGTATAGAACCTGAGAGGTGCGGCTGGTAATGCTAAAAATATTGTCTAGGGAATGCTGAGATATGTTTGCCGTCGGTTATTGGTGGCGATTCCGACATTATTGGCGATCAGCGTAGTGATTTTTGTGCTGCTTGCGATCGCACCCACAAATCCGCTAGGGGAGCTAGCGACCAACCCATCCATTACGCCAGAGGTGCGAGAGAACCTGCGTCGTTCTCTCGGATTAGATGACCCGGTTCTCATTCGCTATTTCAAATGGCTCTGGGCCTTGATGCAGGGAAACTTTGGCTATTCCTTTGGCAGCCGTAGCCCGGTAAGTGAGCTGATTTTGCAGCGGTTACCGGCCACACTCTGGGTAATCGGGGCTGGCTATTTGCTCAGTGTGCTGCTGGCACTACCCCTCGGCACTCTATCCGCTATTAAAAAAGGAACAGGTTTGGACTGGCTGATTTCTACCCTGGCCTTTGTGGGCTTTTCACTACCGACATTTTTTACGGGGCTGCTCCTGATTTTGATATTTAGCGTGCAGCTGGGCTGGGTGCCATTTATTTATAGCAGTACTTTAGTGGTCAATAACTGGAGCAGTTTTTGGGAGCTGGTGCGTCAGTCGATTTTACCCGTTGCAGTCCTGGCGCTGTTTCAGACAGCTATTTTGATGCGGTTTATCCGTAGTGCGATCGCAGAAGAGTTGCCTCAAGACTATGTGCGTACAGCTCATGCCAAGGGGCTGTCTCGCACCCGTGTTTTAGGGATTCATATCCTGCGCAATGCGTCTATTCCGGTGGTTACCTTGCTGGCCCTTGATATTCCTAGTTTGTTTACAGGGTCGCTAGTTTTAGAGCAGGTGTTTCGTATTCCCGGCATGGGAGCATTGCTGATCGACTCGATTAATCGTGGCGATACTCCGGTGGTGATGGCGGTGTCATTCATCTATGCGATTTTGGTTGTGGTCTTTAATCTGCTGGCAGATGTGCTGTATGGCTGGCTGGACCCCAGAGTACGGTTAGGCTAAAGCAGCTGTGACGTCTCTAAATCAGCAACCGCTAGAATAGAGCCAGGCTGTTGTCCATTTCCACTAACTCCATGGCCCAAGCCCAAGATCGTCCCCCCACGCTTCAGCCAGTGCCCCCACTACCCCCGTCGGAAACCTTGCCGACCATGTACGATCTACCGAGCGAATTTCCTGAGGAGCCTGGATTGCCTGACGAATTTCATGATCTACAGCCCCAGCTGTTGAGCCGCACATTGCGCTTAACCCACTACGCTTCGGATAACTATTTTACCGGGACTGACATCAACGTCTATTATGACTCCCGCCATCCCACCTGGCACAAGCGACCTGACTGGTTTCTAGCAGTAGATGTGCCCAGGCTGTATAACGGCACCGACTTACGCAACAGCTATGTGGTGTGGCAAGAAAGTGTGAATCCGCTGGTTGTAGTCTAGGTTCTCTCCCCTGGTACTGAAGCCGAAGATCTAGGACCGTTTTACAACAATAGTGAGGTTACTGAAACCACCCCTCCCAAAAAGTGGCAAGTGTATGAACAGATTTTGCGAGTGCCGTACTACATCGTATTTAGCCGTTACACCGGTATCCTCCGGTTCTTCCGATTGGTGGGCGCACGATATGAAGAACATCCGGTAGATAATCAGTCGCCCGCTCAACCCCAACTGTGGATTCCAGAACTAGAGCTGGGTCTGGGGGTGTGGCAAGGCGCGTTTGACGGCATTGACCATCGCTGGTTGCGCTGGTGCGATCGCGCTAGCAATTGGCTCCTAACGGATACAGAACTAGCCGCCCAGCAAGCTAAAGTCGAAGCTCAGCGGGCAGCAGTCGAAGCCCAACGGGCCGATGCCGCTGAAGCAAAACTGCGACAGGTAATCAAAAATCTCCAGCAGACTGGCATGGATACAGACACCATTGCTGAAATTGTTGGCCTATCGCCCGAGCAGCTGTATGACTTGGACCCTGATACTTTAGATATTTAGGATTGGCACAGAGCTTCTAAGAAGGCAAGCACTCAGTTATTTGCCATGGTCCCAACGAAGAATAGCTCTGGTGGTATTCTACAGGCTACGGTTTTAGGTAGTTGGATGCTGGGTTGTAAGTTCTACATTGGCACCATGCCCGTCTAGCAGATCGGGTTATCCTCTAAATCAGCAACGGCAAAATCATAGAATCTCTATGCTCCAGCTTCGTCGACAGTCGCCCATGGCTGTATTTGGGTTCGTCATATTTTGTTTGATTCTGCTGGTGATCGCAGTAGGGCCATATCTATATACCCAATCAGCGAATGCTGTTGATTTTGCCCTGGCGAGTCAGCCTCCTAGTTTGGCTCATCCCTTTGGTACCAATACGCTGGGGCAAGACCAGCTGGCCCGTGTCATGCGAGGGGGACGAGTCTCTCTAACGGTGGGGCTTACGGCTATGGCGATGGCAGTCAGTGTGGGCACCTTGATTGGCGCGATCGCAGGTTTTTACGGTGGTCTGATTGGTGCATTGCTGATGCGCTTGACCGATCTATTTTTATCGTTGCCGCAGTTGCCGCTGTCTCTACTGATTATTTAGGGGATTTCCCATAAAGAAAGTACCAGCTAAGCTGGTCGAATCAAAATGTCCCATTTGGGCAACTGGGGATTGCGTTCTAGCCGCTGCTCAATCTTGCGCATCTCTTTTTTTGTTAAGGAAATACCTTTGTCATACC
>JBHJIV010000110.1:0-4172 GCA_050043105.1 Leptolyngbyaceae cyanobacterium | reverse complement strand
GCAATGTCATTTAATCGCCGCGTACCTTGCTCGTCAGTTGCCGCATCTTACGGTCTATAGCGACTGGTAAACAGGGGCAGGTGCAGATTTTCATGCATGGTCTGCCAGGTATTGCCGCCGTCGTTGGTCACGTATAGCTCCCCAACATAGGTGGCGATCGCAACGGTCTGATCCTCTGCATAGGTGGGCGAAACAGCCATACTGACCACTGTTCCATACGAGAGCGCCTCTAGCTCCTGCCATTGCCGCCCGGCGTCCTGACTGCGAAACAGACCATCAAACCCGCCTAAAAACAACGTGGCGTCCTGCTGGTAGGCGGGTGAAATGGCAATTTCTTCAAAATGGGGCACGTCCATATCGTCGGCTTGCTTATCCCGCGTTAGTCCCTGGGCCATTGGCCGCCACTGGGTCGAGTCCCACCGCCACATACCCGCTTCCCAGGTCGACAGCAGCAGCTCACCGCTGGGCGCTATCCGCAGGTCTTGGCTCCGCAGGTCCGACAGTCCTTGATTCATGGGGGTAACGGTTTGCAACCCGTCCCCTGACCGATAGACTCCAGCCAGCTCAGTGCCGATGTAGATTTCAGCTGCGATCGCAATCGTCTCCACTGCCCCCACATCGTTGAGCTGGTTAGCCATCTGCCAGGAAACACCCCCATCCTCAGAGCGCCAAATCTGGCCCTGCTCATCTCCAAGCAAGACAAATGAGCCGTTTGGGGCAAAGGCCATCGAAACTGCCGCCACATTGTCCAGCACCTCCAGCCACTGGTCTCCACCGGTCTCGGTGCGATAGAGGTGGCCATCGTGAGATTGGGTAAACGCCAGCTGAGCATTATTAGGAGCGGCCTCCACCCAAAGCAGGTCAGGTTCCGTCACCCCGTTGTTCAAGGGCGCCCAGGTGTTGCCGCCATCCCTGGAACCGTAAACACCATCTCCGGCAGTCGTGATGTAAAGAATCGATTGATTGTTGGGAGCCATGGCTAAGCCATTCAACTCTCGACGGTTGTCTAGACCGTTGTTTAAGCGAAACCAGGTTTCACCCCCATCGTTGGACCGCAATAGATTTTTACGGACCAGGGCAAAGACAGTATTGTCCTGATCGTAGCTCGGTGAGACAACTACCTGGGGTACTACATCGTGGGGGCGGTGGGCATAGGCTGGTGGGGCTTTAGTATGCCAAACAACTAAAGCCACTAAAAGTGTTAGTACCCAAGAGAAAAGAGTTTTTGCAATAGTCAGCGACTGGCGAGTAACCATCTCTTTATCTAACCTCGCTTTTTATTAACCTCGTCACATAGAGAATTCATCAGGGCTACGCAAATTGCCTAGCCCAAAAACTGTGCTTTTTATACAGAGAGAGAATAGGGATATAGCCCATATCTGAAGAAATAAAGCTGCTTTTGCCCTCAGGCAAGAACCCTAGATAAGAGAGCGTAGCCATCAGCGATGCTGTGCCGATCGCTTCCGCCATCTCCCTACAAACCTACAGCTAAGCTATAGAAAGCCTTCTATGGCAAATGTCCGTAGAGAATCTAGTGCAGCTTTAAGGTTATAAACGCAGAAAAAGATCTGTCTGAAGTGAAGCATACTGCTTCTAAAAAGAATGGAGCCTTACCGATACCCGTATTCACATAAAATTTATATTACACGGGGATATACGTAAATTCCCTATAGACAGGCGGTGATGTGCATACGCAACGTAACAGGATGTAAAACACCTGCTTCTGGCTAACTATTTAGTCAATAGTTTATTTGGTGTAGTACGACAAGGATGCCAACACATAAAAGAAAGAAAACCATAGCTAGCCGCTTATCTGCAGCCTGTCTAACAACAATATAAAGGCACCATGTCAAACAAAGTGATCGTTGACCGACAGAGAGAGACCAGCAGCGCCGTAACGGGTTAACTCAAAAGAAAAGGGCCGTCATTGCCGATTGGTCAACAGCTGCTCAACAGCCTCTAATAATAGCTCAAGCGAAATAGGTTTGTAGAGGGCAATATCTACACCAATACGTTTAGCAAGTTCTAGAGGAGTAGACTTGTTGTAAGGTCCTGGTTTAAATCCGCTTACCCCAATAATCTTGGGTGAGCCGCTGTACTTTAAATTTAAGCAAGTTAGCAGCGTTAACCCCCCTTCTGGAACAAATTTTCCATCTTTCCTAATCATCATATCTACCACTACTATGTCTGGCTTGATTGCATTGGCAACTGCCAGCGCATTTTTTAACGTTTCACAGCAGCAAACATAATGATCTCGAGTTTCCAGCCCCTTTCTCCACTGAAGAGCTAAGGATGCGTTGTCATCAAAAATAAGTATCGTGGCCAAAGGATATCTCCCTCCTTTTCCTCCTCATTGACACCCTGCACAATCAGGCTAGCTGAGAAGATCGCTAATAAGTTTTTCTAACTTTAGCCTGTCGATAGGTTTTTTGAGAAGCTCCAATGACTGTAAGGATTCAGGTAGGGTATTTTTAGAGTCATAGCCGGTGGTAAATGCAAAGGGAGTACCGTGCTCAAGCAGGTAATAGGCCACCTCAAAGCTCGTTTCTTTCTTTAAGTCAATATCCAGTAAACAAAACTCATAGTGCTCCTGCTGCAAATAGCTGAGGGCGCGAGCAACGCTAGGCGCTGATGTAATCGACTTAAACCCAATCTCTTTGAGCATAGCTTCCATTTCCATTGCAACCAAAAGACTGTCTTCGACCACTAAGATCTTAATCTGGTTGCTATGGCCAAGCGGCTCAGCTTCTAGTTGGCTAGAAACAGACTGAGCTTCAGTATTTTGTACCTGACCCCATCGAATGAGATTATTGGGCAACCAAAATTCAGCCTTTATCCCAGAGGTGAGAAAATGGATCTCTGCTTCACCCTCAAATTCATAGGGAATCGCTCGCTCAATCAAGTTTTGGCCAAATCCTCTTAGCTGGGGAATCGCGACGCTTGGTCCGTTTGATTCCTGCCAGTAAAGTTTGATCCCACCATTGCATTCGACCCAGTGAACATCGACTTTACCGGACACTACTGACAGAGCCCCATATTTAGCTGCATTGGACGTGAGTTCGTGAAGGACTAAAACAAACGTTGGTACAAAACTAGCTTTGAGACCGATCACAGGACCAGTCAGGCTCATCCGAGGCTCTACATCATTTAGATAAGGACGCAATTCTATCGCGAGTAAATTTCTTAAATTAGGCCATTCTAGTCCATAGCCTGTTACCAAATCATGGGCTGCAGACAATGCTACAATTCGGCGTTCTAAGTTTTTTGTGTATTCTTCTAGAGAGCTAGCCGATTTTTCAGTTTGTCGTGCTATTGAGCGAATTAACGCCAAAATGTTTTTGACCCGGTGATTGAGTTCTGCCACTAAAAGGTTTTGTTGGCGTTGTTGAAAGTCTTGAACTTTAACTCTAGCTAAACGAATCAGTTCAGCCCGAATTTCGAGAGCGTTATTCAGGTCGGACGATGTCCAAGGAGAACAGCGGCCTTTTACGATTTCCTTATATGCTTCAAACGAATGTCTTGGGCGTAATCTGGGTCCAGAGCTATCTTCCACTAAAATTTTGCTATCGGGGTGACCGGCCCAGCAGATATTATTAGTGATTTCGTTTCTAAAAAAAACAAGATAAAAGGGATCTTCTGCAGGAATTGCAAAATATAAAGCACCTGCACTATCGCCCCACGTTTCTATATCAAAAATGTCAAGCTGTTGTAGGCACTCGGCTGTGAGCATATCTGTCTGTGCGTGGTTATCGTAGTGATCAACTAGGGCTAGAACCGCTGACACAGGGGGAATATTCCCGTAGTCTGCCAATAGTTGCTGCTCACTAACAAAAGCCACACCATCCGCCGATAGCAACTGGCAAAGTGGTTGGCTGTGCTGAATGATGATGGTCTTCCAGTTTTTATGGGTCGATGGCTCAGCTTGAACAGAGAGTAGCTTATCTAAGGTGGAGGCGGTGCGTTTGCGATCGCGAAATCGTTCTTCTGCAAGCACATGTTGAAACTGCAACGAAAACAATTGACTAAACAGCTCAACTACAGTGCGTAGCTCGGGAGATATGAGCTTAGGTTGTAAGTGATGCAGAGCAAACAGCCCCCAAAGCTGACCATTGACCATAATGGCAATGGACATCGTTGCACTATTGCCCATATTCTTCAAATATTTAGCATGA
>JBHJIV010000109.1:0-14470 GCA_050043105.1 Leptolyngbyaceae cyanobacterium | reverse complement strand
GATTTATTTCGTCAGTGGCGAGTGGGTTATCAAGGCAGACTCTTAGAGATTTGCAAGTTCCGCAGCATGGAAACCGATGCAGAAGCTCGTCACTACAAAGTTATGGAAAACCAAACAGGGCTCCACAAACTTGAGAGTGATCCACGGGTAACGCGCGTAGGACGCTGGCTTCGAAAGTTTAGTCTAGATGAACTACCCCAACTCTTAAACGTATTGCGCGGAGAGATGAGTTTAGTGGGCCCAAGACCCTGGGCTATTTACGATGCGGTACGCATAGAGCCCCTACTGCAGAGACGACTGCGGGCACTGCCTGGAATGACAGGAATGTGGCAGGTAACAACCCGCTCCCAAGGGTGTGATCTAACCTCAGTGAATCGGATGGATTTGGACTATCTGCAACAGTGGACGTTTCAGGAGGATTTAAAACTGCTATTGCTGACGGTACCTAAGGTGGTGACTGGATTTGGAGCGTATTAGGTTGCCAAAATATAAAAGTACCCCCATCGTCCCTCATTTACGAGTAGTATTTTATGAGTTTGCGACAGAGAGCAATTCGCGGAGCCATGTGGTCTGCCATTGAAAAATGGGGTGCCCAGCTTGTCTCAACAGCTATTTTTCTGTTGTTAGCTCGACTACTAGGTGCTGAGGCATTTGGCTTAGTGGCTCTAGCAAACGTATTTATGTACTTTATGCAGATCTTTTTGGACCAAGGATTTGCCCAGGCAATTATCCAAAAAGATCAGCTAGAGCCAGAACACCTAGACACCGCTTTTTGGACAAGTGTACTTATGGGTGCACTATTTCTCTTGACTATTTTGGCCACTGCCGGTGTTGTTGCAAATATCTATAACGAGCCTGAGCTAGCGCCCATTATCCGATGGATGTCCATCAGCTTTTTGTTAGCGGGGTTAAGCAGTGTTCAGTCTGCAATTCTGCAGCGCAATATGCAGTTTAAAATTTTTGCAGCCCGCTCTCTGGTTGCTACTGCTGTCTGTGGAGTTGCAGGAATAGGCGCTGCCCTGATGGGGTTAGGCGTTTGGAGTCTGGTCATCAAAGAGATTGTGTTTGGCTCAACAGGGGCCATAATGCTCTGGAGTACCAGCAACTGGAGACCAGGATTTAGGTTTTCTCCCCAACACTTTAGAGAGCTTTTTTCGTTTGGCATCAATATCATCGGATTTAACTTTTTAGACTTTTTCAATCGCCGTTCAGATGATTTATTGATTGGCTATTTTTTAGGAGCCGTTGCCTTGGGGTATTACAACGTTGCCTATCGGTTATTGCTGATCATGATCAAACTGCTAACCAATGTGACTATTCAGGTTGCGTTACCGACCTTCTCTAAACTGCAAAAAGAGCCGAATAAAATGCGGGATGCCTTTTATCGCGTCACCCGCTACACTAGCTTAGTTTCATTTCCTGCATTCTTAGGAATGGCCACACTTGCCCCAGAACTTATCCAGACTCTATTTGGTGAGGAGTGGTTGCCCAGCGTTCCAGTGATGCGAATACTGGCAGTCATCGGGATTTTGCAATCAGTGCAGTATTTTGCAGGCACCGTGCTTTTGGCTATGAACAAACCGCTGTGGCGACTAAGAGTTGTCTTTCTCATCACCGTTTGTAATATTGTCGGCTTCTTTATTGCAGTTCGCTGGGGCATAAATGCAGTAGCCATATCCTATGCAATATGTGTGTACACATTCTCACCTGTATTTCTGCTCCTAGTTAAAAAGCTGATTAATATTGACTTGAAAAAATATTTTCTTCAATATCTCTCTCCCTTACTCAGTAGCTTATTGATGATGGTAGTTATCTTGGGTGCCAAGCAAATATTAAACAGCTGGTCAAGCCCATATCTAACTCTCGCCACATACATCATGATAGGAACAATTGTCTATTTGTTGGGAATCATGCTTTTGTCTCCCAATCTATTTAATCAAACCTATAAGCTTGCCCTCGCCTCACTACCAAAGACGTCACAAAAAAGAAACTAATACTAATAAGAATGCTTGTAGACTCTAGCAGGATTTTGAAAAATGACATCCCTTGTAAGCTCACGAAACACCGATCGACTCTCGTTCTATAGAACCAAACACTGTTTTGAAAAGTATGGAGAGTTCGAGACTATTGAAGAATTTATCCAATACTGCCAATGGGCTCACGAAAATAAGGTACGTATCTATATTTTAGGAAATGGTTCAAACGTTTTATTTAAATCAAAAACAGTTCGTTCGCTGATACTAAAAAACAAACTAAAAGAGACGATCAAGCCTTTAGATAACGGCAGGGTTGAAATCTCATCTTCTGCACAGATTGTCGAGATATTAAAGTATTGCAACGCTCAGTCCCTTGAGTCTTTCTATTATTTATCATCGGTTCCGGCCACAATTGGTGGAGCATTGGCAATGAATGCTGGGCGTGGCCGCCACCAAAAAATGACCATTTATGATTTTGTTGAGACGGTTACGTTCTTTGACTTTGAACACAATAGGGTTAAAACCTGCACAGCCAGTGAAATAGTTAAGGGCTACAGACACACTATTTTTACAGGTGCTCAAAACACGCTTATTCTAAACGCGGTATTTAAATTTGAGCCAATACGGTTATTGACAGACCCCATAGTAGAAAGGAAAAAATGGTCAAAGAACTTTCAAGACTATTCAGCTCCAAATTGTGGCTCAGTATTTAAGCTAGCTGACTACAGAATCTTACGAAAGCTTCAAGGAATCGGTATTGGCAAGACCTATTTTTCTAAAAAGACAACCAATTGGATTTTGAATAAATCCGAAAACACGGTTTCTATCAGAATCCTAATTTCACTGGCAAAACTCTTGCATACATTTTTAGGGAAAACAATTGAGCTAGAACTCATTGTTATTGAATAACTCTTATTTGGACTATCAGCTCAAGTATTTAAGATAGGGAGCAGTCAATGAAGATTGGTATCATGACATTTCACCACACAACAAACTACGGTGCGACTCTGCAGGCCTATGCCTTGTCCAGAGCATTAGAGCTCTGGGGAAATACGGTAGAAATCATTGATTACAGACCTAAAGGGGCTGTTAGTTTTTACGTCAGGCAGCTTCTACCGATTCGTAATAAACGGCTTGAGTGGAACGGAATTTTTTATAAACACATTGCTAAGGCATTTAGAATGCGTAATTTTTTGCATTCGTCCTTAAACCTTAGTCAGCTAAAATGCTATTCCCAAGCTGGGCTAAGCGAGATATTCAAAACGTCTAACTATGATGCGGTGATCACTGGAAGTGACCAAGTTTGGTGTTTGGATACAAAGTTTCGCAAGTTTGACCCGTCCTACTTTCTTGATTTCTTTCGCGCTAGTGATGGTTGTCTAAAGGTTAGCTACGCCCCTAGCGTCGGTGAGACAAAATCCTTCAAAGAGAAAAGAGAGACCATTCGCAGCCTGCTAAAAGAATTTGATTATGTCTCAGTACGGGACCACCACAGCGCTAGCGTCATCCAAAAAGAATGTGATATAGCATCTAGAAAAGTGCTCGATCCTACATTTTTGGTGAACTACGATGATGTCCTCACACCACCTAAGATAGAGAGCAAGTATCTATTGGTGTATAACCACAAAAAACTTGGCAATGTGCAAAAGGAGGCTATCCAACATATTGCCAAAACTAAAGCGTTAAAAATCATCTCGATTGGGGATGTTTGGGATATTGCTGACCATAGCTTTGTCTCAGTCAGTCCAAAGGAGTGGATCGGCTACTTTAAGTACGCAACCTATGTGTTTACCAATACATTTCACGGCACTATTTTTTCACTTCTCTTTAGAAAAGACTTTACGGTATATCTAGAGCAAGGAAAGCGAAATAAAATTTTTGATTTACTCTCGCCCCTCAATTTAGAAGATCGAATTATTACAGATTTTACTGAGTGTAGCCAAATAGATAGCTCCGCTGTTGAGTATGACCTTGTTTATAAAAGATTAAACCCACAAATCGATGACTCAAAGGACTTTTTAGCACAAATATTTAATCCGGCCTGTTTACCTGTTTGATGGGTGCATACTATGAAAAGCTCTTCTAAAAAGGTTTTATCTATATCTCAAAAGTTTTCGCCAGAGACTAATCCAACAGCTATTCGCTCTAGCAAAACACTAAAATATTTGCCAGACGATTGGCAAGTCCATATGTTATCTGGCAATCAAGCAGCTGTTATGGATCGCGCAGAAATTCATTTTGCTCGATCCTGGTATCCATCTAGGCTGCTAGACATTATTCGAACCGTCAAGTTAGGTAAACTGATTGACTGGTTGGTCTGGCCCGATCAAGATATTTTTTGGTTACTGCCTGCCCTCTTGAAAGGGATAAAGATTGTTCGACAACATGACATTGATCTAATTATTGTTTTTCTCAAACCTTATTCCGCTGGCCTAATTGGCATTTTACTTAAGTGGTTTACAGGCAAACCCCTAATTATCAATGTATGTGAGCCGGCATCCTGTGATGATCTATATGCTGTTTTTGCCACAAAGCTGCACTATTATCTTGATCGTTGGCTAGAGGATTTTTATGTCAAACAGTCTGATGCCATTGTGTATGTGTCTCAGCTGAGTTTGACGCAGGTTCGGGCTCGGCAGCCTAGAAAACACCATGCTAAATTTCATTTAATTCGTGGAGGAGCCGATCCGAAAGACTTTGAGGAATGCGTGCTTAACACCTCTTCTCCCGAGATATTTGAAATTGTTTTTACGGGTGGGATGACCGGATGGCATGAATTCTTGACACTTCCAAAACAGAGTCTGCTCAAACGGCTGCGTCATGCTTGGATGAATTTTGGCCGATATCACAATATTAAGGTTGATGGGGCAACTTCCAGCCCTATTTTTATCGGTCGCGCGATTCAGCATTTGATGCGTCAAATTCCTGATTGGCAGGGTAGGATAAAGCTAAGAATTTATGGCAACAAGTTTGACCAAGCAGAAATCGTTTTAGACAACCATGATTTGCTTGATGTTGTTGATGTGACAGGCCCAGTCTCCCATGCTGAGGCATTACAAAAACTACAGAAGGCAGATCTTTTATTTATGCCGCTGCCAAATCGTATTGATGAGACACCGGGGGATCGAATTTCGCTCAAAACCTATGAGTATTTAATGACGGATAGACCTATTTTGGCAGCGGTGCCTTGCGGGGAAAATCGAGATTATTTGAGTGGTAAGCCTGGTGTTTATATAACTGTTCCTGATGATGTGGAGGGTATGGCTGAGGTTATTAGGCAGCTGTTTATTCAGAAAATTTTGGGTAAGACATTGATTGTTGACAGGGTGGAAACCCAGAGACAGATTAGCTATGTCAGACGGGGAGAAGAATTGGCAACGCTGATGTTAGATGTGCTAAACGCATCGAATACCTCAAAGGTATTTGAAAAACCTCTGGTTATGGGGACAACAAATATACCTGAACACAGATAGCGTTTGAACACAGAGGGCTCTTACAGTTTTTTCTAGTTATTTAATAGCCTATAGCAATGCAATTTAGTCCTGCTAAGTTACTCATGATATTTCCATCTACTCTACGTGGGGGAGTAGAAGAGTATAATCTGACTGTTTCTAGAGGTGCTGTCAGACATGGTTGGAATGTTCATGCGGCTTTCCCCAACGTTGAAGGAACCGCTTCGCTAATACAAGATTTTATTGACAGCGGTATTAACTATCACCCATTGGCCATTGCAGAAGACAAAACATGGCTACCGGGCAGCGCCCGTCATCTCCCGCGTTTTTTAAGAACGCTGAGGTTACTGGCTAGCTTAAAACCTGATGTCGTCCAAATTACATTGCCGGCCCCTGACTGTTGTTTCGCCAGTATTTTGGCCTGCGCAGTTTTAAATATTCCCACCGTGGTAAGGTTTGGCTTAATTCCCCCCATAGAGTCACCTATTAACACCTGGCGAGTAAAAACCTACAGCTGGGTGAGAACTCGTCAACAGCGGTGGATTGTTATTTCACAGAATAACTGCCGTTTGTTATCTAAGCGATTTCAGATTCCTGAAGATGAGATTACGTGTATATACAATGGGGCCAAACCGGCTAAGGACTTGTCAGCAACCGTTAGTCAGAAAATTAAAGCCCGTCAGCAACTTTTAAGTGAACTTAATGTACCTGACAACACTAAGCTATTGCTCACGGTAGGCCGCTTAGATTTTCAAAAGGGCTACGATGATGTGATTCCGGCGGTTCCTCATATTGTTCGTGAATTTCCTAATGTGCGATTTGTTTGGGTTGGTGATGGGGACTTGCGAGCGGATCTAGAGGCACGACTCAGGAAATATCAGGTTGCTGACAAGGTTTTTCTCTTGGGCTATCGCTCTGATGTGCCTGATTTGCTGCAGGCAGCGGATTTGTTTGTTTTTCCAACTCATTTTGAAGGGGGACAGTCGTTTGCGATCGCAGAAGCCATGGCAGCCGGGTTGCCCATTGTCACCTCGGATGCTAGCGGTATTCCAGAAGTGATTCACCACACACGTCACGGCATTGTGTTTCTCACAGGAGACAGTTGTGATCTGCTGGAATCTGTGCGATGGGCGCTAACCCACCCCGATGAGATGACGGTGATGGCAGAAGACGCTCGCGTCCACGCCCAAGACTTTACCGAGGACGACATGATTCAAAATTATGTGGATGTCTGGCAGAGGCTGTGCGAGACATCCGTCAATTCATCTCAACCGTCAGCCCCCCTGTTGCATACCGATCGTGCCTAGTCCCATGCGAGTATTATTTATTTCCTGTCGGTTTCCAACGGATCTTCAAAGGGATGTGCAGGGCACCTTCCGGCGATTTAACTTGTTTTTAGACGCATTTAAAGAGATCGCCCAGCTAGATGTGCTGTTTTATGTGCCCTCGGATGTGGACTGCAGTGCGATCGCAGCCCATCAAAAAGCGCTATCAGAGCACTGGGGCACCAAGATTAATCTGTTTTTATGTCCTCAGCGGGTAGCGAGTAGTTCAGGTTCTAAGTGGCAGCGACAGTTTGCCCCAATCTTTGATTTTCGGGCTCAAGGCCATTTTTTTGCCACCAGCGCCCCCCGTCAGCAAGAAGCGTTAGAAACTTGTCTAGATCGTCAGCCAGATGCCATTTTTTGCCATCGTCTAGAAGCGATGACGCCCATATTACAAACCCAGCGCTCGCTACCGCCGCTGTTTTTTGATCTAGATGATATTGAACATGTCTCCTTTGCCCGTCAGATTTGTCAGCCCCCCACTCGAGCGATCACTAAGCTCTACTATCTACAAATTCCGGCGCTTTGGTGGGGAGAGCGGCGCAGTATCCAAAAATCTCTGTGTACCTTTGTGTGCTCAAGCCTGGACCAACAGTATCTGACTCTGCGGTGGGGGCTTCAGGGGGTGGTCAGTGTTCCCAATGCTGTCTCCATTCCACCGGTGCCTCAGCCTGTTTCGCCTGAGCCCACATTAATGTTTTTGGGGGGCTACTATTATTTTCCTAATTTGAATGCAGCCAACTTTTTGATAGAGCAGGTTTGGCCCCACATCTATCAGGCTAGACCCGATGCCAGGCTAATTATTGCCGGCACCCATCCTGAGAATATTCAAAGCTATTCTGCCGGTGTGCCCGGTGTAGAATTTACCGGTTTTGTAGATGACCTGGATGCGCTCTATGCCCGCAGCCGGGTTGTTTGCTGTCCGATTTTGTCGGGGGGTGGCACCCGGGTCAAAATTATTGAAGCCGCCGCCTATGGTAAACCCGTTGTGACAACGCCCATCGGCGCTGAGGGACTGTCACTGCGAGACGGTGAGACTGGGCTAATGCGGACATCAGCCCGTGACATTGCCCAGGCTTGTCTAACGTTGTTGAGTGATGAGAGTCTCTGTCAGCGTTTGGGCACTGCCGCTCATCGCCAGGCAACTCAAAATTATGACCGCAATCAGATAATACGGTTGATTCAAACCCATGTGCGCAGAACTCTAGAGCACACATCAACCGTCAGCTCCCATTCCCTGGTAACCCCTTAGGCAGTTTTATGAATAACAGTATGGAAACACATGGCTCAGGTCCACCGCTGATTAGCGTCATCATTCCCACCTATAATCGTCCAGATTATCTAAGAGAAGCGATCGCAAGTGTAATCAATCAAACCTATACCAATCTCGAAATTATTGTTTCAGATGACTGCAGCACCCAGAACCCTAAAGGGATGATTGAGTCCTTTCAAGACCCCCGGCTGCGGCTTCGACGTAATGCTAAAAATCTGGGTGTGGGGCTCAACTCCACCTATGGGTTTATCGGATCTAAAGGCAAATATGTGGCCAGCCTCAATGACGATGATAAATGGGACCCACACTTTTTAGAGAGACTGGTGCAGCCCCTGGAACAAAACTCAGATCTGGTGCTGGCGTTTTGTGATTACTATGTCATTGATGACATCAGCAGCATCAACTGGACAGCTACCAAAAAACAAACCAAACGAGAGAAGCGCCACAAACTACAGGAAGGAATTTATCAGCCTTTTTGGGAAATTGGTCTGGTGGACCAAGCCGTGTTTACCGCCTCTGCCTCCCTCATTCGCAGAGATGCGGTCTGTTGGGACAAACTGTTTGAGGCTGGCGTATTTTGGGACTATTACATCGCCTATTTAGCCTGTCGTGCAGGAGGTGGCGCTTATTATTGCCCAGAGCGTCTAGCCTACTATCGCATGCATGCACAATCTGAAAATATGGTGAGCGGCAGTCGCAACATCCAGGCCAAAATTCGTAAGGGGAAAGCGGCCACATTTTGTCATCAACAGTTTATGGAGGATGAGAATCTGCAACGCTATCGATCTTATTTTCAACGAGAATGGGCTCACGCCAGTACGACACTAGGAATTGGTTTTCTACGGTTAGGGCAGCTAGAAGATGCTCGTTTTCATTTGCATCGAGCGTTACAACATCAGACTTTTAGTTTGCGTACACTGGTGGCACTAGGCGCTAGCTATCTGCCACAGTCCGTGGCCGATTCCTTAGCTCATATCCGTAATCCTGGGCTATTTACAAAACTGCGATAACAGACAGTGCTTGTCCATTTCTCTTCTGATTGTGAGACAGACTGCTGACACAGACCTCTAAAGCTATTAGATGATCTTACAAGAGCGACAACCCGTCCATTATCTTCCTAGCCATGGTACGTTTTCGTGGTTGCGTTTTCGTCCTGCGTTAGCCTGGACAGCGATTTTGAGCCTGGTGCTAATTACGGGTCTGGGCACAATTGCAGGTGTAGGGGGTCTGTTGCGACTGTTATTTCCATTGATGGCAGTTGCCATTGGTGTTTTGTTATATGCGCGCTATCCTTTACTCTACATCGGCTTTACCTGGTGGATTTGGTTTTTAACCCCGCTGGTTCGTCGATTAATTGATCAGCGAAGTGGCTGGCAAGATCCCAGCATTGTTTTACAAGCCCCTCCTTTGGTGACCCTAATCTCTGCTGTAACACTGTGGCGCGCGCTGCCGAACATTCATCGTCAAGGGGGATTGCCATTTATTCTATGTTTTGGCAGTGTCTTTTATGGTTTTTTAATTGGCCTAGTGCAAAACTCATTGGCTGGCACTCTCGTAGCCTTGTTAAACTGGCTACCTCCGCTACTGTTTGGGTTTCATCTGTTTGTTAACTGGCAACAGTATCCTGTTTGCCGTCAAACAATCCAGCGTACATTTCTCTGGGGTACTTTGGTGATGGGGACCTACGGTGTATGGCAATATCTAACGGCTCCAGAATGGGATCGCTTTTGGCTGTCAAATGCGGTAGATACAAACGTATTTGGTTATCCAGAACCGTTAGGTATTCGAGTATGGAGCACGATGAATTCTCCTCAGCCGTTTTCAGCCGTCATCATGGCAGGGCTAATTTTGCTGCTGAGTAATCGCGAGAGTATAAAGTTTGTTGCCACTGGCGTTGGCTATCTCTCCTTTTTACTCTCCCTAGCCCGTTCGGGCTGGCTGAGCTGGGCTGCGGCACTGATGCTCTATCTGCCCTCACTTAAATCACACCTGCAGGTCAAATTATTAATTACCTTAATGAGTATGGCCTTATTAGTGGTGCCATTAGCCTCTGTAGAGCCCTTGGCAAGCGAGATTGCCCCACGTTTGGAATCTCTGTCAAACACCCAAGAAGATGGAAGCTATCAGGCTCGTTTGGATGGCTATAACGAATTGCTAGGGGAAGCCCTTACTGAAGGCATTGGTCGAGGACTAGGAACGGTGGTAGAAAGTAACCGATTAGGAAGTCAAGATAGTGGTATTTTAACCTTGTTATTTTCTCTAGGATGGATGGGAACAATTCCTTACATTACCGGAGTATTTTTGATCTTCTTCAAGCTGTTTAAGGGGACCGAAGCGAGTTTTGATACATTTGCCAGTGCAGCGCGTGCGATCGCATTTGGCATTTTTGCTCAGATGGGTCTTAATGTCTCGATGATTGGCGTTGTTGGCATGGTGCTGTGGGGCTTTTTAGGTGTGGGGTTAGCCGCCTCGCGATACCACGCTCAGCCAACATTTGAAGATTTTGATAACAGCGCTGCAATAGCATACTCAGCCAACAATTAAATGTTTGTCATAACGGCATTAGACTATGTTTTCTAACCCAGTAGGTGGCCCACTTAGTTTTGTCAATCAATCAGTTAAACCAATGCTTGCCAAGAAACTTATTAAAAACACTAAATACCGAACAGGCCACATTATGGGACAGCATGAACTCCTGTTTCAGCTGCTGCCATTTTCTGAAAAAAACAAATGGAAAAAGATTTCTCCTGATAAAGATATTTGTATAGAAGGATTTCCACGGTCAGCCAATTCTTTTTTTGCGAAAGCATTTCGGCGGTGTAACCCAACTGCAAAAGCAGCTCACCATATGCACTCACCTTTGCAGATACTTAAAGCTATTGAATACGGGATTCCCTGCGTTGTGTTAATTCGCAATCCAACTGACGCCATTGCCTCTGTGCTGGTCGTCGACCGCACCTTGTCCACCCGTTTTGCGATTCAGAGCTATATCAATTTTTACGAGCGCATTTGGCCCGTATGCCACGATGTTGTTGTTTCAGAGTTTTCAGATACGACCCAATATCCCCACCACGTTGTTAAAAGAATTAATCAGCGCTATGGTACGTCATTTTATATGGAGCCCATTACTCCTGACGTAAAGGAAACTATTTTTGACCAGCTTCAAGCAACTCAAAAAGAACTCAATCAGCCCGAACATTTAGTGGCTATCCCCACCAAAGCAAAAGCTCGCATCAAACAGGATGTGCTTAAAGAACTCAAAGACCATCCGTTGTTACCCACTGCAAACCTGCTCTACCAGAAATTCCTGGCACCTTAACTGTATGAAATCTTTGCTGTCTCCTTGGATGCGACGTCGTCACTATTTGCTGGCATTTGTCGTCAGCACCGTACTTGCCTGCAGTACTGTTTTACCCAGTCAGTCACAAAGCTTTTCTGAAACAGCGCGTATGGCCAGCTCATTTGTTGATTCGGTTGGAGTTGTTGCCCACCTTAATCGTGCCAATACGGCCTATCGAGATTATGACACCGTGCTTAAACCAAGATTGCAAGAGCTTGGTATCCGTCACATTCGAGACGGTGTGCAGCTAGGCGATACAACAACACAGCAAAAGTTTGAGGATCTAGCCACCATTGGCATCCAAACAACACTCGTTATGGACCCCAGGGATCAGGAAAATGCAGCCGCTGCTGTCAATATTGTTAAAGCAATTCCCACGGCGGTGGAAGCGGTGGAAGGGCCAAATGAGTGGGATGTTTGGGAAGATTTAACCTACAGAAACCAGACGTTTCCAGAGGGGGTGCAGCTTTTTCAGTCTGAGCTATACGATGCGATCAAACGCGATCCGGCCACCGCTGGGCTAAGCGTCTTGAGCCCAACCGTGGCGCTGTGGCACAACGCAGACCAGCTAGGGGCTGTGGCCTGTGACTATGGGGCGATGCACAGCTATCCGGGGGGGGAGCCGCCAACGGCAGGTCTCGATTGGCACTGGATTCCATCGACAGAAAAAATATGTCCGACAAAGCCTATGATTGCCACAGAGTCAGGCTGGCATAATGCGATCGCAGATCAATCGGGTCAGCCTGGGGTGTCAGAGGCGGCCGCTGGCAAATATGTCCCCCGTCTGTGGCTGGAGTATTTTAACCGCAATATTCAACGGGTTTACATCAACGAGCTGATCGACAAATGGCAAAACGACGAACGGGAAGGTAATTTTGGACTGTTGCGTCGAGACGGGTCTCGCAAACCTGCTTTTGTTGCCCTGAGCAACCTGATCACACTGCTACAGGATACCAATGGGCCATTTTCTCCAGGTGTTCTCAGCTATACGATGACTGGGGCGACATCGGATACTCACCACACCCTGTTACAAAAGCGAGACGGACGTTTTTATCTAGTCCTTTGGCAAGAAGTGTCTAGCTTTGATCTGTCCAACCAGCAAGATATTTCAGTCCCTGCTCAAGCCGTGAGAGTGAGTCTCGATACCACTATTAGAGCCGCTACGCTCTATCAGCCACTGCAGTCAACAGATCCCACTACCCAATATAACAATCCAGGGTCGGTGGTCGTAAACGTTAGCGATGCTCCCGTAGTCTTGGAGCTGACCCCGGCCTAGGTTTGGCGGGCTGTGCTCTTCTGGTCTAAACGCATGTGATTTACATAAGAATTAGACATTTAGAGAGGTAGCAAAACATGTCAAATCCGTTTATTAGTTTGTTTTTTCCCAACCTTGATGGAGGTGGGGCTGAACGGGTCATGCTACATCTAGCTGAAGGGTTTGCCGAACGTGGGTTTGCGGTGGATCTAGTCGTGGCCAAAGCTGAGGGAGCGTATCTATCTAAAATTCCGACTAGCGTACGGCTGATCAATCTAGATGCCAAATCACCAGTTCTGTTATTTAAAACACTGGCCCTAAAACAATATTTAAAGCAAGAACAGCCCGCCTTCTTAATTTCCACACTAGATATTTTTAGCTCAGCCACCTGGGCCAAACGGCTGGCGGGGGTGAGTACTCGGGTGGTGATGTGTGTCCAGACCAATCTCTCTCAACAGTTTCAAGATCGTCACGCCAGGGTAATACAAAAGCTCAAATGGTCAGTAGTGCAGCGCTTTTACCCCTGGGCTGATGCCATTGTTACAGCTTCAGAAGGGGTAGCCCGCGATCTCGAGCAGCACACCAAAATCTCAATGCAGCAGATGACGGTGATTCATAACCCTGTGGTCACCTCTGACTTTACTCAAAAAGCCCAAGAAGCTGTTGCCCATCCCTGGTTTGCAGATGGACAGCCTCCAGTATTGTTGGGGGTGGGGCGGATTGTAAAACAAAAGAGTTTTGCCACGCTAATTCAGGCATTTGCCCTGGTGCGTCAACAGCATCCGGCCCGGCTGATGATTTTAGGGGATGTGGACCCCCGCGAACCCGAAGTAAAACCTGAACTGGAGTCGCTGATTGCCAAGTTTGGGCTGCAGGACGATGTGTTGTTTCTTGGCTTTGTGGAGAATCCCTATGCCTATTTGGCCAGGTCCAATGTATTTGTGCTGTCCTCTATCTATGAGGGCTTTGGTAACGTTGTGGCAGAAGCAATCGCAGCGGGTACACCCGTGGTCTCAACAGACTGTGAGAGTGGTCCGGCTGAAATCTTAAACAAGGGTCAGTATGGTGAACTCGTCCCGGTTGGGGACCATGAGGCCATGGCCGCAGCAATTGTCACAACACTGAATCAGCCCGTGGATATTAAAGTGCTCAAGGCGCGATCGCAAGCCTTCACCATTGACTGCATTGTGCGTCAATATTTAGACGTATTGAGCGGATTACAGGCTATTCAACGTCCCACTGCCGGAGCCATATAATGCGAGTCCTACATATCCTCAACCATATTCAAAAAGTAGGCAATGGGATTGTTAACGTTGCTGTTGATTTAGCCTGTCTTCAAGCTCGAGCCGGATACGAAGTCAGCGTTATTTCTGGGGGTGGAGAATATGAATCACTCTTAGCGCAGTACAAAGTCACCCATTTTCGGCTAAATCAAACCCGCACCTGGTCTAATCTAATGCGGGCCGCATCTCAGTACCGGGCCATTGTACGACAGGTCAAACCCGATATTGTCCATGCCCATATGATGACAGGGGCTGTCTTGGCCCGTGGGTTAAAGCTTTGGAGCCGCTACGGGTTGGTCGCAACCGTACACAACGAGTTTCAAGAAAGCGCCAAGCTCATGGGGCTGGCCGATCGCGTCATTGCCGTCAGTCAGGCCGTCTCTAAATCCATGCAGCAGCGGGGAGTTCCCACCCACAAACTGCGTGTCGTCACCAATGGCACGTTAGAGAGCCCTCGGGTGGGGGCACATACAGACTGCGATCACGTATATCTGCAGCGACCGGCCATTACGACCTTAGCTGGAATGCACTCTCGCAAGAGCATAGCCGACCTAATCAAAGCATTT
>JBHJIV010000108.1:0-27173 GCA_050043105.1 Leptolyngbyaceae cyanobacterium | reverse complement strand
GGCTACCGCAATAGTTGGCTGGGGCTGGCTGGGCTCCGGTGATGGCGTCTCATCTAAAAGCAGTTGCTCATAAAATTGGCGCGTTTCTGCACCTGGGTTAATGCCCATTTCCTCACGCAGCCGCGTCATGCACTGGTGATATACCTGCAGCGCCGTTGCCCGTTCTCCCTGCTGGGCATGGTATTTCATCAAGGCCAGGTAGCCTGATTCATGGAGGGGGTCTAGCTGGAGTAAGCGCTGGGTATGTGCGATCGCACCTCGATAATCCCCCAGGTCAGCCAGTCCCAGACTTAGGTCAGCCAACGCATTTAGCAATAGCTGATGCAGGCGATGCCGTTCCGATTCAATCCAATCGTCATAGCAGGTTGGTAGCAGCTCCCCCTGATACAGCTCTATGGCTTGCTTTAGATCCTTAATTTTTTCTTTAGAAGACCGGTCAGCCGTCTTAGCAATTGTGGTCTCAAATGCACTCACATCAGACCAGAATGGTAGCTGTGGCTGCCATTGAATCGTTTGTGTCGTTACATGTACAAATTGATCTGCATTTGGCAAAATTTGTCTAAATCGGTGCAGCTCTCTACGCAGATTAGCTTTCGCCTTCTTCTCGGTAATCTCTGGCCAGAATACGCTAGCCACCTGCACCCTGGGTTGAGGCGTTTGTGCAGACAAGACTAAATAGGCTAGCAGCGATTGATATCTATCGGTTTGTAACCCTTCGATAGGTTCATCGTTAAACGTCAGTCGAAAATGACCCAGTAAATTGATGCGAAGCTGGTTAGAAGAGCCCATTTCGATATTCTTAGCCAAGCGTAAACCTAGGACAATAGAATTACTATAAGCTGGGTTATCCTATCCAAACGACCAGCCTTTAGCACCTCTAAACACCTCCAGTACCTATCAAATAGTACCGAACCTGCCATTATTGAGCCGCTTAGTGCTTGTATCCCATTTCTAACTGTGATACAACGAGAGCCTATGATTTTGAGTTGGTTTGCTATGAACAAAGGTGAATTGATTGATGCGATCGCAACATCCACAGATCTCCCTAAGAATGTCATCGACAATATCGTGTCAGCCACCATTGAAGCTGTCATGGATACCGTTGCAGATGGCGAAAAAGTAACGCTCATCGGCTTTGGTAGTTTTGAGCCCCGAGACCGCAAAGCACGCGATGGACGCAACCCAAAAACAGGTGAAGTGATCAAGATTCCAGCAACGACGATTCCGGCCTTTTCTGCAGGCAAGGGGTTTAAGGATCGCGTTAAAAACGCATAGCTTGCCTTAAAGCTATCCATTCATTCCGTTAGGTGCTCATAATTGAGCATCTAACGTTCATATATGGTTCTAGCTGACTGGTTTTAGTCAATAGCTAGAATAAAGTCATGGTTCGAAGATATTGCCCTTAATTGGCCATCCTCTAGATAAAAATAGAAATTAATTGATGACTCAGGCTTAGAGTGTCAGAAATCTAGTGCCAGAATTACAAACCGCATGGAAGTGGGCAGTGGCCTCACGTTGCTTTTAGAAAACCAAAGATTTAAGGTCACTCTCGGTCAGCAAGCACGCTACCATAATCGCTAAATTGAAGCCTTACCATCTCTGAGTGTAGCCTCCTTTATGGTAAGACTTCAGTTGTAGACATGGTTTATGTGTAAGTTGCTCGTCGTCCGTTAATCGCTATGCAGATTCTTCACGGTACCTGGATCCCTGACCCTGGAGCTGATTTTATTCAAGCAGGCCAGTTTTATCTATGGGTGGAGACCACAGATAAGAAATCGGAACTTGAAGAGCAAGGCTGCTATCCACTACAGCTGGTGGGTGATGAGCTAGCCAACATACTCACACAGGAATTTAATCTGCGATCCCCGGAGAATACGCCCCTAGAAGACTGGATAGAGCCCTGCTATTTTTTATTACCCACCGTTGATAATCAGCCCCTGCCGTCCTTAGAATTATCGCGATATTTAGAGATAGAGCTACCCGAAACGTTTGAGTTTGAATATTGGGAAGTCGACTGCTGCCCCGTAGCCTGCGCCGTCCGTTTCAAAAGTAAGGCGGGAACAACGTCTATCATTCCATTGCTGAATGAACTTCATTTTCTGACGTTGCATAATCTCAGTGAACTACAGTTGGGCAATGACTTACTCTTTTGGTTCCATTTTACCCAAGCGTTAAAACGGGTGATGCTCAAGGATCACTATATTCCTGCCCTCAAATATCGAACCTTGGGCAAACGCAAACAGAAAACAACCAGGGCATCGTCCACTGCCCGTGAGCCCTTTGAAATCTATGCAGGTTGGGAATTGATTGGAGAAGAGTATGAGACTCTGCTAGAGCAGTATGTCGAGTATATGCCCCTGATGTGTGCGGCCGGGTTTGCTGACCCCTGTGAAGACCCCCAGCTGTACGACCGAGGGACATTACTACGACATTTTTCTGACTGTTTGCTCACTGAGGTTGTTACCCACACTCAGGTTACAAAAGCGTTTGAAAGTACCATCGTGGGTTCTGTTCTCGCGAATTGTTTAAATTTGAACGTTTGGCCTCAGTCACAGGGTCTGGAGCAATATCAACAATGGCAGGCATGGCGCGATCGCATCGTTCGCACCCAAACCGATCAGCCCTTTTATCTGTACTTTCATTTGCAAGACCCATTTAAGCCAGAAGACCCCTGGCAGCTACAGTTTGAAGTCGCCCCAAAGGACGACCCATCGCTCAAACTGACGTTAGATGACTACTGGCGCATGGGCACCCGGCAACAGAAACAGGTTCGACAACAACTTGGAGACAGCTTTGAACAAAACCTGTTGCTTAACTTAGGCTATGCGTCTCGCATCTATCCAGCCCTATGGCAGGGGTTAGAAACCGATCAACCGGTGGGTATCCAGCTAGCGTTAGATGAGGCATTCACTTTCCTAAAAGAGTCAGCTTGGATTCTGGAAAATGCGGGCTACAAGGTAGTTGTCCCAGCTTGGTGGACACCGCAGGGGCGGCAGCGGGCTAAAGTACGTCTAAAAGCTAAAGGTAAATCATTATCAGAGGGTAAAGATAAATCTAAGAGCTATTTCTCATTGGAGCGACTGGTGGAGTATCAGTATGATCTAGCCATTGGTGACGAGAAAGTTAGCGAACAAGAATGGCAGCAGCTGGTCAATGCCAAAACTCCCATGGTTCAATTCCGGGGCCAGTGGATGGAGCTGGATCAGGACAAGATGCAGCAGATGCTGGAATTTTGGAAAACGCACCAGGCAGAGAATCCAGAACTGTCGCTGCTGGACTTTATGAAACTGACGGCAAAGAGTCAGGATGGCGAACTGGAGGTGGAGTGCGATCGCAAAGACATTCTTGCCGACATGCTCAATAAGCTAGGCGATAAAGCCCAGCTCCAACCGGTGGACAACCCCGACAGCTTTGAAGGACAGCTGAGAGAATACCAAAAGCGTGGTGTTTCCTGGCTGCAATATTTAGAAGACCTGGGTCTAAATGGTTGTCTAGCCGACGACATGGGTCTGGGTAAAACGGTCCAGGTGATTGCCCGTCTGGTGCAGGAGCGCGAGCCGGAAAAAACAAAAAGAGGGCGTAAAACAGCTAAACCGGTTCAGCTACCCCCCACGCTGCTGATTGCCCCCACCTCTGTTGTCGGCAACTGGCAACGGGAGATCCAAAAGTTTGCCCCCCATATTACGGCAGCAGTCCACCATGGCAGCGAACGCGCCAAAGATGCCAAAACCTTTAAACAAGGCTGTCGCGACCACGACATTATCATCACCTCCTTTGCCCTGGCTCGCAAAGATGCCAAACTGTTTAACACCGTTGAATGGCACCGCATTGTACTAGACGAAGCCCAAAATATTAAAAACCCCAAAGCGGCTCTCACCAAGGCCATTTGTAAATTCTCTGCCTCCCACCGCCTGGCGCTCACTGGCACCCCCATTGAAAATCGACTGCTGGATCTGTGGTCTATTTTTCACTTTTTAAATCCGGGATATTTGGGTAATCAAACCCAGTTTCGCAAAAGCTTTGAGGTCCCCATTCAAAAAAACAATAATCCCCGTCAGTCTGCCACCCTAAAAAAGCTGGTGGAACCCTTTATTTTACGACGGGTAAAAACAGACCAATCGATTATTAAAGACCTGCCGGATAAAGTAGAACAAAAACTGTTCTGTAACCTGACCAAAGAACAAGCATCGTTATACGAAGCCGTTGTTAAAGATGTGGAGCAGCAGCTCGAGAATGCAGAAGGCATTCAGCGCAAAGGGTTAATTTTAAGCACCTTGACCAAACTCAAACAGGTATGTAACCACCCCAGACAGTTTTTGCAAGATGATAGTGAGTTTACGGCGATGCGATCGCACAAACTCACCCGACTCACTGAAATGATCGAAGAAGCCAGGGCAGAAAGCGATAGTCTGCTGGTGTTTACCCAATTTACCGAACTCGGCGATGCTTTAGAGAAATACATCCGCCACACATTCCACTGCGATACCTATTATCTCCACGGCGGCACCTCCCGGAAAAAACGTGAGGCCATGATTGCCAAATTCCAAGATCCAGAAACAGAACCATCTGTGTTTGTGCTATCGCTAAAAGCGGGTGGTGTAGGTATTACCCTAACCAAAGCCAACCACGTATTTCACTTTGACCGCTGGTGGAATCCATCAGTAGAAGACCAAGCGACAGATCGGGCCTTTCGCATTGGCCAAAAAAAGAATGTGTTTGTCCATAAGTTTGTCGCCATCGGCACCTTGGAAGAACGCATTGACGAAATGATTGAAGACAAAAAGAAATTGGCTGGCTCTATTGTTGGCTCTGATGAATCGTGGCTAACAGAGCTAGATGACAACGCCTTTAGACAGCTGATTTCTTTAAACAAAAGTGCAATTATGGAATAGAGAGGGCAATATCATGGGTCAATTTAGCCGTAGCTGGTGGGGACAACAGTTTATCACCGCCATTGAAAAGCTCACAGATTCTGGTCGTCTAAGTCGAGGAAGATCCTATGCCCGAGGCAATAAGGTAAAAGGGTTTAACATTGACGGAAATCTAATAACGGCGCAGGTAAGAGGATCAGTCAATCCTTACTTTGGTGTGTATAAAGAACCTCTCTACCACATTACCATCGAGTTTCAGCCCTTGAGCCCAGCTAAATGGTCAGCGGCCGTTGCTTTAATGGCATCCAAGGCCAGCATTATTTCTCGATTACTGCTCAACGAGATTCCAGATAATATAGAAGACACGTTTCAGCAGCTAAATCTTAACCTGTTACCAGGTAGTCGCAAAGATTTTAAGACAAGCTGTTCTTGCCCAGACTGGAGTAATCCTTGTAAGCATATTGCTGGAGTATATTATCTGGTAGCCGCAGAGCTAGACCAGGATCCGTTCTTGTTGTTTGAGCTACGGGGTCTATCGAGACAGGATCTACTACAAGAACTCGCAAAGACTCCACTGGGGCAGGCCCTATCGGCAGAGCTACAGATGGGCAAGACCATACTGCAGCCAGTCAGTTCTTACTATCCTCCTCTAGAAACCGTACACGTAAGTGACGAAGCTAAGCTACAGGAATTTTGGCATGGGACAAAGCGGTTGCCTCAAACGATGGAAGCTCTACCAGAGAATCTTGTGTCAGCTATTCCAATAAAAAAGCAGGGAGACTTTCCTGCTTTTTGGCATCGAGATAATTCGTTTATTACAGCAATGGAAACGCTATACGAACAGATAAAGTCTAAGGGACAATTATAATGCTGGCTATAGCCCTAATAGGCCATAGCATTACGCCTAATCCTATAGAGTTATCTCACTGGTTGACAGAACCAACAGTGATAAATAACACCATTAACGTTTGTATCAAAGAAGAGATATTGAACCACTTTAGGAATATTCTAATGACATGGGCTGAAAGGCTCATGGTCACAACAAAAGGAGGTCTAACAATAGATATCTCGATAGAATCATCCGATAGTTCAAAAACAGCACCCAAACACATCACTGATATTTCTTCTCACTTGCACTAGAGAGCACTGTTTACAGTAGGGTTTCCCTATCTAAAACAACTCTAAAAAGTCTTGTTTGATTTAGAAGAGTCCTTCAGTAGATTGGTTTGGGTGCTGCTGTACTTTAAACCTGATGCCCAACGCTACAGCTTACTAGGCTATGGTACACAATAGGGATTGAATCCTTTAGTTAAAACCCAAGCAACTCATTACGCTGTGATCACACACCCAAACTAGAGAAATTTGATAGTTGTGTGAGCAGACCATAGGCTTATCCCAAAAAGGGGAATATGTGCCACCCCTCAGCATAGAGTGGACTCACAGGCAAAGTACGTTATTACATAACGTCCTAGCGCGAACTCTATATCTAAGTAGGCAGCTACTTGACCCTTTATATCTAAACCGAAGCCTCCATGAACCTCAGTGTTCGTGGGGGCTTCTTATTGGCCACATTGTTGCAAAAATAATTCCAACTTTTTTTGTACCTGGCTTACTCTCGTTGCCACATTTCTAAAGACTATTGCACAAATCCCATACCCCTTAACTCATGAGGATTTAGCTATTTGCTTTTGTAGAAAAGCGTGGCTATACTGCCGCTTACTATGGCTATGTGGACCCTGGTAACCATAAGTGGAATCTAGGGGCAGCTTTTCGTATCAGCACGGGGCTAACTCCCTGGAATAGACGGATGCTAAACAGCTTAAACGACTGTATCAACAGGTTCTCACCCTACAGCAATCATGCAGAACGCCGTCGTCTTAGCCACATCAGGCCAAAGACAATGCCAAAACTGCCGGCTGCACTCATCGGTTCAGGGATTGATTCAGTCCGAACGCTAACCACATTGGGCTCTTGAGCAGTACCCGTTCTCAGGATGTAATTTAAGGCATCGCTGTGTAAGAACAAAAACGGCGAATTCTAGTTATCTCTGTAGCGAAAGAGAATAGCAAAAACGATCGGCTCGAGAGACTGTTTCTCCATATAATATTGGACGTCGCTTGCGAGTGTAAGCTGTGTAGCGATACACAATGAGCGGCTGACCCAGAGGCACCTCTAAATAACCACTCATTTCATAATCAGCATGAGTACATTCAATTACAGCATCAATCTGCTCAATGGTTATCCCATTCGCCTCTAATGTCGGGAATGTCATCTGCTGTTTGAGCTGAGGGCTAAATTCCTGCCCTAGCTCTAATAGAATATAGCTAATATCAACTGCGCCAACAGCGCTGTCTATATATAACAGTTTCTTTTGAAGATAAACCATCGCCTTGGTTGTTAGCTGCAAGATTGTTTCTATCTCTTTAAGCGGTTTTACCTTTCTAAAGGTAAGATTTTCAAACGTACGCTGAATACCTCCATCAGCAAGATCTTGCTCCATAAACACCAACGGGCTTGACAATGAGTAGGCAACTTTTTTCTGGGGTGTGACTAAGACACCCTTACCTTGCTTTGACTTGGCTAGACCCTGATTTACTAAGTTAGCAACGGCGCGTCTAGCCGTAATGCGACTGACACTAAATGTGGCCATCAGCTGATGCTCGCTAGGCAGTTTTTCCCCAGGCAGGTAATCACCTGCTTCAATCTGCTGGCGAAGCTTCTCTGAGATACTGATATGCAGGGGAACAGACGACATACGTATGTCAGGGGTTGATAAAATATCACGTAGACTTGTTATACCAGCTAGGGTATGCTAGCTTTTACTTGTCATAACAAGTGCTGCAAAAAGATTGAATACTCTCAGTCTACAAGCGCTTGTTTCATCAGTGTTTAGAAGATGTTAACTGACTCAGTTCAATCTCCCAAAGTACTAGTATCACAGCCTCATAAAATATTAACCGTTGATACGCTTAAGGCTCTAAATACACGCTCTAATGCAGCAGGTTTTGTCAGATTTTCTGTACATTTGGCTGTACTTGGGGTTAGTGGGTTTATGTGGGGAAATACGTCCGGTTGGCTCAAGCTGGCAGCACTCTTGGTCTACGGAATTGGTCTGGCTACGATGTTTTGCCCAACCCATGAGTGTATCCATCGCACAGCGTTTGCCAATGCTAAAGTTAACAATGTTGTAGGTTGGTGGGCAGGTTTGCTGTCGTTCTACAACAGCACGTTTTACCGGTACTACCATAAGTGGCACCATCGCTATACACAAATTGCAGGCAAAGATCCTGAGCTGGATGATCCCAAGCCAGAAAACTGGACGCAGTATTTGTGGAGAATAAGCGGTATTCCCTGGTGGCGTGACAAGGTTCTAGGACATGTAAAAATGGCCTTAGGCAATGTGGAGGACTGTTATTATTTGCCAGAAAGTTCCCATGCAGATGTTATTCGCTCAACTCGGCTGCAGTTAGGGACCTACGCTGCCATTGGTTTAGCGGCAGCTGCGCTGGGTCATCCTTGGTTTATCGTCACCTATTGGCTACTACCACTGGCGGTTGGACAACCATTTTTGAGATTTTTTCTCATTGCTGAGCATACAGGTTGTTCGGATGATAGCAATCCACTGACAAACACGCGGACGACACTAACACTCTGGCCGGTAAGGTTTCTAATGTGGAATATGCCTTATCATGCCGAGCATCATATGTATCCGTCGATTCCGTTTCATGCGTTGCCCAGCGCACATCAGAATCTAAAGGAGTATTTAGGGCAGGTTGATTTGGGATACGTGCAAGTGAATCGCGATATCGTTGCAGGGTTGAGGTAACCCACTCTGTTGCCCCTCCAGAGAGGAGGCGCTGCTTTATCTGTTAAATACTGCTTTTGATTTTTGTTCTATGGGTAACAATAATGGCATCCTCTAGCAGTTTTGTTTTGAAGGATTTCTCTTTGCAGTGTGGGATGGTGTTGCCCGAAGCGGAGATCATCTACCAAACCTATGGAGAGTTAAATCCTGAGCGCAGTAATGTAGTCCTGTATCCAACGTCCTATGGTGCCCAGCATAGTGATGTGGATTGGTTAGTACGCTCGGGTGGAATTTTAGACCCAACGGACTGGTTCGTAATTATGCCTAATATGTTTGGCAATGGTCTCTCCACATCGCCCAGTAACTGTGAGGCAGCTAAAAAACCTGGCTTTTACTTTACTCACTACGACAACATTCGGGCTCAGGCTGCACTGTTAGATAGTTTAGGGATTGAGCAGTTAGCCTTAGTTTATGGTTGGTCCATGGGGGCGCAACAGGGATATCACTGGGGGGCGCTATATCCTGAGCGGGTTCAGCGGATTGCGGCATTGTGTGGAACGGCAAAGACCACTGACCATAATCGGATTTTTTTGTATAGCCTAAGAGCGGCGCTGCAGGGAGACCCAGCCTGGAATGGCGAACAATTTGAGGGGGTGCCAGAAAAGGGGTTTCACACGTTTACACAGATTTATGCCAGCTGGGCAGCATCCCAAGCCTACTATCGGGCCAAACCCTATTTGGCGTGGGGATATGAGTCATTAGAAGATTATCTGTTGCGCAGTTGGGAGGCAGGCTATCGGCGGCGTGACCCGCATAATTTGCTGGCTATGATTGAGACGTGGCTGCACTGTGATGTGGGGGATAACCCAATCTACAAAGGAGAGTATGCTAAGGCAATGAAAGCGATCTCGGCGAAGACGCTTGTGATGCCTGCAACAACGGACCTGTACTTTACGCCAGAGGACTGTGAGGTTGAGGCCAAACTAATTTCTAAGAGCGCCTACATTCCAATTCCATCAATCTGGGGGCATCGAGCGGGGAACCCATATCAGAATTCTGAGGATGAGGCGTTTATTAAGCAGGCGGTTGATCAGCTGCTAGCCAACTGAGAAATCAAGTTTCTGTCGATTATCCTTACTGCTGATAATATTTTCGAGGAAACCTGATTTCTAATGTTATCGATTTTTAATCAATAGAACAGCTCTCTTCATCACACGAAATATTTTCGGTAAAAGCTTCTTTGGGCACTAAGGTGAACCCGCCCACACGAACGCTTTCAAAACCGAACTGTTTTTGTAGAACCTGGCTAAAGCTAGCAATAATATCGGGTAGTTGCTTTTCAATTTCCACACGTAACTGATTAGCTTCAGGTGGGGGATTACCAACGGTTTCTACAGACATAAGACAAACGTCCTAAAAAAATATTTAGGTTTATCTTATAGCTTTGCGCCCATAGTTCAAAACATCAGTGCTTGCCGAATGGTTAGTAAATTGGCTGAAACAACAATGATTAGGGCCTTAAATGCCAATCATAGAGTTGTAAGAAAGCGGATATTCCCAGGTTAGACAGTGTAGAGCCAATGCCTGAATGGTTACGACCTGTCCAGGGTAAGCGGGGGCTAACGCGATCGCAAATTTTTTATTATCTGCTAATGACTTTGAACACTGTGATTTAAAGTCATGATTAGATCTCAAGATTGTCCTGTAAAAGAGGTTTTTCTAAGGTGGATAGGTACCTTCAACAGGAATCCAGCCTCCATCAACCTTTTGAAAGAGGGGGCACTTAATTGGTGCATGAACCCGCTCCGGCCAATGGGGAGCAATATTGCCTAGCTTTGTGACCCAGGCGTTTGTCTCTTTGACAGCGGTAACAATACCTACCACGTTAGCCCCAACTTTTTCCATCAGCTGTAGCTCTGCCGACACCGTACCACCGGTACTGATCACATCCTCTACTAGTAAAACTCGCTTGCCGTTTAATCGCTCCAGCAGTTTTGGATCGATGTAGACAGTTTTTGGTTTGATTGGGCTAGTGATAGACCGTACAGGCACAGACAGCTCGTCCTCATACCAAAACTTACGAGAGTATCCCAGCGGTACGTAGCGCTCGTGTCCCAATTTCTCTGCTACTGAAGCGGCGTAGACCATACCAAGGGTGGGCATACCGACAACAACTTCAGGGTTCAAAGCTTTGGCAATGGCGGCCATGTGGGTGGACAGACGAGCTTCTACCTTAAAAGAGGTCTGATTTGAGCAAAGAAAAGCAATGGCGGTATTAAAGTCAGGTGGCAATGGCAAAAAGGGTAAATCTAGATAATCACCATCCGGCAACAGACATGGATAGGTTAATTGATAGGGTGGTTTTGGAAACGTAGGCAAATCTGCCGAGGGGATCAGTTTCTCTCGATAGCTGCCTCGGTTGGTCTTTATGGTCATGGTGTTATGCTCCTCTTAAATGCCAGCCGCGTGGTTTTAGGAAGGCGGATATTCCCAGGGTAGATAGTGTAGAGCCAATGCCTGAGTGGTTACGGCCTGTCCAGGGTAAGCGGGGGCTAACGCGATCGCAACAGTTCCAATAGGCACTTCCACTACTCACCTGACTCAAAATCTTCACAGCCCGCTCTCGATCAGAGCTGTATACGGCTGCGGTTAATCCATAGTCTGTGTCATTCATCAGGGCAACAGCCTCGTCATCACTGCCCACCCGCTGAATCCCGATCACCGGACCAAAGGTTTCTTCACGCATGACGGTCATGTCATGGGTCACGTTGGTCAAAACCGTAGGGGCAAAATACCAGCCAGGTCGATCTAGCGGCTGACCGCCAACAAGGACCTGAGCCCCTTTATCCACAGCATCTTTTAGCTGTTGTTCAATAACCGCCAGCTGGGGCTTACGGCTGAGAGGGCCTAAATAAGTCTCACCATCAGTCGGGTCACCCAGCTTAAAGCCCTGAACGGTTTGCACAAACTGATCAACAAAGGCGTCGTAAATATCTGTGTGTACATAAATTCTCTCGACAGCACAGCAGCTTTGGCCGTTGTTATAGAAAGCGCCATCGGCTAACCCTGCTGCCACTGAGGCGGCATCGTCACACACATAGGCTGGATCTTTGCCGCCCAGCTCTTGCTGCACTTTGATCAGTTTGGGAGCTACGGCCATGGCAATTTTTTGTCCTGTGGGGTAAGACCCCGTAAAGAAAACACCGTCGATGGGTTGCTCAAGCAGGGTGGCTCCGGCTAACCCAGTGCCGATGATAGGGACAAAAATATCTTTGGGGATACCGGCTTCGTGGAGGAGAGTTGCGATCGCACTTCCCGTCATTGCGGCAATCTCAGATGGCTTATACACGACAGCATTGCCCGTCAGCAGCGCCGGAATAAACACATTGGTGCCGACAAAATAGGGATAGTTCCAGGCAGAAATGTTGGCTACCACCCCTAACGGCTCGTGGGTGATAATTTCCTCTAGCTGACCGGTGCCGGGCAACGCTTGCCAGGGTTCTTGATACACTCGCTGTGGTGCTAGCACCTGGGCAACATTTTCAATAAAAAAGTCTATTCTCTGGGGTGTTGCTAGAATTTCGTTTTTTGATTGGGTAATGGGCTTGCCGGTCTCAGCGGTTAGCGTTGTGGCAAGAGAGTCGGCTTGTTCTATAAGCAGGTCTTTAAATTTTTTAATCGCTTCAATTTTGTCTGACAGTGGTCTAGCGGCCCAGGCTGGTTGGGCACTGCGGGCCTGTTTTACTTTGTTGGTAATGGCAGTGTCGTCGTCAGCGGGAATCTCTTTGATGAGTTTCTCAGTGGCAGGGTTAATAACAGAAAATAGCTCGGCCATAAGGTATCCTCATACGGCAAGTGCGTCTTGGTAAATAGTGTAAAAGTCATCTTCGGTGACGGGTCTTGGGTTAAGTGGATGGCAGCCATCATCCATGGCAAGTTTGACCAGCTTGCTTACGGTCGCGACCGAAATGCCAAGCATCCCCAGAGAAGCCGGAATGCCAATCGAGTCAGATAATTCTATAATCCAGTCGATAAATGTTTGTCCGGTTTGGGCATAGGGATTTACTATCCGGGCCATGCGTAAAAATTTTTCGGGCTCGGCCTCTAGGTTAAATCGCATGGCGGCGGGTAGCATAATGCCGTTGGCTAACCCATGGTGAGTGTTGCATAACGTGGAAAGGGCATGGGCGCAGGAGTGGGTAACACCTAAGCCTTTTTGGAATGCGATCGCACCCATCATTGAGGCGTTCAACATCCCTGAGCGTGCTTGTAAATGGGCAGCTTGATCCACCGTCTCTCCAGCAGCCTGTTGCCGGGCAAACATCACACTGTTTTTTAGATGCTGCGACACCATATAAATGCCCTCTAGGGCAATCCCATCACATAGCGGATTACTCCCTTTTGCCAGATACGCCTCAATCAGGTGGGTTAATGCATCCATGCCCGTTGCGGCTGTAATTTTGACCGGTAGTCCCAGCAACAATTCTGGATCGGCTAAGACTACTTTGGGTAGCAATTGCGGGTCAAAAATAATCTTTTTGGCATGGGTCTCGTCATCTGAAATAACAGCACTGCGACCGACCTCACTACCCGTACCCGCCGTAGTTGGAATAGCAACGATAGCCGGTATTGGCTGGTCGATGGGTCGTGTGCTGGCACCGTCTTCATAATCAAACAGATGTCCTGGATGATTCGCCATCAGGGCAATGGCCTTGGCCACATCCATCGGCGCACCACCCCCCACCGCCACAATGCCGTCGGCATTATGTTGTTGATAGGCAATGACTCCGGCATTGACTTGGGAGACGACTGGATTACCCCAGAGACCGCTAAATGTAGCTGATGAGACATTAGTCAGCGAACCTTCTATAGCCTTAAACCAAGGCAGCTTGACCACATCTCGGTCGGTTACCACCAGCGGACGCTGAATGCCTAAAGAAGAAAGTTCTGCTGTGAGTTCACGACAGGAACCCGGACCAAACTGTATTTTGGTTGGAAAGTTGTAGATACTAATGTTAGAGGGCATGGGGCTAGAGTAGATAGCAACGGTTGTGGTGTCTCAAAACGGTTAACCGCTAACGCCAGTATTCGAATTAAATATTGATGTACTGGTTCATCTCCCAGTCAGTAACTTGAGAACAGAATGCGCTCCATTCCTTCTGCTTAAATTCAAAGAAGGTCTTGGCGCCCAGCTCTCCTAAGGTCTCCATCAGTAGCTTGTTTTTCCTTAAAGCTTCAAGCGCCTCGTATAGATTAGTGGGCAATGTTTCTAAATCAGGAAATTCAGACCCACGGGCAAATAAATTTTCATCAATCCGATTGCCGGGAGAAGTTTGATTTTTAATCCCATCCACCCCGGCAGCGAGCAATCCTGCTAGAGCCAGATACAGGTTGGCAGACCCATCAATTAAGCGACACTCAAATCGCCCTGGTTCAGGAATACGCAACAGATGGGAGCGGTTGTTGCCTCCATAGGAAATGTAGCGCGGTGACCAGGTGCTGCCCGATGCGGTCATATTTGCACCTAAGCGTCGATAAGAGTTAACAGTTGGGGCAAATAGCGCCGTTAGCCCCTTGGCATGGTTGAGCACGCCACCAAGAAAGTTGTACCCCACAGGCGATAGACCGCCCTCAACGGCGTCCTCTTCAAAGCTGTTGGTTGTCCCTTGCCAAAGGCTGTTGTGTACGTGACCACCGCTACCGGTAATGTGGCTAAACGGCGTGGGCATAAATGTGGCTGTGTACCCACGCTGCTCGGCCAGGGTTTTGACCATATATTTAAAAAATACGTGGCGAGCACACGTCGTCCGAGCATCGCTATAGGTCCAGTTCAGCTCAAACTGGCCATTAGCATCTTCATGGTCGCACTGGTAAGGCCCCCAGCCCAGCTGTTCCATATAGTCCACCAGAGTAGAAATTAGATCAAACTGGCGCATTAAATTAATCTGGTCGTAGCAGGGGCGCTCCGCAGTATCTAAATCGTCAGCAATGGTGTAGCCTGATTCTGTTTTCTTTAGCAAAAAGAACTCAGCTTCCACACCAGCCTTGTAGGTGTAACCCAGCTCGGTACACTGATCTAACACTCGATTGAGCATCATGCGCGGAGCAGCCGGAAACGGCTTACCCTCAAAATAAACATCGCTCGCAACCCAACCAACCGTAGGCTCCCAAGGCAGCTGAATTAAAGAATCTGGATCTGGAACAGCGGCGATTTCAGGCGCGGCAGGTCCGATCCCCAAGTTAGATGCAAATGAACAAAAGAATGCCCCATCTTGCTCCACCGATGCGATTTTAGTCGCCGGGACCAGCTTGGCCCTGGTGCCGCCTAGCAGGTCGGTATAGGAAACCAAAAAGAACTTAATACCCAGTTCTTTTGCCTTTTCTATCAGTGTTTGTGTTTGCGTGAGTGTTCCTACCATAGTCTTAGGATCCCTTGGGGCTATGCTTCCTCAGTAAAACAGCACCAATAGAGCGCTTTTGTAGCTGTGGCTACCATCCGATAAAGCAGCTCACTGAATAAAGCTTCCATACCTTACCTTACTAATCACAGCTATTTCAAGGGTTTAATCGTTACGAATGAAAGCCGCTTGTCATAACAAATGTAACAACGTATCTTAAGCCTTATTCACACACGGTAGGTTTGCCTTAGAAAAAAGATGACCGGCTGCAATTATGTGTGATTTAGTCAGCTTGAGGACAGTTTGAGACGGCTAATGTCGCTAGCATGACCTTTAGCTAACCGCCTGTTAGTATCAAACTATACTTTGAAGATTGCGATCGCAATGAAGATTCTAGTTATTCAAAACAGCGTTCGAGATCCCATTGGCAATTTAGGAGAGCATTTGGTCAGCAGCGGTGCTGAACTGTTGAATTGGCTGCCGGAACAGCAACCAGATCATCCCCAGGGAGATTTTAGAGGACTGATTATTCTGGGGGGTCATATGAACGCCCATGAAGATGATAAATATCCTCATTTAAAACATGTCGTTGAGCTGATTCATCAGTTCCACAGTGAGAATAAACCCATCATGGGTGTGTGTCTGGGCTCTCAGCTAATTGCCCGTGCCTTTGGCTCACAGGTATATCCCCACAGCAAACCGGAGCTAGGCTTCTCTCCTTTGAAGGTGATTGAGCCTCTAGCTACAGAACCCTGGCTACAAAATTCCCCTAAAAATCTGCACATTATGCAGTGGCACTTTGATACCTTTGAGCTGCCTGAACCAGCAACCTTGTTGATGACCAACGATATTTGCAAGCATCAAGCCTATCGCATTGGCACAAATATCTACGGATTTCAGTTTCATCTAGAAGTGACGCCCGACATCATTAACGATTGGCTAGCAGCGAAAAGTGACTGGATTAACACCCACTATCCCAATTTAGACAGACAGATTCAAGATCAAATAAAAGCCCATGCCGACGGTGCAGCCACATTTGCCCAACAGGTTTCCCAAGCCTGGATAGCCCTCTGTTTAGATACCGAGTCAACGCAAAAGATTGTTCATATATAGAAAGAGTTTTTCTCTATTATGTACCCAGACCTTAAGCCCCTTTCCCCTAAATTACAGTCCCTTCAACAGTCCCTTCAAGACCAGGGCGTAAAATATGCCATGGCCAGTTTTGTTGATATCCACGGTATGTGTAAAGGCAAAGTTGTCCCCATGAGTCATTTTGACCGCATGATGCAGGGCTCAGAGTTGTTTACCGGGGCAGCCCTAGATGGGGTACCGCAAGAGATCAACGATGATGAAGTAGGCACTATGCCTGACCCAGACAGTGCCACCGTATTACCGTGGAATTCAGAGATAGTCTGGTTTGCCAGCGATCTACATTTAGTGGGTCAACCCTTCGAAGCCTGTTGTCGCACCATTCTAAAAAATGTGCTCAACCAAGCAGCAGAGATGGGCTTTAGTTTCAATCTGGGTATTGAGACGGAGTTCTTTATCTTCAAGGAAACAGAAACGGGGTTTGGCCCGGTTAGCGATCGCGACACGCTACCTAAGGCGGCCTATGCTTTACCTACGGTTCTAGATAATTACAAAATTCTAGACAAGATCGTCAGCGCCATGAACGGTCTGGGTTGGGATGTATATTCCTTTGACCATGAGGACGCCCAAGGGCAGTTTGAGACAGATTTCACCTACTGCGATGCGCTAACGATGGCAGATCGTCTGACATTCTTTCGCTTTATGGTGAAAGAACTAGCGCGAGAAGAAGGATATTTTGCCAGCTTTATGCCCAAGCCATTTGCTAATCAAACCGGCAGCGGTGCCCATTACAACATGTCTCTAGCAGATCTTGAAACTGGAAAGAATTTATTTGAAGACGCTAGCGACCCAAATGGTCTTTCTAAACTGGGGTATCAGTTTATTGCGGGTGTTCTTAAACATGCCAAGGCGATTGTGTCGGTAACTTGCCCCACGGTCAACAGCTATAAGCGGCTGGTGCGTAAGGGTAGTATGTCGGGCTTTACCTGGGCTCCGGTTTATATTTGCTACGGCAACAACAACCGCACCAACATGTTGCGGATTCCCCTGGGCGGCGGTCGTGTGGAATGTCGGGCTGCCGATATTTCGACCAATCTCTATCTGGGTGCTGCCATGATTTTAGCAGCGGGTTTAGAAGGAATCCGTGAAGGGTTAGCACCAGGTGAACCCCATACGGAAAATATGTATCTGTATTCACTGGAGGAGCTAAAGTCGATGGGGATTGAGACTTTGCCGAAGACTTTGGGGGAAGCCGTCTCAGACTTTGCCGAAGACCCGCTCAGTAAAGAGGTGATGGGTCCGCTGATGTATAAGACCTATGTGGATTTCAAAACCCAGGAGTGGGAAGAGTATCACTGTCATATATCTGACTGGGAAATGCAGCGCTACCTAAAGTTTTTTTAGTAATACGCTCGCAGCCTAACCAACAGTAGAGAAACCTCAAGCTTCTAACTTGGATATGGTTTAAGCAGCCAGTGTCAACAACGGTTAACTATACTGAAACTTTCCACATATCTGCCCAATATGAGCGGGCTATATGGAAAGCTTTCAGTCTATCCACCCGAATCAGTAGGATAGACTGAAAGTTTGCAGTATAGTATGCCGAGAAAGGGAGATAGACTGAGAAAATCGATCTAATAATAGTTAGACCGCACGACTAGAAATCCTGTTGTACTACATCGATACACCATTTCACATTTGAATCATGCAGAATGACCGATATTTCGACCAAAGAGTCGCCGCGACATATGACGATGATGTAGGTTGCGGTAACTCCGAAGCGGTAGATCCTGTAGTCGATTTCCTGGCTGAACTTGCTGATAGCGGTAGGGCGCTCGAATTTGGTGTTGGAACAGGCCGTATCGCTTTACCGCTTTCGATGAAAGGAGTCGAAGTTCATGGAATCGATCTTTCTCAGGCTATGCTCGCTAAGCTTGCTGAAAAACCGGGAGGCGATCGTATTTCTGTAGTTCAGGGTGATTTTGCCATTACATCATGCGAATGCTCATTCTCGCTGGTGTACTTGATTTTTAACACCATCATGAACCTGACAACTCAGGACGAGCAAGTTAGATGCTTTCAGAACGCGGCTTCACATCTTGACCCAGGTGGAAGCTTTGTCATTGAAGTTATGGTGCCTACCCTTCAGCTTATACCCTTTGGTGAAACCAACCGAGTCTTTGAGTTCCGTGATGATCATTGGGGAGTAGACACCTATGATATTGTCTCTCAAAGGCTGACATCTCATCACTTTAGGATTCGTGATCGACAGACAGAGGTATCCTCAATCCCTTTTCGCTACGTCTGGCCGTCGGAACTTGATCTAATGGCAAAGCTCGCCAACCTAGAGCTTAAAGCAAGGTGGGGAGGGTGGAAGAAAGAAGCATTCACAAACATCAGTCGTTATCACGTGTCCGTTTGGGAAAAACCTTGTGATGGAACTTAGGGCGATCGCTCATTGCTAGGGCTTGGTTAGAAGATAGAACTCATTTCATAAGCCATCCTAGATGCCTAACTATCCGGTTGCACCCGATGCAACGATGAAGCTTGGTTAGAGTTGAGAGATTATCTAGCACGGGTGAACCGGGGCGTTAGGCTGCTATGGGTATGCCGTCAATGACATCGGAGTAGAGTTCAATGAAGTTGATGATTGTTGGAGCGAGCAGAGGTCTGGGTCGTGCCTTTGTTGAGGGGTTGTGCTCCGCTGGTGACTCAGTAATTGGAGTATCTCGCAGACGACCGAATGACCTGATATTGCCTGACACCGTTTCCCTCGACTGGATTGAGGCTGATTTTGGAGACCCGCTGAAAGCTGCTCTGCGAGTTGAAGAGAAAGCTCCGCTGGAGTTCGACGTGCTCATTTACAACTTAGGGGTATGGGAAGAATCTGCTTTCTCGGACAAATATAACTTTCTAGATGATATCGATGAAAGTATTGTCGAGATGGTAAACACCAACATTGCCGGTGCGATCCTCTTGCTAAAACGGCTCATCCCAAGGCTTCTCAAAAGTTCTCAACCCAGATTGATTCTGACCGGATCAACATCCGGTTTGCGACAGAGCGGCCGTCCGGAAGTCACTTTTGGTGCATCAAAGTTTGCGCTTACGGGTATCGGTGAGGCATTACGAGAAAGCTTCAGAAAAGACGGATTAGGAGTTACCTGTCTGCAACTTGGCTACCTTAATACGGAGGATTCACTCTCTGTCCCATTGACAGAGGCCGCTCGTCGGGGAGGAGGGGAACTTGTGCCTGTACATGACGTAGTTAAGATAGTCAGGACGCTTCTAAACCTCTCTGATGCATCCTATGTCCGTGAGCTTGTGCTTCCTGCCATACGGGACGAACGATTTTAAAATCTTTGCGAAGCAAGCCTAACAACCGCAATGCACCGGAATTTTCAAGTATGCGGTTGGTAGCAGAGATTGTTCGCTTCCGGTGATTGCGAACGCTCTACCTCGCTGAGGTAGAGCTGTTCAATAATGCTTATACAACCTAGTCATGATGCTGAACCCTGATTTCCCTCATATTATTTGGTCGTTTACTTACCGGGGATGGCGGCTAGATGTAGACCAAAGTGAGGAAAATGGTCAAATCTTTTATTCTGTATGGGCAAATTACAAGATGGGCTGCGCTGTCGCTGTCCCCTGTGCTTTAACCCGCACAGATGCTATCAAAAGAGCTAAGAAATATGTTGATGTTCGATTGAGGACCCCTTCTATCACTATTGTTTGAGTCGATTATCCTGAAAATTTAATCACGCCTCGTAAACCATCAACCAGAGCGATAGCTGATCTTGTTTGCTGCTGGTGTTGCCGTTAGACAACTTGTCAGTAGCGTATAGTTGCTGGCCAACAACAAAGAAGAGAAACGGCTAATGCTTTATCTGCGATAACTCAGCGGTATCGCTGCATTAATGGCTGTTGCGATCTCAACAGTGACAGTGACGTTTCGTTTAGTTCCACCGCTAGGAATAATCGTGTTGTTGTTGAGTATCGTTAGTGACAAAGAATATTCTGCACTGTCTGCGGCACGGAACCGTAGTGGGTGAGTTAATTGATCTAGGTGAACAAACTGTTTTTATCTACCGTCCAATGACACTGTTACCCATCTACGGGTTACCAAACACGATCTACTACACTCTCCTCAAAAATCCATGCATTAGATCAATCCTTGAGGAGAATGAGTAACTTAGTACAATGACTTCTACGGCAATAATGACTACGCGGCTAACGCCGGATAATCCACATATCCTTGGGGCTCGTGAGTATAAAACGTGTTCGGGTCAGCTTCATTTAACGCTGCCCCTTGCCGATAGCGTTCTACCAAATCAGGATTGGCAATAAACGGAATCCCATAGGCGATCGCATCTGCTTCATTGTCACGAATTACAGCCGCACCCAGTTGAGCATTATAGCCACCATTGAGAATGATCGGGTTCTTAAACTCCTGGCGTATGTAAGGTGTGGCCGGTTCAGCCCCCTCTAACGCTAAAAAGTGTCCTGGCAATGCTTCAACAATATGCAGATACGCCAGATCAAACCGATTCAAAGCCTTTGCAACATGGGTAAAAGTGGCAATCGGATCACTATCGCGCATGTCATTAAACGGATTGTAAGGCGATAGGCGCACACCGACACGATCGCGACTCCATTCGCTCACAACCGCTTCTGTCACTTCGAGTAGGAAGCGCGCCCGATTTTCAATACTGCCGCCATAGGCATCGGTACGCTGATTCGAACCGTCCCGCAAAAACTGGTCAATCAGATAGCCGTTGGCCCCATGGATTTCCACCCCATCAAAGCCTGCTGCTTTAGCATTGCGAGTTGCGATCGCATATTGCTCAATCACACCTGGAATTTCATCTAACCCTAGCGCCCGCGGTGCCACTCGTGTCTTTTTCCCCTGAGGAGTGTGGATTTCACCTTCGGCTGCGATCGCAGAAGCCGACACCGGTAATATCCCACCCGGCTGAAAATCTGGATGGGACGCCCGCCCTGTGTGCCACAGCTGCAGCACCATTTTGCCGTCCTTTTGATGGACCGCTTCAGTAATCTTTTTCCATCCTTCAACTTGTTCGGGGGTATGAATCCCAGGTGTTTGAGTCCAGCCTGCTCCCTGCTCAGAAATCTGAGTGGCTTCTGTAATAATCAATCCAGCGCTAGCCCGCTGAACGTAGTGCTCCAGCATCAGGTCATTGGGAACTCGGGATTCGCCAGACCGCGCTCGGGTCAGAGGAGCCATGATAATGCGATTTGGAAGCGCGATCGCGCCTAGATTGATGGGTTCAAAGAGTGGAGCGATTGACACAGCCGATGAGGTGACTGTAGACATAGTGTTCTCCTTTATTCAGTTATTCGAAAAAATTGAACAATGAAACTATAGCTAACCCTGTGGCATAATGCAACTTATGAAGCCGCTCTATCATCCAAAGTCTGATCAAATAACGCTTGCAGGAGTTTTATATGCCCTGGGAGATCCGGTACGTCTAGAAATCGTTAAGTTGCTAGCAACCGGAGGAGAACACTCCTGTAGTGCCTTTGAGTGTGATTTAGCCAGGTCAACTGTGTCGCACCATTTCAAGATTTTGCGTGAGTCAGGTGTGGTTTATTCTCGAAAATCTGGCACACAACATCTAAACTCTCTTCGACGTGAGGAGTTGAAACAGCTGTTTCCAGGTGTGTTGGAATCAGTGCTGGACAATTGTGGCATCGCAATAAAGTAAAGGTAATTTAAAGATTTCTCTTCTGTCCCTTCCTTGGTATCGCATTTTTGTGGATCCATCTTGTTGCTTATCTTTGTTGCATCTAATGGAACAGAAATTTCTAGCTAAAATTGAAACGTGATGTAATGAGGGTAAACCAAGAAATGACAAACAATCACATAGAGCCTATCCTGCTTGACTCGACAGACCAACACGCGGTGGAAAAATTGGTGATGTCTATCATTCAGGCTGAGTCCACCGAGTACACTGTCCTGAATGAGCATCAAGAAGATATCACCCACGAGATCAAGAAGCTCGTCTCACTCAAGACCAGAATTCTCAAAGGCCGATAGCCTCAGAGCTGTGTGCAAGTAGATTTATCAACAGACGTAGTAATTTCCTTGGTTAGCTAACGGGCCAAAAATCTGTTGTTAAAGAATCCGCTAAGCTGGGCGCTGTTTCAATAATGTCGTAGGCTGCAAATCGTTCAGCCATCCGCATCCAGCGAGCGCTATCGATAGTACCCAAGGCCGCTGGTTCAATACCCAGCATCATATACTCTGCAATCAGCTCTAGAGAACGCGTTTGATAGCTCACATCCTCGTACTTACTGCCAGGTTCAACATAGCTAGCTACCACAGCCTCAGCTGCGGCTGGGATATCGTCTAGAGTCATGGACCAACCGCCAAAGGTGGCCTGTAAGAATCCGCCAATCTGTTCTGGGGCAGTCTCGATCAGGTCACTATTGGCAATAATGACCTGGGCATAGGCTTCATAGCCATAGTCTGCCAGGTTCAATACAGCAGGGGCAATATTATAAGTCCCTTCGAACCCGATGGGCTCATCCACGGCGTAGCACTGAATTGCAGCAAACTCTCCCGAAAGGAGTTTGTCGTATTTATTTTCATAGGGTATCTCGACCACTTCAATCGCACCTGCAGGCAAACTGCTCACACCCTGCACCAGCTCCATTACAGCTAGACCATCGACGTGCATCCCTACCTTTTTACCCACCAAATCTTCCAAGGAAGTGATGTTAGCATCAGGTAGGGTCATCAAAGCCAGGGGAGATGCCTGAAACATGGTGGCAACAGCTTGAATAGGGGCACCCGCTGCCTGGGCAGCCAGAATCAGGTTTTGCTCAGCACAGCCCATTACCATAGGGTTAGCGGCCACCACATCAGGTACAACAATACCCGCTTCCCACGGGAGAAGCTCAACTGCAAGATTTTCATTGGCATATAAATCGGCTTTATCAGCTAACAACAATCCTGCAAACTGAACATTAAACTTCCAGTCCAGCTGCATTGTCAGAGGCATGATGTCGGCCTTTGCAGAAGCACTTAATTTTAGCAGTTGGCTGGTGGCTAAACCCAACCCACCATAGCCAGAGAGTTGTAATAGCTGACGACGAGAAAGAGGCATGGTTGTTCACTCAACTTTTGAGACCAGATTTTTTAGGGCAGATTTTCTAGGCCATATGCTTAGGGCAGACAGTGCATATAGTTCTCCACATCCCAGTCGCTGGTTGTTGCCAAGAACCGAATCCACTCATCTCGTTTATACTCATCAAAGAGGCGATACATTTCACCCGGTAGTGCGGACTGAATCACCTCATCATCTGCAAGACGCTCTAACGCTTCCCCTAAAGACATGGGTAGCTTCTTCACCTGTTTGCCTTCTTCCATCGCTTCATAAATGTTGCGCTGCTCCGGTTCGCCCGGGTCAAGATTGTTGCTAATGCCATCGTCAAATGCCTTGAGCATGGCAGACGCCATCAGATAAGGATTTACCATTGAATCTACGGCGCGATATTCAAACCGGCCCGGTGCAGAAACCCTGAGACCACAGGTACGGTTTTGATATCCCCAGTCTGAATAGACCGGTGCCCAAAAACCCGCGTCCCACAGCCGACGATAAGAGTTCACCGTAGAACAGCCAATGGCGGTCAGCGCCCCTAAATGGGCGATCACTCCACCGATACAGTTGAGACCCACCGGACCCGGCACTCGAGGTGAGCCGCCTTTGGTCGGCATAAAGGTGTTCTCTCCTCCCTGGCTATAGATATAGTTGCCTTCCATACCAGGCAATGTTTCTAGACCAAAGGTTTTAAGGGTGTCTTCACCATCCCGCCATAATGAGAGATTGTGGTGACAGCCCGATGCCGAGACTCCCAAAAAGGGCTTCGACATAAAGCAGGCAATTAGGTTAAACTCACGGGCCACCTGGGCGCAAATTTGACGATAGGTGGTTAAGCGATCGCACGTCCTCAAGGCATCGTCAAACATAAAGTTTAATTCCAGCTGCCCTGGTGCATCCTCATGATCGCCCTGGATCATATCTAGACCCATGGCGCGACTGTATTCAATCACTCGCAAGAAAACCGGACGCAGTTCTTCAAACTGATCGATATGATAACAGTTTGGCTTGGTTACCCCGCCGTTGGGCTTACCATCAGGCCCTTTCTTAAGCCACATCATCTCGGGTTCACAGCCGTGACGCAGCTGTAGCCCGTGCTTTAGCTGAAATGCATCGTGGATGCGCTTAAGATTACCGCGACAGTCGCTAGTGAGAAAAGCACCCGGATTGTCAATTTCTTCGCGATTACGAAAACAGAAACAGTACACTCTGGCGACACGTTTATCCCACGGCAGCTGACAAAACGTGTCCGGGTCAGGAATAGCCACCAGCTCTGCAGATTCTGGACCGTAGCCCAAATAGTTTTGAGTCCGGTCAATGGCCAGATTCACCGTTGCCCCATAAACAAGCTGAATTCCCTTCTCTGCCATGGTTTCCCAATGGTCAGCAGGAGCACCTTTACCGGTGATTTTGCCAGTAATAGAGATGAACTGATAGTAGATGTATTGAATACCAAGCTCATCAATTTTAGCCCGAACCTGCTTTACCAGCTCGGCTCGACCATCTGCTTGAACGTAAGCCTCTACATCCGTTAACGTTACATCTGTCGAAGAGGGCACCTGAGTGAGAACTCCAGTCACTATCGGCATCTCCAGCTATGGGGCAATCTCTACAGTAAAGCCAACTTGTTATAATATGTTTGTGTCGAGCGTTACTAAATCACATCCAAACCTTGTTGCTTCTCATACGTCAAAACTCTCTTAAAATGGAAATGGCTTATAGGGAATCCACTTTTCCCAAAGCTGAGCCACCGTGCCATCTGCAATCAGATCAGAGAGCGCATTATCTAATTTCTCTGACAACTCAGGCCGATTTTTTGCAACACCGATAGAAAAAGGTGCTCGGGTCGGCAAACTAAATGCCATGCGCAAGTCAGGATCTTCCGCCTCTGCCACTAGAAGTACCAACTCGTCATCGATTAGAGCGTCAATCTCTCCCGCTCTAAGGGCTGTCAACATTTCAGGTAAAACTTTGTCACTGCCTGGATAGGGAATGGCTGTTGCTCCTGGGAACCCAGCTACTAGGGCAATGTTGGTACTATCAGCTAATCCGCCTACACGCTGTCCGACTAGATCTGCTGGAGATGTGACAGTACTAGCGGCTTTGACTAAAACAGACTCATCAAATAAACCATAGGGTTGGGTAAAGGTGACAGACTGTTGTCGCTCTGGTGTGATGGCCTGATTAAACCAAATCACATCATAGTTGCCCGTTTCCATGGAGCTATAGAATTCGGCCATCGGTAAATTGTGCCAAATCGGTGTTAGCTCTAAATGTTTGCAGATGGCGCGGGCTAATTCAGGATCATACCCTGAGCGGTCTCCATCAGCAGTTAGATAGCTCATGGGACGAGCATCAAAATCACTCGCCACAATGTTGAGATAGCCCGGCTGGACAGTAAGTTCAGCTGTTAATAATTCTTGAGATTTCATAAAGGGTAACAAAGCGCACATCCTAAATAAGCTTAGAACTTATTATGACAAGTAGAAGGTGTTCAGATTGTTTTGTCAACTGTTTGTCAACGAGATGTTTAAAGCAGTAGGATGCTTTTATGGTCTATCAACCAGTTCACCTCTCTTCGGAGCAGATTAATCAGTTCCAAGAGGATGGCTTTTTAATATTAGAAAATTTCCTACCCTCTGAATTTGTTGGGCAGCTGGTAGGTCGATTGAACCCTCTGTTTCAAGGAGAGTTTGAAACGTGTATTTACCCAGATGAGTGGTACTGGCGTCCGGGGTTGAGCTTGCCCGATGTGACGCGGGAAATGTGTAATGCGTGGAAGTGCGATCGCACCATTGCCAGTCTCGTTCTCTCTTCTGAAATTGGTCGCCTTAGCGCTACTCTGGCCGGTTGGCCAGGAGCCCGCATTGGTCAAGACAGCATGTGGATGAAACCACCCCAGGCCAAGCCTGTCGCCACGCACCAGGATGGTGCCTACATCGACTATTTAGAGCCAGCCGCCATGATGACCTGCTGGATTGCCCTAGACAATGCCACAGCTGCCGATGGCACCCTGGTCTATGTTAAAGGCTCTCACAAGTGGCCCCTGGTAAATGTCGAAGGTGAGTTTCATGCCCCCACTAAAGACTATCGCTGGGCCATGTTACAAGCCGCTGAGAATGCTGGCGTAGATGAGCCAGAGCTAGTGGTCGTCGAAGTTCCGGCTGGGGGCTGTGCGTTTCACCATGGCCGCACCTGGCACGGGCTATGTCAGACAACCCGAACTGAAGGCACGTTTCACAGCATTGGGTTACATACGATTCCTTCCAATGCACAATTCCATCCAGTGAATGAGCCAGGATATATTTATGGGCGTTATAAGCGGGTAGGAGATACCCATATGGATGAGAGTTTTTTCCCAATTCTTTGGCAAGAGGACGGATATCGAAGTCCGCATTTGGCAGATTATTGTGAGGATCCGTTGGCTGAAGTGGGAGTTGTTGTTGTTTGATGCTGCTGACTGATAAGAGGCGATGGGGGCTGCTCAGGGCTTTCCTCCCCGAACCCCTCCTGTTCGTGGGGGCCTGAACTCCCCCACACCCCCCGACAGGGTTGTCGCTAATAGCAAAGACTCAGGTGAAGGCTAGTTACGGCGATGTTATGTCAAAGGTTAAACCCTAATCACGCAGTGATTTCCTAACCCGTAGATATTAGTTCAGAACCCAGATAATCGACCCCGCCGTAACCCCTGACTTAACGCCATTTAGAATAACCTCGTACGCTGGGTCGTAGGGCGGCGTTCCGGCCCTGCCCAGGGGGTTTGGGGAACTCGGAGGGACCCCAAGCAACATCTTTAACCACCCCCCCAACCCTCCACCAAATCACCTAAAACAACACCTAAAACCTACTTTTACGCCCAGACCCCATTATGGCACAAGACACCCCAGCC
>JBHJIV010000107.1:0-13701 GCA_050043105.1 Leptolyngbyaceae cyanobacterium | reverse complement strand
GATGCGAACACTTATTTTTGAGTAGATAGTGCGCGCTTGCTCTGGAATATCGGATGCCGGATAGCGCAATCCTAAATAAGATTCAATACCAGGACTGCGGGCTTCGACAACGACCTCTCCTGCACTATCGGGTAAAAAACGATAGGCCATCACACGATCAAACCCAGTTGTATTACGCAGCTCCTCGACGGCGAGAGAAAGTAACTCATCAGAGCTAGAAGCTTGCTCAAGCATCAGCTTAGCTCGCATCACCAGAGGAGTGTAGGAATCTGAGTTTGAGGTAACCGGCTCCAGCTCAATTAAGGTGCGAGTGGGGGTGCAGTGAACGCTGACATCAAGTGATTGCCCCTGCATCGTATAAATGCCTAACCGGTGGCGTTGAGCCAACACCGTCGATAAGCCACAGGCGTTGTTCAGGTCATGTATTAGCTCAGCCGATAGCACTGCCGCTACCGGCTGCCCTAATACATCAGCACTAGCCCAGCTATCGCCTTGGCCTAGAACGTTGCCCAGGTTGGCAGAAACATGGGTGACATAGTCTAACGCTCGATCTGTGGCCAAGAGCGCTCCAAAAGACTGAATGACTCCTGGAATATGAATGGGTTCTTGAGCACAGTTAACCAGCGCGATTTCCCACTTCTGGGCAAAGTCAGTAGACATACTTAATCACCTAGAGCCAGACTCTAAAAAACTTTGTTGCAGACAAATAAGAGAGAACAAATCGCTTACGTTTATTCTTTTTTACTTTACCACTCTAAAAAATTTGGGGAGGAAACTTTGCACAATAATCCTTCAGCTGCTCTAGTTCTTAGAAATAGGCAAGGGCTTTAGAATTTGTCAGACTTTTTCTGCATTTTTTACTTTTCCGAAAATATACTGAAGTAACTCTGAAACTAATGTAGTAGTCCCGAGAAAATACGGAAGCGTTGTTTAAAGGAGCTGCGATATCCTGAATCAACGTCTGTACTTTCGACTAGTGCCAAGCAATGGTAAATGAGATTCATAGCTCAGCGGCAACTGACTTTTTTGTTGTTGGCATTGGTACTTCAGCAGGTGGGCTCCGCGCACTTGAAGAGTTTTTTGGGAATATGCCCAGCGATAGCAAAGCGGCCTTTGTTGTTGTTCAGCATTTATCACCCGACTACAAGAGCCTGATGAGTGAATTGCTCAGTCGACATACTGACATGGTCGTGCAGCAGGTTGAAGAACAGACAATTCTGTCTCCAAATACTGTTCTTCTCATACCGCCTGGTCAAAATATGGTGATAAAGGGCAATCGGTTATATCTAACGCCCCAAGATAGAAGTCATGGTCGTCAGCCTAATTTTCCTATTGATCTCTTTTTTCAATCTTTATCGGCAGAAATTAGAGAACGCGCCATCAGTATAATTCTATCGGGAACCGGCAGTGATGGTTCTCGAGGAATACAAGAGATTTCTGAGGTGGGAGGAATTGTCCTTGCCCAGGAGCCAGAAACAGCTGAATTTGACGGGATGCCAAAAAGTGCCGTTGCAACAGGCATTGTCGATTTGGTACTTCCCCCTGACAAACTCGCCCACGCCACCTATCAATTTTTAACATCTCCTAACGAACTTAAAGCTTTTCGAGACGATCAGCACGGTCAAACACTTTCTGTACAACTAAAACAGATTGTTGATATTATTGAACAGTATGATGATATTGACTTTGGTCACTATAAGGCCAGCTCAATTAGTCGACGGATTCAGCGACGGTGCATGATCGCAGGCTACAAAGACTTAAATAGCTATATCCGTCGATTAAAATCGTCAGAAGATGAACGCAGCCACCTACGCAACGATCTGCTGATTACTGTAACTCGCTTTTTTAGAGATAAAGAAGCGTGGCAATCTTTGGCCACCAAGGTTTTACCTGAGCTAATTGACAATATTAAACCTGACAAAACTCTTCGTATTTGGGTCACAGCTTGTGCCACAGGGGAAGAAGCCTACTCCATGGCCATTTTGGTACAAGAGATACTAGAACGGCGTCAGCTATCTATTGAAGCTAAGATTTTTGCTACAGATCTCGATCAAGATGCCCTTGCTAAAGCATCCCTGGGAATTTACCCCTCTGCAATTGTTAACAAGCTCAGTCAGGAGCGTATAGATCGCTTTTTTAAGGTAAGGCACGATGGCTCGTTTGAGGTGGCTCGGTCAATCCGAGGGATGATAATTTTTGCCAATCACAACCTGACCAAGGATACAGGATTTACCCAGATTGATTTGGTAACCTGTCGCAATGTGCTGATTTATATGCAACCTGAGCTTCAAATTCAGGTATTAAAAAAATTGCACTTTTCCTTAAAGGTAAACGGAAGTCTTTTTCTTGGTGAATCAGAAACCCTAGGCGCACTCGAAGAAGAGTTTAAGATTGTAAACCGTAAGTGGAAAATCTATCAAAAGCTACGGGATGTCAAGCTTGCGTTAATGGAACCAGCGATTGCTTCTTTTGATCTAAGTAAGTCACGAATTCGCACTGTGACCTCAGACAAGAGCAGTCGCTTTGACCCGCTGCTGGAAACAGCCTTTAAGGCATTACTGAATGAGAACGAATCAACCTGTGTGCTAATTGACCGACAGATTCAGCTACTTTATGTCTGTGGTGATCCGTTAAAGCTGTTGAGAGTACCAGACGGAAGACGCTCTAATGAGCTGCTTGAGATGCTGCCCCAGTCACTGCAGCTGCCTCTCAGTACAGGGTTACATCGTATCCGCCAGGGAAGAGACGATAGAGTACACTACAGCAGCTGCCAGATTAATGAGTCTGGATATGATGATTCCTTGACTGTAAGTATAGACATCAGTCATCAAGCAGCAAATCATAAGACAGGTGAGTTCTTTTTAATAAAATTTACACAAGAAAATATCCCTGGCACGGTAGCAATTCCAAAAAAATTTGATACCGATGATGATATTGCCCAGTATGTTTTTCAGCTAGAAGGAGAACTCCAGAGAACCCGAGAAAATCTCCAGGCAACCATCGAAGAATTGGAGACAACCAATGAAGAACAGCAGGCCACCAACGAGGAGCTAATTGCGTCTAATGAAGAACTACAAAGCACGAACGAAGAGCTTCAATCGGTTAATGAAGAACTCTACACCGTTAACGCTGAGTATCAGTCTAAGATTCAAGAGCTGACTGAGGTTAACAATGATTTAGATAACCTGTTGGGGAATATCGAGGTTGGAGTTATCTTTTTAGATAACAAGATGAAAATTCGCAAATTTACCTCGGCGGCTAAAGTTGTTTATAACCTGGTTGATAGCGATTTATCTCGGCCGATCAGACATCTGTCCCACAATATCGATAATGTGGATCTAATCGCCCTACTAGAGGAAGCCAAGGAGTATGGGCGTACAATTGAACGAGAAGTTCAAATTAGACAGCAGGGATTGAATTTGCTCATGCGTATTCATCCTTACATAACAGATAATCAGAATATTGATGGCCTAATTCTGACATTTGTCAATATTGACGATCTTAAGAAAACACATCACCAGTTGGCAACTGCAGAAGCCAAACTGCGCGAATCTAATAAGATATTAGAACAGGAGGTTCAGAAACGTACGCTTGAATTAGCAAATAGCCAACACTTCCTAGAGTCAATTAATCAGGCCACACCCAACAGCATTTATATCTATGATCTGACTCAGAAACGTAACATCTACAGCAATCGTCCTCTAGGAAAAATGCTGGGCTATGCCCAAGATGATTTTCAGTCAATGGGGGATGGTCTGCTCACCCATCTTTTGCATCCAGAAGACGTAGAAAAGGTTTCAGCCTATCATCAAGCTATTGCTGAATCCATTGTGGATATTGAGCGTACAAGCCGCCCAGATAAGACGTTTAGCATTGAATACCGGGTTCGTGGTGCAGATGAAAATTGGCGTTGGTTTTACAGTCAAGATATAGTCTTTTCTTGTTCTGAGCAGGGAAACCCTACTCAAATATTGGGTACTGCTGTTGATATTAGCGATCGCAAAACAACAGAAAAGGAACTTCAAGAGAGTGAAACGCGCTACCGGCTCCTGTATGAGAGCACTCCGGCGATCATGCATTCTGTCAACCCAAAAGGAGAGCTGATTAGCGTCAGTAATCAATGGCTCAAGACATTTGGTTATGCGCGTAATGAAGTTATTGGGCGTAAATCCACGAATTTCTTGAGTAAAGACTCTCAAAGATACACTGAAGAAGCTGTTTTGACCAAATTTTGTGAGACTGGAAGCTATACAGATGTATCCTATCAATGGATATGCAAAGATGGCAGCATCCGAGATGTACTACTGTCAGCAACCGCCGAATATGACGACTCAGGAGAATTTCTACATTCATTAGCAGTGCTAATCGACGTCACAGAGCAAAATAAAATTCAAGCTGAGCTGATTAGCTACCGAAGTAATTTAGAAGACCTGGTTAAAGATCGCGCAGCTGAGATCCAAGAAGCTAATCATTACTTACAAGCAGAAGTTCTAGAACGTCAGCAGGCCGAAAGTAAACTAGCTAACCGTGCCCAAGCCTTAGAGCAATCCAATGCGGATCTAGAGCAGTTTGCCTACGTCATTTCCCATGATTTACAAGAGCCTCTGCGGGCCATGACCGTGTTTGCACAGCTGCTAGAAGGAGACTATGCCAAACAGCTAGACACCACCGCTAAAGACTACATTAACAATATTGTTGAAGGTGGCATTCGGATGCATGGGCTGATTAATGGCATTTTGGCCTTTTCACGGGCGACTCATCAAGAGAGTACCTTTGAAACTCTAGAACTTGAACAGGTGCTGATAGCTGTATTAGAAAACTTAAGCTCCGCCATTGGTGCGTCTCAGGCCACCGTAAGCTACGATACCCTGCCCGCTCTCAAAATAGATAAGAACCAAATTATTCAGCTGCTTCAGAACCTGATTGGTAATGCAATTAAGTTTTGTGGTGCTGAACCTCCGTGTATTTATATCACAGCTAAACAACAACCCAACAGCTGGCTCTTGAGTGTTAAAGACAATGGTATCGGTATTCCCGAAGAGCAACAGGAGAGAACTTTTGCTCTGTTTCAACGCTTACACACCCGCGAAGAAATAGACGGATATGGCATTGGTTTAGCTGTCTGCAAAAAAATTGTGGAGCGACATCAAGGTCATATCTGGGTAGATTCAGAACCTGGCAATGGCTCAACCTTTTATTTTACGCTTGCTAATGACTACAATAGAGATAATGCTCTAATGCAAACTGATTAGTCATCAGTGCAAGGCTGCATTTAATCTTATTCCAGCTGTAATTGTACTGTTTTTAACCAAAAATCGTGAATTCGTTGTGCAGTCAATTTGTAATCTTCCAGAATAATCGGTTTAACAATGTAGGCATTGGCATGGAGCTGATAGCTTTTAATGATGTCAACAGGTCTCGAAGAGCTAGAAAAGACAATGACCGGAATATTCTGACATTTTGGATTGGTCTTAATATCCTGTAGCATTTCGTGTCCCGATTTACGTGGCAAATTAAGATCAAGCAAAATAAGTTTGGGCAAATCGTTTGTGTTATCAAGCACAGCCTGTCCTAAGAAATCGATGGCCTCAGTGCCATCACGAACGATTTGAATTTCTCCAGAGTAACCGATGCTCTTAAACGCAGCCATAATGATGGCGGCATCCGTAGACGAGTCTTCGACCAAAAGAATATTACAGGTCATTAAATTTTGTGGTGCTAATGCAGCTTAACTAGAAAGGGACTAAACTTAAAGCCCCCAAAATTCGCGGTTGGGGGCTGGTTCTCAGAGAGCCTGTGTGGATCTCACAAAAGATTGAACTGAAGACTTAAATGTTAATGATTTGGTTCATTCTGGAAATAAGCAACACTTTGATACGAATTGCATTGGTATAGGCATGCTCAGGTCCGAGATTTTCTTCAAACAGCCCTAGCGCTCCTCGATAAAGGGCTTCAGCTTTTTTGTAGCGACCTTGATCGTCATAGAGGGTTGCTAGCCGATAGAGATTGAGAGCTACATCAAAATGAGTGTCACCCAACAGCCATTTGCGCATCATTAATGCCCCTTCTAATAGGGGTACAGCTTCACTATAGCGATCGTTCTCAAGATGAAGAGATGCCAGATTTGAAATAATACCAATCGCAATAGAGTGGAGTGTAGTTTGAGCAAAGTCTTGATCCGGTGATAGAGAATAGACTCGCTTTGCACAAACAGCCGTCATATCGGTTTGGGAACCTGCAATCCGATAGGGAACACCGGCTTCATCCCATAAGGCTGCCCCCCTCGTTAACACCCAAAGATAATCTCCGTTAACATGTCGAATGCGATATTCACAGTGGAACTGCTGATATTCACCAGTAAGATAACCTTGCAGCTTTTGCTCAAAATGCGCTTGATCTTCTGGATGAATACGCGATAGCCATTCATCTGGACTACTGCTGCAATCATAGCTATACAGCCCCAACCGAGACTGCCACTGCGGTGAATAATAGATCCGGTTGTTTGTTAAGTCCCAATCCCAAATGCCGTCATTAGCTCCTTGGGCAATCAGGGCATAGCGTTCTTGCTTAATTTCCGACTTTTGGGCCAATTCTGTCCGTTTAATGGCACATTGAAGCCGCTGAACCAGTAAATTACCAATGGTTGTGTGGCCTAGCTGCGACAATCGCGCCGGAGAAAACGTATCCGACTTGATTACATAATCTTGAGCTCCCTCTTGTAGGGCTGCATTGGCCATCGCTTGGTCTTGAAGACCCGTCAGCACGACAATTGGTGTTTTGGGGACGAGCTGTTTTAATTGTTTAATCAACTTTAACCCGCGTCCGTCAGGCAGATTAAGATCCAGCAAAACAACATCAAAGGTACTAGTTCTAAGAATTTCCAGAGCTTCCCTAAACCGGGCAACGTGATGTAACTTTGGTTTCTCAGAATCTGACGAGTTAATGATTGTTTTAACCAACTGGGCGTCTGAACAGCTGTCTTCAATCAGCAATGCATCGATGTTTGATTTCATGTTTGGAGTCTGTAAAAGGCAAGGCCGTAACTCAACTACACCGTATAAAAAATGCTTAAATAACAAAAATGCTTAAATAAATTTCTCTTGTTTACAGACTGCCCAGGCCAGTGGATTTTTGTCTCGGAAAAAACACGCAATTTTATACTGGTGCTAAATGTTTTATATTTCCTTAAGAAGATACTCGAACAGTATGGAAAGACATAAAAAACTCCTTACGTGTTAGGGGTTGTCGCCCCTGAAACGTAAGGAGAATACACATCGTTAAACTGTTAAAAGGTCAGCACAGCCGTTAATTATCTCCAGGCTGAGACAACAGAAGATTTACACCCAGACTTTGTGCTGTCGCAAGACGTTACTCAATATCTTCATCTGGGCACAGTCAGACAGTCTCATTGACGTCAAAATCTAGTACCCAGACAGATAAGTACCTAAATGGCCAAACTGTTCTTTATTTAGGCTGTAATACATCCAACGTCCCTGCTGTCGAACGTTTACCAGCCCACCAACTTTAAGTGACTTGAGATGAAACGAGAGTCGAGATTGTGCAATGTTGAGCTTCTGACACATGTCGCTGACACAAAGCTCTTCATTTTGAAGCAGTTCAAGAATTTGTATTCGGATAGGATCCGATAGGGCATGAAACCCTGAAAGTACCGGTTCTTGAGTCATAAATGAATACTCTCCAAAAAGTAGCGTTACCACTCCTGCTATGGTTTGAATCGGGTCTAATAACACACAGGCAATGCTTTGGTTTTAGATTTTAATGATTTTTTAAGAATGAAGATAAATGTAACCCATTGAAAGGACTATCTTCTTTGGTATCAAATAAGCTATCTATGTTTATACAATTCCCAGCTTGTTGGAGGAGATATATCAGAAGAAATGCTGAACTTAGTTTTGCGAGGATGTGACTTTTGGAACAATCTACAAAATATGTGCTTTGCCTATGAACCAGTTTGACCGTCAGTGCACTTTAGATAGAGATGGCAGAGTACACTCTTGTTTGACATAACATTTCTCTAGAGAATAATCTCTTGAAGGCAAGACTCTTCTAGCCAGTATGGCGACTTTTGAGCCGATAGCCCATGCCTCTCACTGTTTCAATATAGCCGCTGCCAAACTTTTTACGTAGATGTCGAATGTAAACTTCAATAATGTTAGAGCCTGGGTCATAGTCATATCCCCAAACTCGGTTTAAAAGCTGTTCTTTGCTCATGACCTGCATCGGATGTCTTAGCAATACTTCTGCCAAAACAAACTCACGGGCCGATAGCTCCACGATGCGATCGCCAACTCTTGCCTGACGGGTAAGTAAATCTAACGTTAAATCGCCCGCCCTCAGCAGCGTCTCTGAGGTGAGCGGCTGATGTCTGTTGCGATCGCGAAGCTGCACCTTGATGCGAGCCAGCAGTTCTTCAAACCGAAATGGCTTTGTAATATAGTCATTGGCCCCACCTTCTAGCGCCGTTACCGTATCATCCACCCCATCGCGAGCGGTCAAAATAATAATGGGCAGCTGTTCGCCTTGACCTCGAATTTCTCTCAGTATGGCTAGACCGTCTTTCCCCGGTAGACCCAGGTCCAAAATTAACAGGTCAAAATCGTCGCTGTGGGCCAGCTCAACAACCTGGTCACCATCTTCAACCACCAGGATGGTAAAGCCATGGGCTTTTAGACCGGCCCTTAGAAAATCAACGATATGTGGGTTGTCTTCGGCAATTAGAATACGATTCATACTCAGATTGTTCTGACCGATTAGCTAAGGGATCTAACGGAATAATGAGGGTAAAGGTGGCTCCTTCCCCTGGCTTACTGGCAAGTTCCACACGACCACCGTGGGCCTGTGCGATCGCATTTACAATCGATAGCCCCAACCCGGCTCCTTCAAACTGGCGGTTGTTGTTTGTTGCCCGTGTAAATCGCTCAAATATTTTGGCCTGGTCCGCCGAGGCTATCCCCTCCCCCATATCCCGCACCCAAAATCGCAGGGTGTCGTCTGTAACCGCAGAACCCAGCGCAATCATATCCCCCGGCTGAGTATGGCGTACCGCATTTTGCACCAAATTCATTACCGCCTGAGAAAATCGCTGTCGGTCCATGGTCGCCGGATATAGCCCCTTAGCCTCTAAACGCCAGTCTCGGTCTGGGGTAAATGATCGGGCCTTGAGGTACAGCTCCTCCGTTAGCCAGTCTAAATCTTCGGGTTTAAGAATCAAAAAGTCAGGGCGTTCGGCTTTTGTTAACAGCAACAGATCGTTAACCAGACGATTCATCTGCTGCAGCTCGTTGGTAATGATGGCCATGGTTTCCGCCTGTTTTTCAGGCCGATACACCAGGGTTTCTAGCTGCCCCTGAATCACCGTAATGGGGGTACGCAGCTCGTGACTAACATCTTTTAGAAACTCTTGCTGGCCGTCAAAAGCCACCTGCAGCCGGTCTAACATCTCATTAAAAGTGACCGTTACAGCGGTAATTTCGTCAGTGCCCCGAATCGGAATGCGCTGGGTCATATCTGACTCGGTGATCTGGCGGGCGGTTTGATTTATTAGCCGCAGCGGTTTGAGAATGCGGCCAGCCGTAATCCAGGCAACAACAAAAAAGAGTCCTAGGACACCTATCGATACTTTAAGGACTAGTCCAATCGCACTGGTCCCAGACTGGTATGCAATCGTTTTATCTTCAATTGCGACAAAAACACCTTTCACCTCATTCTCAACCAACAATGGCTCCACCCTATAAACGATAGTGTGGCCGTTTTCTTGTAAGAAATGGGCGGTGGATGTTTCCGCATTGGCCCACCGACTCATGATGTCAGAATTAGGCTGCAGCCACTCAGGCAGTGGGCGACTGGCCTGATAAAACTGACCATCGACAAACGTAATAATCGATTCGTTGTCAACGGAGACATAATTTGCTAACACCTGGTCAAATAGAGCCGCTGTCCCTGGCCCAGTCGGCTGGTTAGTCAGTGGCTCCGCCGTCCGTTGGAACCGCTCAACCTCCTCTGCTAAGGCTGCTTCTGCCTGGTCATACAGACGGTTACAGTAAATGTGGCGGGTCACCCAAACGGCCATACCCGTTGTGGAGACAGCCAGCAAAAAGTACCAAACTAAGAGACGGGTGCGAAGATTACGAAAATGCATAAACCAGTCCGGGGTTCGTTTCATCGTAACGAGTCCTCGGGGTAGGCGGCAGGGGAGGTGGCTAAACGGTTATCTAGACTAACAGGGCCAGACCCATAGGCGACCACCATTAACAATCCCCCTATAATAGCTAGGTTTTTTAGAAATTGAGTCATTTGGCTAGGGTCAGCAATCGGATTGTGAAACACAAGCGTTGCCGGTATCAAAAATGCTTACAGCAGCCATGAGCCGATACGGGCTTTGTAGCCTAAAACCAGGGCCGCGCCACCCAAGAGCTGAAAGGCAATGGTGCACAAGGCCACTAACCCGGCTAGCGGTAAGCCAGCACTCGCAATCTGTTCTGACGTGCCCCCAAAGTTAGAGAGTTTACCAATACCGCTGTTGAGGAAGATAATTGCGATCGCAGTACGAGCAATCAGCGGCGTATATTTTTGCGCAGTCATGAAAAAGATCTCCTAAGTTGATAGTGATGGCATGAAAAGTGTTCGTAACGATAGTCAGGCAAGGGGGGGATGTGTTTCCGTAGGGATGCATCGCAATGAGCCCTTTATCGCCTTACATTTCCCTAGGGATGCATCGGGCTACGCCCTTCAGGATATGGACCTGACGGCATTAAAGATCGTGCCACAGATGGTTTGGGCGACAAGATCAAACGAATGGCCCGGTCGCCACGTCCATAGCCATGGAGCCAGTTTAACAACACCATTAAACGATTGCGGAAACCTGGTAAGTACACCAAATGTACGCTAAGCCACATCAGCCAGGGTAAAAACCCCGTCAGTAAAATAGGACCAATTTTGCCGACACCGCCATAGCCGCCAATAATGGCTAATCTACCTTTGTTGAGGTAGCTAAACGGTTTAGGAGACTTTCCTAAAAGCTGTCGACGAAGATAGCGAGCCACCGCCACACCCTGCTGCAGGGCCTCGGGGGCCACACCCGTGAGCGGTTTTCCATTACTTTCACCATAGGCCACATCACCAATGGCATACACATTGTCATGGTCCGTCAGCTGCAGCGTCGACCGCACCGTTAACTTTTGCTTGCGCGCCATCTGGGGTTCAACCGCCATCTCTGGTGTAGCCGCTTCTAGACCCGCAGCCCACACCACGGTGCCAGCCGACAGGGTACAGCCATCCGACAGTTCCACCCGGCTGTCAGTCACTCGGCTCACCCGCACATTAAAGTACAGTGTAACTCCCAACTTATGTAGCTTTCGAGCCGTATATCGACCCAGTTTTGCCGGTAAGTTCACCAGCAGATTGTCGCCCGATTGAACCAACACAATCTGCATGTCTTGCCAGTTAAGACCAGGATAGTCACGCCGCAGAGATTTTTTTAGCTCTATCAGCGTGCCCGCCATCTCCACACCGGTTGGGCCACCGCCAACAATGACAAACGAGAGCAGCTGCTTTCGACGGGTGGGGTCAGGTTCTCTAACAGCCTGCTCAAACCGCTGCAAAATATGGTTGCGCAGCGCCACCGCCTGGTCTAAGGTTCTGAGCGCAAAGGCATGGTCGGTAGCGCCGGGTACCCCCATAAATTGAGTCTGGCTACCCGTTGCCAGCACTAGATAATCGTAGGGAACAACAGCGTTATCGGTTTCAATCAGCTGATGGTCGAAATCAACCCGTTGTACATCCGCCAGCATAAACTGGGTTCTATTAGCACGACGCAGCACCGTCCGTAGCGGGTAGGCAATACTTTCAGGTTCAATCTGGGCCGCCGCCACCTGATAGAGCAGCGGCACAAAGGTGTTGTAGTTGTTACGGTCAATCAGCAGAACATCAGCTCCACTGTTAGCTAGAGATTGAGCTGTTTGCATACCGCCAAAACCAGCGCCAACAACCACAACTCTAGGAGGACTTGAGGCAGATTGCATAAGGTCTATCAAGGGTGAGTGGTTGATAGTTCTAAGCATCGCAAGCTAGCCACATTATTGCCTGAATCTAAGCTGAAAAAAAATTCAGGTTTTAAGCGAGGGTTACTCTAAACGATGCCGCCTATGTCAGTAGCAAAGCGATTATTAAAGCACTCGTATGGGGCAAAAGAACTGGTCAATGGCAAACCCAGCGAGCCTCTACATGTGCTAAACATGTGAAGACGCCATCAAGCCCCAGTTTTACCCCCTTTACCCCTAGAACCCATGACTCTTAAACGCATATTTTCTAAAGCCTGTCTAATGGCGATACTGCCCCTGACTTCTTTTTTGAGTCTGGCGCAACCCAGCGGGGCAGAAGAAATTGCGTTTTTGTGGGAAATTGAATCTCCTAACAATACGGTATATTTGCTTGGCTCTATCCATCTTTTAAGAGAAACCGATTACCCTCTGTCTCAGCCAATTCAGGCGGCGTTTGAGGATGCTGAAACAGTTGTTTTTGAGATTAATATTGGCGAATCAGAAAGCCCGCAAACTGTACAAACTTTTTTGCAAGCAGCGATGCCCGATAGCCCAGATGAGGTAATCTACAACGCTCTAGATGAGGATACTTATCTCTTAGCGCAAGAGACTGCTGCTGAGCTGGGGCTCCCCTTTACCGGGTTTAACAACTTTGAACCCTGGGCTCTATACATTAACCTGTCTGTCTTTAAGCTTCTACAGCTAGGGTTTGACCCCGCCTATGGGATAGATAGTTACTTTTTTAATGAGGCTACCCTGGCTCAAAAGAATGTTCTCGCTCTAGAAACGATTGAAGAGCAGTTTAGTTTCTTGGACAATATGTCTGTCTCTGTACAAGCAGATCTAGTTAAGCAAACTATCCTAGAGCTGGATACGCTAGATACGTTAATGGATTCAATGGTTTCTGCATGGGAGTCCGGTGATGTACCCACTTTTGAGAGCCTTATCTTAGATGGATTTGAAGACTTTCCAGAAGCCTATGAGGATCTATTAGTTCAGCGTAATCAAAATTGGATGCCTGATATTGAGTCTTATATTAATCAACCTGAAGATTATTTAGTTATTGTTGGTGCCGCTCACCTGGTAGGGGAAGACAGTGTGATTAAACTGTTGCAAGATAGGGGCTACACTGTGCAGCAGGCTAGCAACACAGTTAGACCCTGAGGGCCGGAACAAATTGAGTCTGGTTGAGTAGCTGATAAAGACTAACGCCCGTTTCCAACAGACAGGCATGGCTGCTGTACTGTAGGGTAATGATTTGAGTGTCCGGTAACAGGTTTGCTAGACGCTGTGCCTCATTTACTGAGGGCAGTAGGCGGTCGGCGACCGAGGCCACCAGCAGAGTGGGGGCTCGAAACTGTGTTAAAGCCGTTTGATCAAGCTGAAAATTGTTTAGTAGCGATAGACGCCAGGCGGCAGTTTCTGGAGTAACCTGCTGCATTGCCTTTAGCAGCGCCTGCCGATTACTCTTAGGGACACGCTCAAATGATATTAAAAAGGGGAGCAAACCAAAGGCCCCCAGTACATAGACAGGCAACAACATGACGACTGTGGGACTAAAGGGGCTCCAGAACTGATGTTTAAACGAAGAGGCGGAGTAGAGCAAAAACAACCGGTCAAACACGGTTGGCGATCAGCTAAA
>JBHJIV010000106.1:0-32485 GCA_050043105.1 Leptolyngbyaceae cyanobacterium | reverse complement strand
CCCGAACTCGGTTGTGAAACGCATCTGCGGTGAAGATAGTGAGGGGGTTGCCCCTTGTGAAAATAGCTCGGTGCCAGGTCCCCTTTACCCACCGTCCCGACTCAGAAGTGAATCGGGACGGTTTGTCTTAGCCTACTCATTCTGCTCCTATCCCGTCAGCTCGCTACGTACTTTAAGTTCTCTGGTAGTGGAATATGTGCGAAGGATCATTCTCACCAGACAAAAGGCATAGTTGTTCGCTTGATGTACAAAGGATGACAAGGTTGGCCGGTTCTATTGCGTTTTAGGCAGTAGAGTTTGTGTCTGTATGAACTAATGAGATTGATAACCGTCTGGTCTCGATTGAGTAAAATCCCTTGGTTACCCCATGCCAGAATCACTTTATCGGCTAATTTAACTGCACTTGTCACATATTGGTCATTTTCAGGACCAATCGGGTCTTCTATTCGCCCAAGCATTGCTGGATGAGCAGTGCGATATGCAAATAAATTGACAACAGTTAGCCGAGTGTAACCCCATCCTTGTGCAAACTGTGAACAAGCCCGAATGGTCGGGTCATCCTGTTCAGCATCGGCTTCACTAGGGTTAAGCATAATAAATGTAACTTGATGAGCATTTGCTTCATCTGTAGTCCAAGAGCGAGTAAGGCAGTATCTGTAATAACTAGAGACATCAAATGTTGCTGAACCCTTTAAAGAGTTCGTTACAATTGTTGATATTGGCATGTCAAGAAAATTAGTACTACTACGATTCGTGAACAGACAACGTGCGACTGCATTTTGTCGATGCATCTTCCTTTAAGGAGCAAAATTTTGAACGTATTTCTAACCCTAGAACCTTCTCTAAGGCGGAACCTGACCTTAATGTTTGTTGCAGGGTTGTGCTTTTGGGCAGGTTTAGCAGGGTTGTTACCTGCTTTACCTCTATATATTGAACAGTTTGGGTCAAACGGTCAGCTGATTGGTTTTGTTATGGCAAGTTTTGCTATCGGATTGTTGGCAATGCGTCCGGTGATGGCGCGTCTAACGGATGAGCGAGGTCGTAAGCCAGTGCTGCTAATCGGTCTGATGGCAATTGCCATAGCACCACTGCTCTACTGGTTGGTACCTTATTTCCCTGATGTGACATGGCAGATCGCTGTAGGAGGCTATGTTCAGCGTGTAGAGTCACCTATTGCTCTAATGATGCTGTTTAGGGCATTTCATGGGTTAAGTATTGCCTCTTTTGTAACGGCATATAGTGCTTTGGTTGCGGATTTTGCGCCATCGAGTCAGCGAGGTGAGCTGATCGGTTATATGAGTTTAGTGAATCCAATTGGGATGGCTGTGGGGCCTGCGTTGGGTGGATATTTGCAGACAGAATCGGGATTTAATCAAGTCTTTCTGTTGATGGCTGTACTCGGAGCTGTTGGTTTAATATCTGCTGTCTCAATTGTTGAGCCTAAACGAGAGCTACCCGTATTAAAGCGCCAAACAGCTTTTTGGTCTTTGATGTTGATGCCAGCAGTACGAGTGCCAGCTTTAATGTTGTTATTGGTGGGTTTGGCGTTTGGCGGACTGGCTACTTTTATACCTCTCTATGCTCGTGAATCTAACCTGAGCCTCAATATTGGTCTTATTTATACAGCTTCTGCAATTTCTAGTTTTGCGATTCGTCTTTTAGTTGGGAGAGCTTCTGATCGTTTTGGCCGCGGGCCATTTATTACGTTAGGTCTGGTGTTTTACTCAGTGGCTATGCTCTCTCTATGGCTTGCTCAGACTGAGGCTGAAGTGCTTCTGGCTGCTGCTTTACAGGGAATGGGGGGAGGTATGTTAATTCCTATGGTGGCGGCCCTTATGGCAGATCGTTCGACACCTTCAGAGCGTGGATTAATGTTTGGGTTATGTCTTACTGGATTTGATGTAGGTATTGCCTTAGCAGGCCCGGTAATGGGGCAAATTGCTGATATGGCTAGCTACCGCGATATCTTTGGCGTAGCCGGAGTGATGACGATAATTGGATTAATTGTCTTCACTACAACATCCAGCAAAGACATCAACCACTCCGTAAAATTTGCACTAAAAGGTGGAAAAGATGTGTACGCTGTATCGAATTCAATAAGTTAACGAGCCTGGAGGGATTCGAACCCCCGCCACCCTGGTCCGTAGCCAGGTGCTCTGTCCACTGAGCTACAGGCTCTGACAGAATTAAACCTTAGCATACTGTCGATACTCTTCCAAGTATTTATTATGGCGATTTTTTGGAGTAATGGGTTTGTGACATTTCAATCGCAGCAACCGTCTCTTAGTCATCTTGACGGTGGTGTGGCTGCCAATATGGTGGATGTCGCAGACAAGCCAGCAACTCAGCGTGTAGCTACGGCAGAGGGTTACATATCTATGACCCTCAAAACTCTTGCAGCAGTTCAAGCGGGGGATTTGCCTAAAGGGGATGTTTTAGGGACTGCCAGGCTTGCGGGCATTATGGCTGCAAAACAGACATCTAATTTAATTCCCCTATGTCATCCTCTGCCAATTAAAAAGGTACAAATCTCTATTGAGGCGGACTACGCTCGGCCAGGATATCGCATTGAAGCTATGGTGAAAACGACTGGTCAAACAGGTGTGGAAATGGAGGCTCTGACAGCGGTTTCGGTGACAGCCCTAACGCTTTATGACATGGCAAAAGCGTTGCAAAAATCAATGCAAATTGAGGACATTCGTTTGCTTGCTAAAACTGGTGGTAAATCGGGAGACTATACTAGTGACTCATGACATATCTTTTGGTGTTTTATGCCTCCCAAGTGGCCACGTAAGCCGGATCGTGCTGATCCGGCTTACCGCAAGTTAGAAGATCGCATTAATTTTGCTGTGCATGTTGCAGCATTCACAGCGCTAAACTCAGGGCTTTGGTTTTTTCATGAGTTTAGCTCCGGTACCTTACTATGGTTGCCTAAGTTGACTTTGCCTTGGCTTGGGGTATTGATTACACATGCTGTATGGGCGTTTGCGATCGCATCGTATCCATCATCAGATGCAGCTGCGGACAAGTCATCGTCATAAAGCGAAAACTTTGTGAATGCATTTTACGAAAGGGGCATTTCAGAGGCTAAACCCTTTACTCTGATGCTTACAGAGACTTTCCTCTAAAAAGAGAATTACCATGACTTATCCTGGTGCAGCAGCCGTTATTGAAGCGTTAGCGGCAGATATTGGGGATACGGTTTATATCGATGTTGCAAAGTGGCACTTATACCTGCGGGATACTTCTTTGCATACCACTTTGGCGGAAAAATTTTATCCGATGGTGACTGATAGTGATCTTTCGGAAACTGGTGTCGTGGAGGTTTTGCAGAATATTACTATCAAATTAGGTGGTGGTCGCCGTTCTCTGCCATTAAGCGATCTGGTCCCAATTCAATGTCAGGTAGATCTGCTGGATCTGCTTGAGCGTCATCGGAGTGAGCTATAGAGTCGGCCGGGACGGTCGTCTAAACTGCAGCCATATTTTCCTCAACTGACATAGACTTGTAGTGGGCAACGTTAAGCGTAGCAGTGTGTTCTGCTCACGTATATTTCAGAGTTGTTTACCAAGATAGGGAAGCATCCGTGGACGTTAACGTTTTATCGCTTTTGGATGACGCTCTAGATACGATTGAGGACTTTGTATCTACGTCATTGATCTCAGGTATTGACTTCGATGATCTAATAGCAGATCTAACTGATGCAGTGGGCGATGCGATCGCAGATGTCAATCAGGTGGTTGATGAAACGACCTCGCTAGTCGTTAATACATTAACCAATGCAGGTGTTGATATTGATACCGTAGATGTCAGCAGTATTGTCGAAGATGTTGTAGAGTTCGTCTCAAGCTTGCCAGAGGATGCAACCATATCCGATGTTTTGGGCGACATCGTTGACTCTTTTGATGTCACGCTTCCAACACTCTCAGACGAAGATCTTTTAGATTTACTGAGCGACGTCAGTGACCTGATTAATGATATTGCGCCTGATCTCAGCCAGCTTTCAATCACGCCTTTATTGGACGAGGGTGTTGAATTTGTTGGCGATTTAAGTGAGAGCACTGGCATCATCGCCATTGACGGCACCAGTCTATCGGGCACATTGACTCTAGATGGTTCTCTCCCTCGTGAGTTCACAACAGATTTGTCTAATGAGCTTGACGATCTCTTAGGAAACGTGAGCGATGTTCTTGCCGATATGACGGGTGATGTCACCCTAAGTGATGGTCAATTTACAGGGGATATCAGCCTTGGTGGTTCTCAATATTCCCTAAGTCTAGATATCACTGAAGCGTTGACGGACACCTTTACAAGTTTGTTCTCAACTGCAGAAGCAACGTTTCCCTTTGCGGATGGCATATTGTCAGTTGATATCGATACGCCTTTAGGTGAAATTGATGGGACGGTTGATTTTGCGGATGGCGACCTTGATCTTAATCTGGTGACTCCGCTGGGCGATGTCAATACTAGCATCGCGTTTTCTGACGATGCTCAATTTAATATTCCCAGTGATTTTTTACCAGGGAGTAATGATGGATTAGAGCTAGATTTAGGTGCTGGTATTGTTCGATTCCCTTTGCCGGGGTCACTTATTGATGTACCTCTTAATGAGCTTGCAGGAGAATTTGGTCTATCGGCAGGCTCAGGTACATTTACATTGGATAGTGTTGCCGGCCTGCCAATTGGTGGAACGTCAACATTTGAAGTTGGTACTCTAGCTAGTCAACTTGCTGTGGAGCTCACAGAAGATCTGAGTGGTGAATTGACAATAGATGCGGGTGAGGTAGTTGGCAACATCGTCACTGGCTTTGGTGACTTTGAGGTATTGGCATCATTCGATGATTTAGTTTTGCAGGCAAGGGCCGTGATTGATCAAACAACCGGTGTGTTAACCCTCAATGATGGACTGGCTGCTATCAATTTGAATACTTCCTTTGGCACATTATCGGGTGAGATCGCTTTATCAATGGTAGAGAATGTGTTGTCGGATGCTGCTAATCTGCTGGCTTAACATAACGCTACTGGGCTCATAAAAATTGAGTTGCTATGTACCCGCAAGATTGTTGTCCAGTCATCTTTTATAGATGGCTGGATTTATTGTTCTAGCTCAGTTCAAACGTTCTTTGAATGAGTGGATTTATCAAATGGTTTACAAAACTTAAAGGAATAACGTTTCTGAGAATGCCTGATAAAAGTTAATATTAAGGAACCTAATGGCTACCATTCGTTACATAAAAGATTATGGCTGGATTTTTCGGACTTTTTGGCGGCAAAGATAAGGCTCCTCAATCAAAAGAAGCTTTTTTCTTGAGTGAAGACGACGCGAAGACCTTTGGCAACATTGACTACATGCGTAAGGAGGTTGTAATTCGCCGTACCTTCGCTAAGAAAAAAGGTCAGGCAGAAGAACTGGAGAGCGTTAAGAGCGTTTCTTCTAGCACAAGTAAAAGTGTTGGAGAGACAGCTAAAGCGCCGACTGCGAGCTTTACGTCTACCTTTGGTACTCCTGCACCTAAGCCTTCTGCTAGCAGTGAGGTGCCTGCGCCCACGCCTGCTAGTGAGCCTGTAGCTCGTCGTGCTCCTGACAACAACATGGATATGTTCCGAAATATGGCTAAGAAGATTCGTCGATAGTCATCCATTTCAAAACCTTTAGGCTGATTTAGCCTGCTAGTCTTCTTGATATTTGGTCAATATAAGCACTGGGGTTTTGAGTCCTGGTGCTTTTTTTAAATTAACGCTGAAAGAAATAGAAGGATCATGCTCTCCCAAATGGATGCTCCTCTTGTTAGTGCTCTCAAAGAGTGTGCTTGTCGACAGCGAGCTGCTTTTTATACACCCGGTCATAAGGGGGGACAGGGGATATCGCTTTTGCATCAGGCTGTATTTGGATGCGATATTTTTCGCGTAGATCTACCAGAACTGCCAGAGTTAGATGATTTATTTGCGCCAGAATCAGTCATTCTGGAGGCCCAGCAGCTTGCAGCGGAAGCGTTTGGAGCAGCTCAAACGTGGTTCTTGGTCAACGGTTCAACCTGTGGCGTAGAAGCGGCTCTATTGGCCACCTGTGGCCCAGGTGATGAGGTGATCGTGCCGCGTAATGCGCATCAGTCGGTTTTATCTGGATTGATTTTGTCAGGGGCTATGCCGGTGTGGGTTGCTCCAGTCTACGATCCGAGTTGGCAGCTGGCGTTAGGAGTTACGCCGGATGAGATCGCGACAGCCCTAGAGCAAACCCCTAATGCTAAGGCTGTCATAATCGTATCCCCTACCTATGAAGGGGTATGCAGTGATATCGCTAAGATTGCCGACATCGTTCATGGATACAACATTCCGCTAATTGTGGATGCGGCCCACAGCCCCCATTTTGCGTTTCATCCACAGTTGCCTGCGTCAGCCATTAGTAGTGGTGCCGATGTGGTGATTCACTCGGCCCATAAGGTATTAGCAGCATTTACACAAGCGGCATTGATGCATGTGCAAGGAGGGAGATGCGATCGCAATCGTCTAAACCAGGCATTGCGGATGACTCAGTCTAGTAGCCCTAGTTATCTGTTGCTAGGGTCCCTAGATGCTGCTCGTCATCAGATGGCTAACAGTGGTGAAATGCTACTGGAGCACACCTTAACCTTGGCCCGCTCAGCGCGTGAGCAAATAAATAGCAATCTGCCAGTATTGGATGTATCTAAGGACGGTGTTTTTCAGCAAGACTTTACTCGTCTGACGCTCGATGTATCTACAGCCAATACAACCGGATTTGCCGCAGATACTTGGCTTCATAAACGAGGGGTGACAGCTGAATTACCATCGCTGCATCAGCTCACCTTTATCATTAGCTTAGGTAATTCAAGACAAGATATCGAGCAGCTAGTGCAAGCTGTCAGGCAGCTACCTCCAACAGGTAAAGCTAAATGTTCTGAGGCAAGAGTTGACCTGCCGGTGGTGGAGCTGTCTCCTCGTCAGGCTTTCTTTTCGCCTACTCAAATCTGTCCAATAGATATGGCGATTGGTCAGTTGAGTGCTGACACCGTTTGTGTCTATCCCCCAGGGATCCCCAATCTAGTACCAGGGGAGCAAATTACAAAAAACGTTCTGCAAACGCTGAAGACAGCTCAATTGGAAGGTGCACATCTGAGTGGTCTAGCAGACCCTACATTGCAGACAGTTAGAATTTTGCAAACAGACCTATCCCCCTAGCAATGCTTTAAGATCAGAGCTATCCTCAGTCTATTCAAGTGTTTTAAGGCAAATCTTTATGGAGCCTCTTTGGCCTTATGCTACTCCCGGTATTCCGGACCGACTATTTGAGCAGCTTCCCGGCATTCCGATGAGCCAACGGGAAGTGCGGTTAATGCTTCTAAGTGCTCTTAGACTCAGCCCCAAAGCCGTACTGTGGGATATCGGTGCTGGAACTGGGACCGTTACAGTCGAGGCTGCACTGCTTTGCCCAAAAGGTTCCATCGTAGCGGTGGAAAGAGATCAAGATGTCGCAACGCTTATTAAAAATAATTGCCAGAGATTTGGAGTCACTAATGTAAATGTTGTTATTGATAATGCTCCCGATTGTTTTGACAGCTTACCCCACATACCCGACTCGATTTTGGTAGAAGGAGGACGAGAGCTAAAGCCTCTTCTGGCCGAGGCTTGGAGTAAGCTGGCTGCCCATGGTCGTTTAGTGGCAACTGCCAGTAACTTTCAGTCGCTCTATGCCATTTCTGAGATCTTTGCCGATCTTCAAGTGCGCAATATTGAAGTTGTGCAAACTGGCGGTAGTCGACTAGAAATCCGTGGCTCTAATCAGGTCTTGAAGCCAGTTATGCCCACATTTATTTTAAGTGGTGAAAAATTTTAATTTCTACATGCCGAGCTAGCGCCGATTCAAAAATAAAGTTTACTGAATTCAATGATGCAGAGAAGCTGTAGCCGAGGAATTACGTATACGTATATTCCTAAGGCTGTCTAAAATTGCGGATGAGCATCTTTTCTTAGACTAAGCCATATGCTGTAATAAATTTAGGGACACTGCACGTTGATATATTCTTAATTCATAAACGTCAAAGCTGATATTTATCAAAATTTTGCCCGTGTATCAATTTCCATTAGGCGTTTAGATTTGAGCTTTGTGAAGCGTTGCATTGGACTTCGCTCTCAACTGCTAAACGCCTAGAACTTTAGACATTAGCGTTAGGGAGCCACCTAACGTTGCGTAAAAATATCGGTTACTAGTCATGACAGTCGTTGATTATCAGCCGAATAGAGCAACTGATTCCTCGGTTGTCTCTCAAAGACCAGACCTAGATATTACAGTTGCTATCCCTACCTATAATGGTGCCGAACGAATCCCCCAGGTGCTTGATCATCTCAGCCAACAGGAGGGTATAGGTAGCTTAAAGTGGGAAGTTATTGTCTGTGATAACAACAGCTATGACCACACTTTAGATGTGATTGTTGAGTATCAGAAAGATTGGCCAAAAGAGTATCCGCTACGCTATTGTTTTGTCCCAGAACAGGGAGCTGCATTTGCTAGACAGCGTGCAGTAACCGAATCTCATGGACAGATTGTTGCTTTTTTGGATGATGATAATATTCCAGCATATGACTGGTTATTAAACGTAAATTGTTTTGCTCAGGCTTATCCCCAGGCTGGAGCATTTGGTAGTCAAATTCATGGTAACTTTCAAGGAAACTTACCAGATGGTTTTGAACAGATTGCCTGCTTTTTAGCGATTGTGGAGCGAGGAAACAAGCCCCATCTCTACACCCCAAAGTCTAAAATTCTTCCCCCAGCTGCAGGGTTGGCCGTGCGCAAAAAAGCGTGGCTTAACGCAGTACCAGAACGCTTGTTCTTAAATCATAAGGGTAAAAAAGCGGGACTAGCCAGTGAAGATTTAGAGGCAATGCTCTATATTCAAAAGGCCGGCTGGGAAATTTGGTATAACTCCGATATGGTTGTTACTCACCAAATTCCTGGTAAACGCCTGCAACAAGAGTATTTGGTTGCACTGTTCCGGTGTGTTGGGTTGAGTCGCTTCTATATCCGTTGGTTAGGTACAAAAGATTGGCAGCGTCTGTTTAAGGCTCCTGCTTACATTGCCAACGACTTACGTAAGCTGGCGCTGCATTATCTCAAAAATGGTTTGTATCAGACTGACCTTACTACTGTGACTGCTTGTGAGCGCGCCTTGCTAAAAAGCACTGTGGTGAGCCCTGCATTTTTACTGAGAAAGGCCTCGCAAGAGATTTGGCAAACCCGTTTGGACAATACTCAACTACCTGAACGACAAAAATGGTTACAGCGACTGGCAGATGCGTTTGAGAGCCGTCATCTAGAGCTATACCGCCAAGAAATTGTTCAAGTTAACTCTTCGCTCACTCTAGACAATCAGACATATGTCTCACAGTTTGAGATCTTAATACGACTGCCTCAAACTGCGGTAGGTGAGCCCCCAGCATCTCCTGCGTTGTTTTTCCCAACAGCAGAACGCTATGGACTAATGAAAACCTTGGATCGTCGAGTTATTCAACAAGTTTTTGAGGTTCTAGATAGTCGGTCGGAAAAGGAAGTTAATTGCTTAAATCTCTCTTCCGGTAGCGTATGCGATCCAGGCTTCTTTAGTTTTTTGAAAGAAAAGCTCGAGCGTTACCAGGTGAAACCTGAGTCCTTGTGTTTTGAAATTCAAGCATGTACCTTACTGAAATTTTTTGACGATGCTCAAGCACTAATTGAGTACTTAAAGACATTGGGATTTATAGTTGCGATTGATGAAATCACGGATATCGAGGGCTATCGAGACGGCATTACACAGTTATCTGTCGATTACCTTAAGCTCAGTCAAACCCTATGGAACTCCCCCGATTTTACTGGTAAGGCTGTGCAAGCATGGGTGGATGTCAGCCAACGACGTGGAATTCAGCTAATAGCTAAGGGGGTTGAAACTCAATCTATGATGGAAAGGCTGCAAAAGTTGGGTATTCCTCATATGCAAGGATACTATTTGTCAAAGCTAACTCCGTTTACTCAAATCACTACTGCTTAGCAATGGTTTATTGGGTGCTCGTTATTCCTTATATAGTTGAGCCCAACACTTATCTAGGCTATTGGCAGCTATTGTTAGAGCCAACATTAGTTATAGGCAGCACCATACATAAGAGCAGCCACTACTGATGTTTAAAGAGAGCAAATTTTTATTTCATTGCCGTACGATAGTCATCTCCAGGCATCATGAGTCATTCACCCCAAAAAGTTGCATTACTTTTACACGATCTGGAGAAAGGCGGTATGCAAGCTGTCTGCTTAAAGCTAGTGAAAGCTTTAAGTGAGCATCCTGATCTTGAAATAGAACTGGTTCTCTCTAATCAAATGGGAGGATTTCTTAATCAACTCCCTAGCAATTTAAAAACCATCAATCTTGGTATCCCATTCCAACTCTGCCTTAAATATAGTTATAAACTAACTGTTGCGTTATCGCGTTATTTAAGACAATCTAAGCCAGATATTATTCTGTCTAATCTTCCGTTTGTTAATGTTATTACCTTACTGGCTCAAGGAGTTTCATTCAGTAAAGTACGTACAATCCTGATTGAGCACACATTGCCCTTAGAGCGCTCACTAGAGCAAGAGAGCGAGAGCAGCCTTGGACGACGCTTCACTGGCGTGGTGACTAAGATGACGCAATTGCTCTATCCTCACGCTGCATGCATCGTCACGCCATCTCATGGCATGGCAAAAGAGATAGCTCAAGCGATAGGACTTAAAATCTACCATAACCATAAGCTTGAGGTCATCTACAATCCTGTGGTAGACGACCAACTGCATCAAAAAGCTAAAGCGCCGTTGGAGCACCCGTGGTTTCTAGAAAATCAACCACCTGTTTTTTTGGCTGTTGGTAGACTGACGCCCCAGAAAGATTATGCAACTTTGCTTCATGGGTTTGCGTTGTTAAGGCAACAAATGCCTGCCCGTTTGATTATTCTTGGTGATGGCCCGATGAGATCTCACCTAGAGAGTTTAGTAGAAACCCTCGATATAAAAGCTGATGTGCTGCTGCCCGGATTTGTAGATAATCCTTATGCCTATATGAGTCGTGCATCTGCTTTTGTTCTCTCCTCGGTGTGGGAAACGTTTGGTGTAGTTTTAGTGGAAGCTCTAGCCTGTGGTTGTCCTGTAATTTCGACTGATTGCGACTATGGTCCGACAGAGATCCTTGAGAACGGAAAGTACGGAATACTGGTGCCTGTTAGAGATTGTCAAGCTTTGGCTGAAGCTATGGAAGTTACGCTGGCTCAACTAAATTACGACAGAGAAAATCTTCGAACTCGGGCCCATACTTTTTCTTTGGAACAGGCTGTCAATCAGTATTTGAAAATTATGGGGATTACAGAGTCTATTTCAGCATTAGCAAAACAAGAACCCTCAAAGACTCTGACGACATGACTTATCAGCCAGCAATAAAAATAACTATGGATTTTACAGTTGCCATTCCTACCTATAACGGTGCTAACCGACTACCAACGCTTTTAGATAAGCTGATAGCACAAATAACGCCGTCAGATTTGAGCTGGCAAGTGATAGTTGTCGATAACAATAGTACAGATACGACAGCTAAGATTGTTACTGAATACCAATCTCGTTGTAAGGAAAAATTCTCTCTTATTTATGCGTTTGAAGAGCAGCAGGGTGCAGCGTTCGCTCGACAAAAAGCAATGCAGCTGGCCCAAAGTGAATTAGTTGGTTTTCTGGATGATGATGTGACGCCTGCTGAGGATTGGGTTGCTTCTGCCTATGATTTTGGGTTAGAGCATACGCAAGCTGGTGCATACGGTGGTCGCATTATTGGGAAGTTTGAAGTTCCCCCTCCTGGTAACTTTAAGCGCATACAGTCGTTTCTAGCGCTGAGAGATCGAGGAAATTCTCCTCATCTCTACAATCCTGAAAATTTGGCACTACCGCCTTCTGCCGCTTGGGTTATTCGTACAAAAGCCTGGGTAGACAATGTGCCATCCCAACCTAATTTAGGTGGACGTACTGGAAAATCTATGGTGCAGGGTGATGACTATGAACCGTTACTCTACATCTACAGAGCGGGTTGGGAGATTTGGTATCATCCTGAGATGTATGTTGAGCATCATATTCCTGCTGGGAGACTAGAGGAACAGTACTTGATCGCGTTAAGTCGCGGCTGTGGGCTGTGTATCTTTCAGTTGCGTTTAATCACGGCTAAAAACTGGGAGAAGCCAATCACATTTTCAAAGGTGATGTTAGGAGGTTTGAAACGAGCTTGTGTTCATTTTTGGAAGTATCGACGTGAGATTAAAACAGATATTGTGACTCGATGTGAGTTTGTTTTCTTTCTCAGCTGGTTTTGGAGCCCTTTTTACTATCTAAACCGTCGAATACGCTCCACCCAGTAGCAGACCAAAGGGGGTAGTCGTTGATTGTAGCTGCCTGCTAGAGAACCATGCACTAATTTTTGATAATTAAGAACCTGATATGGGTGTTATTCGAAAAAAACCTAGTATTGTTCTTTTTGGAGGGTTATGGGCTCCCAACCGTTGTGAGCATCTGACTGAGTTTCTGATTGCTTCTGGTTACTACGTTTCTGGTGTATTCACAGATTTCTACGTGACTCGAAAACATCATAGAAACCTCATCGCGAGAGTTATTAACAAGTTAACCTTTCAACTTCTGCCATTCGTGGAATTATTTTTTAAGGCTAGCTTTGCAGACGTTATCTATATTTTGCCCAGCAACGTTAGCCTGATAAATCAAGCTTTAATGGTGTCGAGAATATTCAAAAATAAAATCATACTGGAACTTTACGACAGTATGTATACCCATTATATGGAGAATAAAGGTAGTACTTCTATTGATAAGCAAGCGATCCAAAAAGTTAAAGAAGACAATGTTAATCTAAACCCAAAAAATGAAAAGCTGGCAATTAAAGAGTCAGATTATATTGTGCACATTGCGGGGTATGAACTCGAGTTCTTGTCTAAAGTGCTGGAGATAAATATCCCTAAAGATAAAGTCTTTATTGCACCTATTTTTTGTCCGATTAGACCACGCTATAGTCGAAGCTTTATGGCCGATAGAGTCTTTAGGATATGTTGGTGGGGCAGCTTTTTGCCTTTACATGGTCTGGACTATATTCTAGATGCACTCCAAATTTTAAAGCGTCAGGGGATAAACTTCGAGTGTGATCTGTTTGGCGCCTACTCGGCAGGGTCACGTGCATATTTCTTTGAAAAGTATAAGCAAAAAATAGCACAGGAGGGACTGGACTCTCACGTCAGGTTGAGGAGAGATCTAACATTTTCTGATGGAAAACTACCAGATTATCTTAGACAAAACTGTGATTTAGCGCTGGGTGTTTTTGGCGAGACACTCAAGGCGTAAAGTTCTGTGCCAAATAAGTTAGTAGAAGCGCTGTCGATGGGTATTCCCACACTCACTCGGTGTTCCCCTGCTTTGGAAGAGTTTTTTGACGTGGATGCAGATCTTTGGACCTGTCAGCCATCACCTGAGTCTATTGCTGAGGCTTTGGTTCAAATTTTTCATCAAAAAGCTCGTGCCGTGGATTGGGCAAGGACTCAAGAAAAAGTGTTAAAGCAATTTAGTGTTGATAACTATAAAAATGTTGTTGGGCGTGTCTTGGAACAAGTGAGACGTGATTTTTGAGAGAAATCGCTAATGCATCTGAGGTGATGTCAAGTGTACAGGCCGTCTATCTGATGCCCCTCCCAACCATGGCGAGTTGCTAGACTTGACGCATTTTTAATGTGTGGCTTGGTGCCTATAGTTCAGGTCATATCTGAACACTGAAAGCTTTAGATAGCAACAGCCATGCGCGCAGCAAACCGCTGAATACATTCAGCGGTTTGCTATACTTGTAGCGTTCCCGACTGTAGATATTAACTGTAAATATTATTCTTTTTTGAAGCTCCCTCATTAGATTCATATCTCATTATGGGCATTAAAGGAAAAATTAAGAACGCTGTTATCAGTAATCTTTGTCGAAGCTATGTGCTAGCTAGGTTAATCAATCTTTTATCTCTTGAACGGGCCTATGGAGAATACGAGTCAGGTGTAATTGTTTTCCAGATGGGTAAAGTCGGCTCAAGTAGCATTTATGAATCTCTGAAGCGGATTGGGCTTAACTTGCCTGTTTACCATGCTCACGTATTAAGACCTGCGCAGCTAGTGGCAATCGAGAAATTGATAAGGGCTAATTGGAGTCCCACTCGTAACCCATTGCATCTCTGGCACAGCCTTTTTTTGCAGAATAAGCTCAAGCAAAAACCCCGTAAGAAGTGGAAGGTGATTACGCTAGTGCGAGATCCGATTGCTAGGAATATATCTGCTTTTTTTCAGACAAAACATTTGCTGAGTGCTGATGAGCAGAGGCTTCTTCTTAGCTCTACAAACGCTGATGAATTAAGGGATTTGTTTCTGGAAAAATTTTATGCTCATGAGGCTCCAATTAGCTGGTTTGATGATGAGCTGAAGCCGGTATTTGGAGTTGATGTATTTGAGCAACCGTTCCCCCGTGAGACTGGTTATTGCATATATGAGGGGGAAATGGCAGATGTGCTACTCATTCGTTTGGAAGATTTGGGAAGATGTCAAACAGATGCCATTAGGGAGTTTTTAGGGGTCGACAACTTCAAAATGAAAAAGACTAATGTTGGCAAAGATAAGAGTTATTCTGAAGCCTATTCCAGAATGCTGAGTTCTATTCGGCTCCCTAAAACGTATGCAGAACAAATGTATCAATCTAAATATACTCAGCACTTTTACAGCTCTGACGAAATAGCCAAGTTTTCTCATCGATGGCTTGGAGCTTCAGACGTTATAACAATTTAGCTGAGTGCTCATCTGCGCTAGAGGCATTTAGGCGAAGATACTGTGTAGATATCTTTAAACGCCAAATCTATTAAATAACTATTGAAGACTCGAGTCTTATTTGAGACTGTTATTCCTCCCTTTTCTAGAGGTTGGATGTTTTCAAATGGATAAAAAATCATACTTTTGGGTCCAACGGGGGTCGACATCCTTTTGTGCTAGCTGATGGGGCTTATCCTGCCAGTCCTCAGGTACCTTGCCTGTTTTGATAGCGGCATTGTCATCTTGACTGTTTCGTTGTTTGGGAACTGGAACCAATGTGGCATCTACGATTTGGCCACATTGGACCTAGTAGTTTGTCGCGTTCGGGTACGCCCCAAACTGCTTTTTGATGACGGGTCTCAAAATCCCAAGGTCCTTGCTATCCCATCAGATGAATATCTATCAACCTTGATCCTTAATGATGATCTCATATTGAGACTCTATTTTGGAATTGATCGAGGTGCCCTTAAGTTTTTGCAAAGTGATGTCGAAATTTCATGATTTTTTCATGGACTACAGGGTCCTGTCTTGATGATCCTGTCATGAATGCGACACATTGTGGGTAAGTGAAAGCACTTAGTAAAGCAGAGTAGCTTGCCAGAGTATCCAATGGGAATGTCTGTGGCTGTTGTTTGATCGCAACCTAAAAGCAGCCTAATCGGCGCTACAGCTGCAGTAGTATCAGTGGTGTCAGCATGGTTAGTACTACAGATCTTAAAAAAAAGCTTACTATAGCGATTCCTACCTATAACCGTGCGGAGTTGTTAGATAGGCAGCTCACATGGTTAACAACTGCTGTTAAAGGATTTGAAGCGGACTGTGAGATTTTCGTTTCTAATAATTGCTCGACCGATCAGACGGCTCAAGTGTTGGATACCTGGTCTAGGAGGTCATCTCAGCTAGATTTCCAAATATTTCAGCAGGCTGAAAACGTCGGTGCAATTCGCAATATTGCTCACTGCATTCGTTCTTCTTCGGCTGATCATATATGGGTGTTGAGTGATGACGATACGGTCTTTGATAAGACATTACCGTACATCCTACGAGAGCTAAATAAAACGCCTGAGATTGGTCTGATTACTCTAAATTTTTCCAGTCGTGATTTTCACACTCGGGCAATCCGCTACGACCGTCGCTATTTGCTTGAGAAAACTTTATATGACACACAGGGAGATAAGGTGTTTGAAGCCTGTGTGCGTATGGATGGGAGTGCCGGTGGGATGGCGCTAACGTCGGCTCAAATATATAGAACTGATCTAGCTCAAAAAGCATTGGCGGACTGGCAGACGGGGGTTAAAAATCTCGCTGTTCAAGTTTACGTTACTGGATACTGTGCCAGGTATGGTGGGGCAAAAGTGACACAAGAGACCTATCTTGAATGCTCGGAAGGTAATAACTTTTTTCTGAGCGATCGGGCGGTACATCTGAAGCTGCTTTATGCTGATGTACCACAAATGTATGCTCGTCTAAAGCGCATCGGCTATTCTGAAGACTTTTGCAAAACGATGGTTCGAAAACGGATTCAAGAGTTTACAGAAGTTTTTGCTAGCAAGAAAAAACTTCTTAAGATGTTTCTCAAACACCCAGCAACGATGGGAAATGCTATTTTCAAAATGGCGACTAGCTCAATTTAGGGGCTTGAGTGTGTCTCTGGCCTGTAGATTGAATTTGCATCGGTAACACTCTAGGAAATTTAGGTTAGGCGTGTTTTATGGATCAGCAGTCCCTTGCGATCGCACTTCTACAGCATAATTCTGTTGTGGACTGTGTCGTTACTCAAAAGCGCGCTCCAGAGTTTACGGCTTATCTGGTTCTCAGAGGTCGATTAGATGCCCAGGCACTGGATAATCATTTACAAACCAGGTTTGAAAAAGCTGTTGCGGTTAGCTATATCCCGATTTCAAGGCTGCCGCTGACAGATGCCGGTGCGATTGATCAGCAGGCACTGGAGCAGCTAAAGCGAACCAAGGAAAGTGTTGCGGATTGGGAAGATACTCTGAATGCTGATCCTGAGGTGCAGCGGGCGGCTGTCGTTTTAGACGACTTTACTGTGGATGTTCCGGCACTGCATCTATCGGACCTGCTGCCTGAGTGGCAACCTCTGACTTATACATCGTCTCAGGAGGCTGTAAAAGAAGCCTGGCCTGATACAGAACAGGGCAAGCCGAACGCGATCGCAACTGGCCCTAGTTTGGTTTTAGACGAGAATGCGCCCACCACATTATCTGAGGCCCTAGAGCGCAGTGCTAAACGCACCCCTGATCACGGTATTACCTATATTCATAGGGATGGAACGGACAGTTTTCAGACCTATCCTGAGCTGCTAACTGAGGCCAGTCAGATTTTGAGCGGCTTGCAAGACCTACAGCTGACGCCCCAAGCAAAACTAATTTTTCAGTTTGACGATAACGCAGACTATATTCCTGCGTTTTGGGGCTGTATGTTAGGTGGGTATGTACCCGTACCGGTTGCGATCGCACCTGCCTATGAGTCAGGTAATGCTGTTGTTGAGAAATTAATCAATACCTGGCGTCATTTAGAAGCGCCTGTTGTTTTAACGAACGAGAGCGTGGCTGCTCATCTGCGTCCGCTCCTTCAGGAACTGCAGCTGAGCGTTCGCCTGGTCACCATTGAGTCTCTGAGAACCTATGCGCCTGCGACTCAATGGTACGAGAGTCAGCCTGATGATTTGGCGGTTTTACTATTTACCTCGGGGAGTACAGGAACGCCCAAAGGTGTAATGCTCCGCCATCAAAATATTCTGAGTAACGTGGCAGCCAGTGCGCAGGTGAATGACTTTAATCAAGACGATACGTCCTTAAACTGGCTACGTCTCGATCATGTGGGTAGCCTGGTGCGCTGCTCGATTCGAGATATTTATGTGGGCTCCAACCAAATCCATGCCCCGGCGGAACTCGTGTTAGAAAATCCGCTTAAGCTACTGGATTGGGTTGATTGTTATAAGGTCACATTTGCTTGGGCTCCTAACTTTGCCTTGGGTCTGATTAACAATCAGGCCAGTGAGCTAAACGATAAACGATGGGATCTCTCACATCTGCGTTCAATGTTGAGTGTAGCTGAAGCCATTGTACCCAATACTGCTCGCGCATTTACCCAGCTATTGGCCCCCTACGGTTTTCAGGCCAACATGATGCATGCGGCCTGGGGAATGTCTGAAACCTGTGCGGCGGTTACCTTTTCCCATAACTACCTAGAGAAACTACCCGACGAAAATTATCCCTATGTGGAAGTGGGAGCTCCGACAGCCGGGTTTCAAATGCGGATTGTTGACAACAACGATCAGCTGATTTCTGAAGAGGTGGTGGGTCGACTGCAGATTAAAGGCCCCATGATTCTGTCGAGCTACTATCAGAATCCTGAGCTAAATGCGACCGTCTTTACTGAAGATGGCTGGTTTAAGACCGGTGATTTAGGCTATCTCAAACAGGGATATTTAACAGTTACTGGGCGAGAAAAAGATATTATTATCATCAACGGTCTTAATCACTTTAGCCCTGAAATTGAAGCGATTGTTGAGGAAGTCGATGGTGTCAAGCCTAGCTATACGGCTGCATGTGGGTTACGACAGCCCGGCCAAGATACTGACCAGCTGTTGATTTTCTTTGCGCCTGAAGACTCATCGCCCGATTGTCTCAAAGCATTGTTAAAAACAATTCAAAGCAACATTGTTCGCAAGCTAGGGATTCAAGCTAGATATCTGTTGCTGGTTGAGCCAGAGACAATTCCTAAAACCTCTATTGGTAAAATTCAGCGTCTAAAGCTAAAGCAATCTTTTGAAGCAGGAGAGTTTGATCAACAGCTAAAAGAGAGTGATCTGCTGCTGAAAAACGATAATACGCTACCGGATTGGTTTTATCAGCCTGTATGGCAACGGTATGAGGTCACTCAGCAGCAGCCTTTGAAAGCGGCGAGTCAGATACTGATCTTTCTAGACAAGCTAGGGTTAGGACAGGCGCTGATGGAATCGCTGATAGCTCAAGGTCATAGGTGTGTGGGCGTTTTGCCTGGGGATGGCTTTGAGCGGGTGGGCAGTGAATTAGGGTGCGATCGCTACCGCATCAACCCTATAAAGAAAAAGCACTATCAGCAGCTGTTGGAGATTGCCTATCCACCAAAGCTACCTGACTGTATTATCCATCTCTGGCTCTATCAGCCCATCGCGGCAATCCAAGTCGTGGCAGATCTAGATGCTGCGCAGCAGTATGGTACCTATTCACTGTTGCATCTTACTCAGGCACTCAGTAACAAAGCCGCTAGTACGCAAGCTACGGTGCGCTTACAGATGGTTGCAAGCCACAGCCAAATGGTTGATAGTCAAGACGCATCTCTAGATTATGCTAAAAGCCCAGTTTTAGGCTTACTTAAAACACTGCCCAAAGAATTGCCCTGGCTAGACTGTCGACATCTTGATTTATCCCCTGGAGATAACAATATCGACGCAGTTCTAAAAGAGCTACAGGTACCACAGCTAGAACGGGAAGTTGCCTATCGTCAGGGGCATCGTTTTGTATCTCGCATAGGCCCTGTCGATTTGCCTAAACCGCAACCTCTGCCATATTCAGCGGACAAGTTTTATCTGATTACAGGTGGGTTAGGAGGGGGTGGTATTGAAATTGCGAAATATCTTCTCCAGCATCATCAGGCTAAATTAGTACTGATTGGTCGACAATCGTTGGAGCAATTAGACGCGTCAGCCAGTCGAAAACAGCGCTTTGAGGCATTACAGACACTGGGTGGTCAGGTGGTTTACGCTGTAGCTGATGTGTGTGACCAAGACCGCTTAAGTGAACTGGTGCGACATTACACAAAACATTGGAAAACGCCTCTAGGCGGCATTATTCACTTGGCAGGGGCAGCCCCTGAACGACTGTTAGTCGATGAAACAGTCGACAGTCTGGCGGCTACTTTGCGGGCAAAAGTCTCTGGTACATGGGTGTTGCATCAGCTCATTAAAGATCAGCCTGATAGTTTGTTTGTTACGATCTCTTCTGTGATTAGTCTCTTTGGTGGGGCTACAGTGGGGGCATATGCCGCAAGCAATACCTTTTTAAACCAGTTTCAGCAATATGCTCAACGCCAGGGCTATACCCAACATTACTGCTTTCGCTCAAGCACCTGGTCTCAAGTTGGTGTTAATCAAGGTTATCAGGGTCAGGATGCGAGACAGGCCCAAGGGCAAATTGCAATGTCGGCCCAGGCGGGGTTGCAATCGTTGTTAATGGGTCTACGCTTTCATCAGACTGAGCTAATTTTTGGTTTAGATCGGCAAAAACCAGCAGTTCGAACCCTCTGTATCGGATCTGTTCACTGGATGCAACAGCCTGTTGCTTATCTAGAAACTGGGTTGAGTTCTGAGAATCTGGCCCCGTCAATTCCGTTATCCAATCACGCCTATCGGTTTGAGCAGATTGACCATATTCCCTTGAATAGAGACGGGCAAGTAGATAAGCAACAACTTCAGACGCTGCTCCATAGTGGCCAAGGCGAGAACCAGCCCAAAACTCTAACTGAAGAGAAGCTCGCTACTATCTGGAAAGAGGTTCTAGGGATTTCAACTATTTCGCGACGAGATAACTTTTTTGAATTAGGTGGTACCTCTGTGCTGGCAGCTCGCCTATTTCTACAAATCGAGCAAGTGTTAGATGTTTCGTTACCGCTGGCTTCTTTATTTCAAGCTCCTACTATTGCTCAGCTTGGACAAATGCTAGAGCAAGAGAATGATGACCCTGATCTTTGGTCTTCTCTGGTGCCGATTCGTTCCCAGGGGGGTAAACCTCCCCTTTTCTTAGTGCATGCAGGTTTTGGCGATGTCGTTGGGTTTGAGGGGCTGGTGCGACATTTAGATAGTAACCGTCCTGTCTATGCATTGCGCCCTATGGATCTAAGCGGCCAGCATGAACCATTGCCGACTATTGAGGCGATGGCGGCTCATTATGTCGCTGAGCTGCAGAAACAATATCCTGAAGGTCCCTACTTTCTAGGTGGCCAATGTACTGGTGGCACAGTTGCTTTTGAGATGGCGCAGCAGCTAAAAGTCCAGGGGCATATTGTGGAATTTTTAGGATTGTTGGATACATCCTACCCGCTCTATAAAAATTATTTTAGACCGCGTTTGTTTTACTACGACCATCCGCCGCGGTTCAAACAAGATAAGACAGATGTATGGTTTTATATCTCATCTATAATTTATCGAATACGCCCAACATACTTCAATTTATATACTAAGCTGAGCTATCATCTTGGCAAATTAAAACAGCAAACCGTGGCCGAGAATCTCACCTACATCGGTGGTTATATAGCCTCAGCAGCAGCATTGGTTTCTAAAAAGTTAGTAAATCGTGGCTCTCAGCCTGCTGCTCAAAGCGAAACTGTTGGCCATAGCGAGATACTATCTGTTGCTGACCCAGAACAGTATCTTGATGCACAAGCTAGTGCGAATCAGCCTCAACAATCGCCAACTTCGAACTCTGTAGCGATCAAAAAATCATATATTGATGAACGATTTTTTGAGAGTTTTTTAAGGGCACAGCAAAATTATGTACCCAAATCGTATGATGGTCAGGTTGATTTCTTTCTGTCTACCCGTAATACCTATGTAGCCATAGCCAAGCCTTATAGTCTGGCCTCTTTCAAACATGATATTGCAGTTGGGTTAGAGACTGATTTAATTTTTGGTTGGGATGAGGTTGCGACTAATTTCCAAGTACATGAGTTTGATAGTCGTCACGAAGATATGGTTAGCGAGCCCTACGTGCAGCGGTTGGCTCAACAGCTAAATCAATGTCTGGGTGTGGAATAACTGTTTTGAGTGCAGACTGAGCTAGCTGCCAGATATAGATTGTTAAGTTGACTAGACCCAATAACTTGGTGCCATCTTCGAGCATGATAGGGGTGCCAATGCCGGGAATCGGGATAAAGTCGGCAAGGGCTGAGGTTGCCATCAGCCCAGTGGCTAGCAATAGCCATCGGTAAGGGGTCTGCAAGATAGTGCGTCGAAAGTAGACTGCGATCGCAATTCCAATGCCTACATAAACCCCATAGGACATTACTTTAGGTACAGCCAATAGAGCGTACAAAATCAGCGTCACTCGAAAGGCATCATCGATCAACAATAGCGTCAGCAAACTACCTAAACAAATCAAATAACGTCGTAATTTCTTATGGCATATCAGGCTAGTCGTAAAGAAACATACGGCGATAGGAAAGCACCAAACAATTTCAGAAATCTCTGTCAAAATGCCTTCGTAAGGAATAGAGTAAGGCTCACTAAATAGAGTGATCAGTAACTCAATACCTGTTGAGCGTCTAAGGGTACGGCCTGCTGAGTATCCATTGATTAGGGTGGATAATTTGATGTAAACCGTGAGCAATGCAAATGGCAGGAGCACCGCCAAATTTAGTAGCAAGACTGTGCGCTGGGATTTAAGCAGACGCCACAGACGAGACCAGAATTTGAGCATAATGATCAGCAGGAGGACGGGTTAGATTACCCCATGTTAGCCCTACCCCCAAGCCATTGTTTCCAACGGTGTTCACACCAGGTCAGAACGCGATCAATCCAGCGCAGGACCCGTTCTAGGGGATGCGCTAGGTAGTCAATGTCGTTGACATCGGCCTCAAATGCATAGGAATTGTCGCCATAGAGTTGATGGGTGCTTTGGGGCTTAGATGCCCTGCTAGACAATCGATGAGCACGTGTTTTGACAGTGTTTGTCGTGGATGAAGATGGATAAAAAACGTGAAATTTAGGTTCTGGACTGTTGGTAGACAGAGACGGCAGATTTGGCAGTTGTGGACCCGGCGCTATCTTGGACCAAGCTTTTTTGAGCTCCGCCGGTAAAGCTGCAATGAAAACCGCCCCAATTGCCAAAACAGTTTTAGTCGACAGTCGCTTGGGCTGATGAGGGGTAATCATACGAGACTGCTGATAGGCAATCATGATCCGAAGAATGTAATGCTTTAGCTCGCCCTGTTCCTCGGTTGTTAAAATATCAAAGACTTCATTTTTGGCATTCACTAACACTAGCTGCTGTTGCTTTATAGAGCATGCTAGGGTCATACCGTTTTGAAGTAACCCTGACGCGGCCCTGCGGCGAATGCTGTAAGAACGAGTTGTTAGGCCGTGTTGCGGTTTTCGAATATTTGCCAGGGCCGAGCGTTGCTGAACTTGGGTGAGAGCTGCAAAGCGACTTAATCCATGTGGTTTGGTTGGAAGTTGTTGTCGAATCCGTGCAATCGTATTGGTGTGAAGAGACTGAGCCCGCCGAATTAGACCAGCTTCAGTGCCGATGTCTGGCTGAGTGATGTGTTGTGACGAAAGTAGCTGTTGCGTATGGGTCAGGATGGCTGCGAATGAATGATCAATATCTGTGACATTTGTCTTAGCAGCGGTAACGGCCTGGGGTGATTGGTTGGGCTTCGAGCTGTCGCTATCTAGAATGAGACTCGCTCGCTCTACTGCACGGACAATTGCATAAATAGGGAAAATAGCTACCTGAGCACCCCAAGTGGAGGTGGATTTTAGCTGCCGCCATGCTCGGTCCTGCCGATCTAACCCTTGTTGCCACTGTTGCAGCACAAACTTGAGCAATTTGCTTTTGTAGGGGCGGGACGACGATGGCATAGTTGTATGGCACGCGTCTAAGGACGCTTAAAGTATCCTGTATCCGATCTTAGCGGAAGTTATGAACGCACCCTATCCATTTCTAACACACCTGATTCAAGAGTTACGAACATTTAGTCAGCAGGATGTGCAGATGACCTGGCATGGGCTATATGAGGATGCGGGGGGAAGCTTGACTGCCGCTACGGAGCAAGGGGGCCAATGGGAGAAGCTATCGCTCAATGACCGAAAGCATATTGCATGGCCACAGGGGCGAGTCCTCTGGCTGTATCAGCACTTTACCGTCCCTGAAACGCTATATGGCTACCCACTACAGGGGCTGACGCTGCGGTTATCAACCGCCTGGTGGGCTGAGGATGCACAGCTTTATGTCAATGGTGAACTCGTTCAGGAGGGGGATTTATTTGATTTCTTTACGCGACCTTGTCTGAGTGAAGCGGTGATGCCGGGGCAATCGTTTGATGTGGTGCTCAGGCTGGCGAGCCCGAAGCATGATGCTGGGGCCATGGTGCGATCGCACCTGCTTTACGAAGCCCCTAATCATCCAGTAAGCCCTGAACCCGGCTTTGTTGCCGATGAGTTACAAGTTCTGCAGTACTATCTAAAACACTTGGCCCCTGAAAAACTGCCTGCGCTTGAGTCTCTGATTACTCAAGCATGGCAGGCCAGTCACGGCAGCTTACACCAGCGTCTGGCGTGCCTGCGTCAGTGTCTATTGCCCTATGGCGACTGGGTTAAGCAGCGGCAGATTCACTGTGTCGGGCATGCCCATTTAGACTTGGCTTGGCTGTGGCCAGTGGCTGATACCTGGCGTGCTGCCGAGCGCACGTTTAAGTCAGTGTTAGCGCTGCAGCAAGACTTTCCTGAGTTGACCTACAGCCACTCTAGCCCTGCCTTATTTGATTGGTTGGAGACCAATCGGCCAGAACTATTCCGTCAAATTCAGCAGCAGGTGGCCCATGGGCAGTGGTCTATTGATGCCGGTCTGTGGGGCGAGCCGGAGCTAAACATTGTTAGTGGAGAAGCGATCGCACGGCAAATTCTCTATGGTCAGCGATATTGCCAAGAAAAATTTGGTACGCGCAGTTTAATTGCCTGGTTGCCCGACACATTTGGTTTTTGCTCTCAGCTGCCCCAGCTACTAAAACTAGGCGGTATCGAAGTATTCGCTACCCAAAAACTGCGGTGGAATGACACCACACAATTTCCCCATGAGCTTTTTTGTTGGCGGGCTCCTGACGGTAGCGAGGTCATAGGTTGGACTCTACCGCCAATCGGCACAGATTTTGACCCACTGCAGATAGCAGACTACGCAGCCGCATGGGAGGCGACTACGGAAAAAACTCATACCTGTTGGCTACCCGGCGTTGGCGACCACGGTGGTGGCCCAACCCGTGACATGTTGCTCAAGGCGCGACGCTGGAGAGACTCACCATTTTTCCCACAAATAACATTTTCAACTCCAGGAGAGTTCTTACGAGCGGCAATGGGTAATGCTCAAGTTGAAGGACAGAAATCTCTGGAACCTGACAATGGGATGAGTTTGTCAACAGAACAAATTTTAGACAACTTACCCGTCTGGGACAACGAGCTTTATTTAGAGCTACATCGCGGCTGCTACACCGCACACAGCGATCAAAAACAACAAAATCGTCGTGGCGAGGATTTACTGTATCAAGCAGAGCTATGGTCAACTATCGCCCAGCTGGTAGCTCAGCAACTCTATCCAAAGGAGGCATTGGAAGGCGCTTGGAAAGCACTGCTATTTAACCAGTTTCATGATATTTTGCCAGGCTCGTCAATCCCTGAAGTCTTTGAAGACGCGAATCAGCAATGGGAAAGAGTGCATGCCATCGGACAAGAGACTCTGACAACAGCCCTAGAAGCATTAGCGAATTGTGTGGCCGTAAAGGCTGACCATAAAGCTTTACTCGTGTTTAATGCCCACAGCTGGTCACGGACTGATGTCGTCAATGTGTCTGTACCACCAGGAGATTGGCAAATTGTCGACTGTGATACCAACCAACCGGTCGATTCTATGGTGAACAGGGTAGTAGACCCCTTTAGTAAAGAGATAAATGCCAGCAGCCTGAGTTTTGTAGCCCACAGTGTACCTGCAGTCGGCTATCGTCTATATGCACTGTTGGCAAAGACCTCTACTAATCAAGAACAGATAGATATTAAAAGTCTCACTGATTTTGTTTTAGAGAATGATTGTTTGCGAACTGTTGTTTCTGCTGAGACTGGCGAGATTGTCTCTTGTGTGCATTGCAAAACAGGCCGAGAAATCTTTAATTCAGCAGCGAATCAGCTACAGTGCTTTGAAGACAGCGGTCAATATTGGGTTGCTTGGAATATTGCCCCTGATTATGCAGAGAAGCCATGTGCCCCTGCCCAGCTAACAGAGATTAAATGGATTGCCCACACATCGATTAGTCAGCGTCTGCGAGTAACTCGTCAACTTAACAAATCAACTATTGTTCAGGACTATATCTTAGAATGCCAGTCTCCGTTGCTAAAAGTGGAAACGTGGGTAGATTGGCAAGAGACCCAGGTCGTGCTTAAGGTGAACTTTCCGCTAACGCTATCAGCTGAGCATGCTACCTATGAGGTTCCCTTTGGTGCGATTGAGCGACCCACAAACCCTGTTGATGAACATGACAAGGCAAAATGGGAGGTTCCTGCCCTACGCTGGGCTGACCTAAGCGACGATGCCTTTGGGGTAAGCATTTTGACAGACTGTAAGCATGGGTTTGATGCTCAGCCAAATCAGCTAAGGCTGACGTTGCTCAAGGCTCCGCTGTGGCCCGATCCAGGTTGCGATCGCGGCCATCATCACTTTACCTATGCCGTTTATCCCCATCAAAGCAACTGGCAAGCAGCCCGTACACCCCATTATGCTCAGGAATTAAATATCCCACTGAGGTCTTATATCCCTGAATTTATCAGAGCCGCTGCTGTCAAGCCAGCTGATGTTTCTAGCACTTGCAGCTTTCTCAGTCTCGACTCAGAGTATTTAATCCTGTCCGCGTTCAAACCAAGTGAATCAGATCCAAATCAATTTATTGCTCGATACTACGATGCCTATGGCCAACTCTCTCAAGGGCCAAATTCGCCTCTCAATAATAGTCTGGGATTATTGCTAGGAAATACTCTGAATCTACTAGAAGACCCGATAGAGCATTGCCCTGCCAGGCCATATCAAATTCAAACCCATTCTCTCTATTCTCAAGAAACACGAGAATTATAAAGGCCAAGCTGTTGATAACAACAACCTGGCCCGTTTCTGTATATTGGTGTAGCAATAAGGGGTGGGTTAAATATAATTCGTTTGTCTACACACTAATTCAACCCAGATGAGGCCTATCAGCTAACACTTGAACGAAAATAACTTGAACTTTCCTTAAAGACGTTACGGTATTCTGTGCCGAAGCATAAAAGATTACCAAACGGTGTAGCCAAAAAGGACATCATCTCTCCGCAAAATCACCCGCTTCAAACCGCAACAGGAGTTTGGCGACGATTACTGCTGTTTGTTTCTCCATCAGGGTCTCGCACCACATCTAAGTCAATATCTAGAACTTTCATGGTTAAGCCTGCTTTAGCTGAACCATCTGTCTTTGATACAAAGGGTGTGGGCTCTACGCTGCCCGTACAAATAATGAGTGAACCTTTCTTCAAAAAAGATAGCGTCCGCCACGCTGCCGAACCTTCCCAGATATTTAACCGCACTGTAAAAGACTCATTACGGTCTTTTACCCCCCGCACATAGATGGTCGCATTCGCCACCTTAGACTGACGACCGTTGCGCAGTTCCACAGTTTTAACGACGGCGTCAGCAGCCAAATTGCCGCTGACGGTCCACTTATTTAGACCAGCACTGGACATAGAAAATAAACCCCTTTGAAAAATGCTCGATATACCATCTCAATATGCCCAGCCCAGCTCTTGGGGTTTTGATTGTTAGCCAGACTTATGGTCGCTGCTCACAGGCTAAAGATGTCGAATAGAGTCGTAGATTTTGACATACTGCTGGCTGGGCAGATTCCAAGAATAGTCACAGGCCATGCCCTGACGCTGAATTTGCTGGAATTTTTCACGATCTGTATACCAAACGTCTAGTGCCCGGTCGAGGGCAGATTCTAGGGCATAGGTATCTGACTGGTAGAATACAAATCCGTTGCGGTTTTCCGGTGGTTTACTCTCATCAAAGTCGATATCATAGACCGTATCCACCAGACCACCTACACCACGAACCACAGGGACCGTACCATACTTAAAACTGATCAGCTGAGTGAGGCCACAGGGTTCAAAGTTACTAGGTACGACCATAATATCCGCACCCGCATAGATCAAATGAGACAGTTCTTCATTGAAACCTAGCTCTAGATGGCAGTTAGGATTGTCATTCTGATGGGCTTTTTCATACTGAAAATGCTCGTTGATGCTAGCGTTGGTGGCTGAGCCTAATAAAACAAACTGAGCCCCCCTATCTAGCGCCCGATACATAGCGTTGTGTACCAAATGCACCCCTTTTTGCTCATCCAGTCGGCCAATAAAGGCCACTAATGGTTTATCATCGTGACCCAACATCAGTCGCTCACGCAGTGCCTTTTTGTTGTAGAGCTTGTTCTCTAGGTTATCGGGTGCATAAGGTTCAGGGATGTACGTATCAACTTTGGGATTCCACAGATTGTAGTCGATACCGTTTAGCACTCCCTTAAATTTGTGCTGATTGAGGTGAAGTGTATGGCCCAAACCATAACCAAAATCGCCATGGTGGGCTTCCCAAGCATGATGCGGTGAGACAGTGGTAACGGCATTGGCATAGATAATGCCCCCTTTCATATAATTGAGTGCGAAGGGATTGTAATTATCCTGAAGCCGCTCATGGTCAAAATAGTAAGGCTCTCGGTTTAAGCCAGTAGCCCACAAGACATCAGTGCCCGTATTTCCCTGATGCTTGAAGTTGTGAATTGTGTAGCACACACGCTGGTGCTCCATGCCGTGATGCTTGTAAATTTCAAACAGCATGACTGGTACCAAACCTGTCTGCCAGTCATGGCAGTGAATAACATCGGGACGTTTGTTACTCTGCTGTAGAAATTCGAGAGCCGCTTTGCTAAAGAAAGCAAAACGCATGGGATCATCATCGCAGCCGTAATATTTCCCGCGGCGGAACCAGTTGTCCTTATCGTGGGGCTCAATAAAGAAACAGAGACGACCATGGACCCAGCCACAGTGAACGTCGCACCGCACTTCAGCACCATACCAGGGCACTTTTAGATCTCTGTAAGCATCATGTAGACCCCAAATATGGTCGTACCGCATGCAATCGTATTTCGGTAGGATTAGCTCTACTGAATGGCCGTGTAGCTCTAGCTGACGACTTAGACCATAGACAACATCCCCTAAACCTCCAGCCTTAATTACTGGAGCGCATTCAGAGGCGATTTGTACGATATACATGCTGACCCCTCGCTGCTTATAAAAATGAATTTCTAAACTATGAGCACGGCTCAAGAACGAACATATGAACTAAATAACTAGTCATATATTTATTCCTATTAAGTGCATATTGTATAGAAACATGAAGTCGTTCCGCAGCTTCTATGCAAAACAGTTTGATATGAAAACCATAATGCTCTGAATCTAGTTTGGACTACATATGACAACCTGTAATCATTTTGATATACGTCATGAGGGGTGAGCTAAAACTCTTGAATTAGAGATTCTAGCAGTGAGTTAGAAAATGTTGCAGCTACTTCTAAACGAATAACAAAACTCTCTAGCCGTCGTCGACTAATCTCTTGTTGAATTGCGAATAAGAGATCGCCTGCTTCAGCCTCACGTAAGGGAAAATCAGCTAGGACGACACTTACCCAAGCTGCATTCTTGAGACTTAAGTTAGACATGCGGGCAAAAGGGTGAGCAGGGTCCACCCTTAAGGGTGTCAAAATCAGAAAAATGTGACCCTCAAAGTACTGTGCTAAATAAGACTTTTGTTGATCGTTAAGTCGATCATAGGTGAGTAGGTAGATGCCTTCGGCTTCCATGTGCGATCGCATCTCACCCAAAAAATATTGATGCTGTCGCTGCACCACGGGCAACAGATGCTCATGGATTTTCTCAAGCTGTTGCTGAGGAGTAAGCCCATCGACCGGAGTCTTGGTGATTTTTGCCTGTACTTGCTCTAGCAATCCTGATATCCGCACCATAAAGAACTCGTCCAGATTGGTGCTAAAGATAGCCAAAAACTTAAGCCGCTCCAGCAAGGGTGTGCGCTCATCAAATGCCTCATGAAGCACCCGGTCATTAAACTGCAGCCAGCTAAGTTCACGATTGCAGTAGTACTCAGGGTTATCCAGATTCTGCAGTGTTTGCTTCTCTAGAGAAAGAGTCATGGGGGCTCCTTAAGACGATCCTTGATGTGGGGGCTTTTTCATTTGATACCGCAGATTTGAGCAGCACAACGATGGGCTCAAAATTGCTTAATCATCGTGGCAGCTCGAAAACGGTATTTGGAAATGTCAGAGCGACAATACATGAGCCTATAACCTGGCGGTAAAGGAAAGGTTATAAGAGGCCGGAAGGATTCAACTCAGCTACTTACGTTACGGTGATAAACTTACTCAAGAGTATTCAGATTGAAACGTTTGATTAGATCTGTCCCTTCTCTCTAGCTCGTTTCACAGCATCTTCCAGTAAAACCGCTATCATTTGGGACTCTGATCGACGCTCGATCTTAGCCAATTTCTCTAGATCGGCCTTTAACTCAGGTGATACATAGGCTACAACTCTAGGACGCTTGGCTGGCACAGAACTCTCTCAGATTTATAGATTGCAATATCAAGATCTTACCTTCCAAGTAGGAAGTAAAGTTTACGAGCTGTTTTATGCTTCGGTGTGCTACTAAGTGCTACGTTGGAAGGCAATCAAATTCCATGTCAACATTAAGCGAGCGCAACTGATGGGTTTTCTTGATTTTTTCCGTGAGCGTCCTTCTGAAGAGTCGCAGTTGGATATGTTTGGGCAATCTCAAGGTCTAATTAAAACGGATGAGCCTAGTCGGCGGATTGCTCAGCAGGATCTTCAGCAGAAAGTAAAGAAGCGTGGTGGTAATGATAGAACCCATGCAACAGTGAATCGTAAAGTGACTCAAAATATGTTGGGGCATTCACCACGTGAACTCTATGAGGGGCTTGAGTTGCCATTGAATGACCGACGAAATTTGCCTAAAGAGGCGAAAGAGGCATTAATGGTAGGAGATATTGCAGCTCGTAATCAAATTGAGGCGGATGATGCCATGGGGCATCAGCAAATCGTACAATCAGCAGATAAGGGTAGTAAGAAAGCGAAAAAAATATTTCCATTCTGGTAGGGCAATGAAGCTTAGAGAGCTCAAGACAGTCGCTTACGAAACTTGGTCCTTCTTGCATGAGCTAGAAGATGCTATTTTGCAGCCTGAGAATTTTAAGACTGAGATTCGTCGATATGGTGATTTGCGGTGTAAGGCTACTTGGGAAAAGGCTTATGTGGCTTTAGAGGCCGCAACTTTGGAATATCCGGCTTTGGAAAACTGGCAGATGGTGCAAATGTGTTTTTGCCGTCCAGACAGGGCTGAGTTGATTGACTATAACAATCAGGTGCTTGGAGCGTTTCTTCAGTTTCCTGATGGATTAGAGCGGATTAAAGATGGATTGGAAAGGCTTTATTATCAGCCCAGTGAGCCTGGCGATCAGCAGGATGCATTGCACTTGATCCAGCGCTTGTCCGAGTTACATCAGGTTCAATCATGGTTTCAAGAATCAAGTACGATAGCTTCTCTTGCGACTGAAGTAAGAAACATGATGAATAGGGGATAAGAGAGAATGGATTGGAGTCTGTTGCTCCAGGCTGATTGAATCTTGTTTAAAGAGGTCTAGAAAGTAAGAAAGCGATATTAGTATGTAGCATCACTTTGAAAGTCAGAAAATCTTTTAGACAATAATTTGTAAATTCGTTTCAGCACCATCAGTAAGGTCAATAAAAATACATAAAATGTGTAATATGAGACAAAGCTTATCAACACTTTGAAAGTCAAATCGATAGATTTAAAGGCAACGACCAGATTTGATTGAGGGTTATTTAACAGTTTGAGAACACTGCTAGGGCTCACAATGTGTAACAGCAGTGTCATAATTCCGAAGATGGATATTAATATACAAAACGAAATGTTGATGTAAGTTTCATAGAGTATTTCTCTCACTAATCGGCTATCTTTCAGTGTTTCTTGTGTTGTGTCAAGGAGATCTTGAGAATTCTTTGCTTCATAAGATGATCGATTTAAGATGAGTGATTTTGCTTTGTCGGACTCTTTATCTGCTATTTCAAAAACTAAAATCAATAGATTAAAGAGTAGTCCTGCAAAAATAGAAAAGACGGTGATTAGTAAATTCACTAAATTTTCAGTCAGTAATACCTGAAGTGGATAAACTGCTACCAGAGCTATAAACATAGGAAGCACAAAGAATAAAAAAAATTCTGATGCTCTAATCTTCCCTGTTCGATGGCTTCTCAGAGTTTTCAAGTGATCAGCCAGAATGACTCTAACATTCAATCTAGTGAACATTTCAAAGTTAGTTCCAGTAGGAACAAAATGTTGTTTTATCCATATAATAACGACTTATGCTCCTGTAGAATTTCTGAAGCAACTCTATGGATAGATTGAAACTTAGGATGCCCTGTTACTAAGTCAATCTCAACCTGGTCAGTGACGTTGATATAATTTCTGATTTTTTGAGTGTCTTTGAAATTTAGTGTGCGTTTGGAAGAGCCTAGTACCGCTTGGCTGAAATAACCTTACTATTTAGAGGATGATAGTCATAGGTATCTAAGCCATGCCAAGACTCGCTGCACCGCCTATCCATTTGGGCGAATCGGAACAGGCCGAATTGGAACAACTCATCCGCCGCCC
>JBHJIV010000105.1:0-98722 GCA_050043105.1 Leptolyngbyaceae cyanobacterium | reverse complement strand
AAGCTGGGTGACCAAACTGACTACCGCATCTTCTCCCTGCCGGTACACCGCACGGACTCGTCTTCACTGAGTTTGAGACGACGCTTTGATTGACTCACGAGGGCTACCAGAGATGTCTTAGCGTTAAACTACCTTGGCTTGTGCCATTGGCTTGAAAAACTCTCTATTTTTTAAGCCTGAGTAGTTACCTTGGCTTCATTGATATTGTCCTATCGCCCGATAAAGTGAAACAATATCGTTGCTGATTTATAAGAATGCTCCGAGCCGTTAAGACGTGCTACTTATCAGTGTCTTTCAGCTGAAATCATACCGAGGATTAGCAACACCGAAACAATAATAGACCGTTAACCCGTCTGGTGACTGTATGCAGCTGTTACTAAGTCATCTACTTACTGCTGATAGTGGCCTCACTAATAATCATGGAGATTGGGAAATGATAACAACAATGCGAGCCGTCCTAACTACGGGATTTGTCCTCATTCCCAGTGTTGCCGTAGCTCAAGTTACTGAGACAGGCTTTCTTGATCGTACGCTCTCTCTTGATGGTAACGAATATGCTTATCAGGTCTATGTGCCACGTGACTACCAGTCAGCTGAAGAATGGCCGACGATTCTCTTTCTCCACGGTTCTGGTGAAACGGGTGATGAAGGATTACGGCAAACTCAGGTCGGTCTCGGTAGTGCCATTCGTTTTAATCCTGAGCGTTGGCCTACGCTGGCAGTTTTCCCTCAGGTGCCTGACGATGCAGATTTGACCTGGCAAGATTTGTCTGGTCAGATAGCCATGGCAGCGTTGGATGAGACAATCGAGGAGTTTCGCATTGATGAGTCGCGCGTTTACCTAACTGGGTTATCCCTTGGGGGTGAGGGTGCTTGGTACCTGGGCTATCTTCACCCAGATAGATTTGCAGCGATTGTGCCGATATGTGGATATGTTGAAGGCATGGATGGATTTCCTTCCTTTGTCCCAGAGCTGAGTACCAACATTTATAAAGATGTTGCAGAACAAATCTAAGAGATTCCCAGTTGGGTTTTCCATGGAGATGAGGATACGGTTGTCCCGGTTGAAGCATCACGACGAATGGTGACAGCCCTTGAATCTGTAGATGCAGATGTGCGCTACAGCGAGTTAGAGGGCGTTGGCCATAATGCCTGGGATCCTGCCTACTCAGATGAGACCCTGTCTATTTGGTTATTTGAGCAACAGAAGCAACAATAATTTTGTGGGTATCTAGGATGCTTAGGCGATAGAGATTTTATGTAAATCTATGGACGAATGTTCTTATGGCCAACAATCCTCACACACCAACCGATCCCCGTCGCTTAAATCTCCATAGTTCAAATAGTCTTCAATCCAACGACAGCCTTGGTACATCAGATCTGCTAATCGTAGATTCCACAGACGTACCTGCCCATCTGCTCCGGCTGAGGCTAACTGCTCACCTGTACTGTCAAACGATGCTTGCCAAATAATGCCGCGATGGCCTGTAAACGTATGGAGTAGCTGACCGTTGGGGAGCTGCCAAAAGCGAATGGTGCCGTCATCGCTAGCAGAAGCTACTACATCCCCATTGAGACCAAAAGAGACACTGCGTACCCAGTCGTGGTGCCCGCGTAAAATCTGCAGTAGCTCCCCGTTTTTCCACAGACGGACGGTGTTATCGCTCCCTGCTGATGCAATGATTTCACCATCGGGGGCAACGGCCACAGCCCAGACGCTGCCGGTATGGCCTGTCAAAATTTTGCCAGTTTGCTCGTTTAGATTGCCGATGCTTTCTAAGTCCCATTGCCGCAGGGTGCCGTCTTCGCTACCTGAGACAAGATACTTGCCGTCGGGGCTAAAGCCTACGGTCCAGACGGTGCCCTGATGCCCGCTGAGCTGACCAATGGGGGTGCCATCGGTGTACCACAGACGAATGTTGCGATCGCTCCCTGCCGAAGCCACATAGGTGCCGTCAGGGCTAAACTTTACCGACCAGACAGCATTGTGATGCCCCTGAAATGTACGCAATAGCTGACCATCTATATTCCACAATTTGACCGTGTGATCAGCACTGGCCGATGCAATGGTCTGACCATCAGGCCCCCAGTCAACACTGTAGATACTGCTATTGTGACCGCGAATGTGTCGGGTAATCTGGTTGGTCTCGGCATTCCAAAGTCTCAGTGTTTTATCCGCCCCAGCTGATAGCAACTGATTGCCAATTGGCTGCCAACAAACATCCCAAATAATACCTTGGTGCCCTTTTAGCTTGGGCACATGGCGCGATTCTAGCTGCCAGAGCCGTAGGGTGTTGTCGTCGCTAGTGGAAACCAGCTGATTGCCCTGAGGGTTAACATCCAAACTTAAAACACTACTGCGGTGTCCTTTAAAAGTATCCACAAGTTTGCCTTGGAGGTTCCAGACATGGATATTCTGGTCGTCGCTGGCTGACATCAAATACTCTCCATCCGGGCTAAAACATAAGTCTCTAACCCAGTTTTGGTGGCCGTCAAAATATTGCACCAGCTCGCCCTCCAGATTCCAAAGTTTAATCAGGTGATCGTCCCCACCCGAGACAATATACTGACCGTCAGGGCTAAACACCGCCTTTAAAACCCATCCTGTATGACTGCTAATGGCGCGCACCAGCTCACCCTCCGCATTCCAAAGGCAAACGGTGCCATCTTCACTTGCAGAAACTAAGTGCTGCCCGTCGGCACTAAAGGCCACCGATCTCACCCAGTCCAGATGACCTTCAAGGGTTTTTAGCCACTGGCCATCATGGGTCCATAGCTTAATTGTGTGGTCGTTGCTGGCCGAGGCAATCAGTCTATGGGTGGGGCTAAAGGCCAGGCTGTTGACCGAGCCTGTATGCCCGTTAAGAATATGCAAACAGTCACCAGACACATCCCAAATACGAATGGTAAAGTCATCGCCTGCTGAGCCCATTAGCCGACTGTCGTGGCTAAAGGCTACATCTAAGACACTTCCTTGATGACCCGCAAAGATTTGCAACAGTTTGCCACGAGTGTTCCATAGGCGTAGAGTTCCGTCATCACTGCCAGAGGCCAGATACTGACCATCAGGGCTATAGCAGGCCGAGAGCACCCAGTCTTGGTGCGCGTGAATGCGATTTTTCTCACGAATGGCGTAAAGAGCCTGCCAGACACGAAAGAGAATTTGATTTTGTAAGTAATTAGAGATGGGAGTCAGCTGGCTTTGTTGAGCCCCCTTGAGCGCCTCTAAGAGAGCCCCTAACCCATCATGGGAGAGCAATAGCGCTTGCGACACTGAGGTCAGAGCCTGCATCTCTGCGGTTTCAGCCCGATAGCGTTCTTCAGTTGCTTGGGCTAGGGCCATGGCCTGTTCTTGCAGCGCTGTGCGTAGCTGTGTTTCAGTCTGTTTGCGGCGACGGCGTTCGGCCTGGAGTACCGACATCAGACCTGGCATATCCTGTTGTTTTACCAGATCTACCAAATAGTCATGGGCAAGCTGGTAGCGTACTCTGCCGCCTACTTCGGGGCTAGCAAAGAGTAGCCCCGAACCTGCCAAGATTTCTAACACAAGACTCAGTTGATCAAGATCAACTAAAATGCCTAACGATTCTAAAGACTCTTCTAATTCAGCCCGAGTTTTGAGGGGCCGAGTTGTACTCTCATCGTTTAGTAAATAAAGAATGGTTCGGGCTAGGGTACTGTTCTCAGGACCACAGTCACGGACAACTCGATTTAGAAAAATCAGTACCAACGCTCGGATTTGATTATCTCCCAAGTGCTGGTATCGCCTTAGTGTTGTAATATTTTCACGCTGCAGTTCAGCTCCCACAATTTGCAGCTCAATGGGGCGCACCTCACCATCGTCTGCGGTTAAGTCGCTGACCAGTGTTGTAATTAACGATTCTTCTAGATAGAACTGAGCATTGTCGGTGAGCTGACGAATGACAGCCTCACATTCTTTGGGGGTAAAGTTTCCCAGATAATACCGCACATCCTGACTGAGAATATCCAGGTCGAGACTGGCTAAACGCTCCCATTCCAGTAGGTAGTGTAGATAGTCATCTCGCAGGGCTAAAACAACTTTGAGATAGGGGGTATTAAGACAGTCTCTTAAAAAGTAATATAGAGAGCAGCGCTGCTCAACATTGGGGCGCTCAAAAAAGAATTCTTCAAACTGATCAAAAACAAGAATAATCTGCTGATACTCAGCCTGAGCCTGTTGCTGTAGGTGGTTTAGCAAACTCTCAGCCGTCATCGGAAACGATACCTGAAAGTTTGGTGGTGCTGATGGTAGAGATGATGTTACTCGCTGTAGCGCCTGCAGAATTGAGATTTCCCAGCTGGTATAGTTACGGATAAGCAGTGGTAGCGTTGTGCGACCCTCAGATGTAGCCTGCTTAAGGGCTGGCACCAAACCACTACTCAAGAGAGAACTTTTCCCCACACCCGACTCCCCATGGAGAATGATTAGGGTGTGTTGGGGCTGCATTAACCGGACTACCAAATCATCGATGGTGTGCTGCCGCCCCGAAGCGCGCATTTCGACCGGTGATATATCTTTGATTGTTTCAGCAGATGAGGTTCGATAAGGCTGAATAGGACTCGCGCCAATAAAGGCCCGGAGACCCATCAAGGTTTCTACCTGTCGTTGTTCTTGCTTAATAGAGAACGCATCTAGATATCGCTGTTTTGCAAAATAGAGATCTTGAAGATTTTTAAGAATATCTCGATACAGTGGAAAATCGTAGCGGGGGTTGGTTTTTTTTCGCGCATTTTCTAGATCGTAGAGCGCATCATCAAACAGGCTGTCATCGCCCTGACGGAGTTTTGCTCGTCCCCGCAGAAAGTAGTACCGCCCTTGCCGATATCGTAGGGCTAATACTACAGCTTGAGGAGAGACCTGAGTTGTGACTGCTGTAGCGTCTCCTACGTCGGCAATGGTTGTGCCGGCGATTTGAGTACTTTTGACAGCTCTAGCCAGCAGCTCTAGGGCTTTAGTTGAGAGGCGTTGAGCGTTCAGCCAGTTTTCATTGGCAAGGGCGGCTTCGGCCAGATAACTATAGTCTCTAGCAAGGCGGACCGGATCGTTCTGATGTAATGTTAGACCCTCATTGGCAACTTCTATCAGTGCATCCCAGGCTTCTAGCTTGTGTAGAATTTCTGCTAAAACATGGACAAAGTTAGCGGCGCGGTCCTGGCGATTATGGTTTTGAAGAACGTTGATAAATTGTTTGTAAAACCGCCGAGCCTGTCGGCATGAGGCTAAATGGGTAGAGCGCTGTAGTTCTGCATGGGTCTGCCACCATAGCCCGAGATGTAGCAAAACAACCGCTTGCTGATCGCTGGTGTCTTCAACGGTTTTATCTGTTTGTATCCAGTAGGCTAAACTTTGCTCATAATATTCTCTGGCGACTTTGAGGCGTTCAGGGATGTGGGCTTCTCGACCCTGCAGAAAATTTAAGCTGGCCTGTAGGGCGCCATCAAGCTGTACCCTGCTTTGCTTGAGGTCTGCGATCGCAAACGGTAATTCTTGCTCAGTCAAGACCCTTAGATGATGGCTAAGCGTTGGCAGCTGGGGTGCCAAGTATTCGAGCTGATGGGATTCAGGGTTGGCGAGAACATGGGTGAACAGCTCACTGGCGGCCCGATGTAAGGCTTCAATTAAAGACTGAATTGGATAGTCGACCTGAATGGGGACTGCTGCAAAACTTTTTAGGTCGGCCGCATAGAGCGTCAGACTTTGAAATACCGTATCGGTCATCCATAGCACCACCGGATAGGGAAATTTAGTGAGTAGCGCATTGCGCCCCACATTAGCCGCCTTAAATAACCTATCTGGCGCCTCCACCTGATTAAACCCGGTCACCATGACGGCGGCTGGAGGCTGCTCCAGTGATGATTGACTGCTGGTGATGGCCTCAGCTAAAGACCGAGTCGCCGCAGAGAGTTCGACAGTGTGAAAATTTTGAGTATGCGAAAGTGCACTTAACAAAAGCTGAGTCAAACGCTGATAGTTAGCCCGCACCAAGATTAATGAGAATTGCCCCCTGCCCAGAGTAAGCGCCCGTTGGAGATTGTCTAGGGCTGTTTGATTATGGAGAACAATTTCGGGTAAATCAGCCTGATACATAGCGGAGTATGGGAATCCCGGTGGGGCTAACTGCCTGTAATGTTTGCATGGTTGGCCTGCCAATTTTGAAAGCGTTTGGTTTCCTTTAAGACTGGGTTAATATCAAACCAACGGCCACTGTTGTCACGATATTCATATAAAAACAGGCTCCGCAACAAAAGACTATAGGCTTCATTACCCTGATTGTCTGGAGCGCTGACCGCCTTAAGCATGAGCTGCCATTCGCTTTCATCAATCAAGGCCATCAGAGAGTCGCGCTCATCTCGAATAACAGCTTCAAGCACAGCAGATTGAATGGGTGGATCGCCCTTTTGTAAACAACCATAGAGAAGACGCATCAGGTTGCGCATATGGCCACCACTCAGCTGACAGAGACGATTTAGCACATCAACGTGTTCAAAAATATCTTTGATGTGATCGATGCGCTCATTATAGTTTTTATCGGGAAACGCGCGAGCTAGAACCATCTGTTGCAGCAGAGCTAGTCCTGGTTCAGAAATAGTGCCATCGCGTTGGGTCGCTGGCACCATGGGTAACACTTTAGGAGAGACTCCAAACCGATTAGAAAGACGCGGCAGGTCGTCAGAGAAGACCAGAGCCAAGGGGATAGTGTATACCAGATGACAGTTTAATCGCTTGAGCTGTTCGCCCCGATCAATAAATAGATACTCTGACTGAGTGCGACCATTGGCTCGTTCTACCGGGTCAATGCGATCGAGGTTGTCGACAATAACAACGAGTCCCTTTTTGCCGTTGGAGCGGAGGGTTGCGATCGCAGCCTCTAACAGCTCTTCATTAATGGCATCAATAATTGTTTTGGTGCGAGGTTCCAAATACTGACGCATGCGGCTACGCATCTCTGGACTCTCTTTAGCCCGAGCTGTAATTGCTGCAATCCCCACAGAGAAACTCACATCAGCAATTTCCATCGGTGCCTGTAGCGTTTCTGCCAGATTGCGAAATAAATATACCAAAACCGATGGCCTCAGCTTAATGCCATCATTCTCTAAACTCTCCACCACCTGATGAGCAATCATCAATAGAATATCGCTAATATCTACATCGGCCATTTCTAAGTCTCGATCCGACTCAAAATAAACCACATGTAGCCCCTGTCGTTCGAGCTGTGCTTTGAGTCTGAGTAACTCTGTAGATTTGCCGCAGCCAATATTGCCAGTAAAAAGCTGTGTTGTTGACTCGTCAGGTGACAATAGCACAATTGTACGCTCTAACTCTCGCACGATATCACCGCCCCGCACAGACGAGAAATCTATGTAGTACTGTGTCTCATCAGCCTGTACCAATCGTAATGGACGGCTGGGGTTAACAGCACGATAAAACTGGGGCAAATCTAGAGCCATCAAGATAGACCGTCACAATATTTGTCATCCTAGACGAGTTTATAACCATTATGTTGCATCGTGTGGTCGCTGTTGATGTCTAGCCTAAGTGGCACATTGAGAATCCGTTCACTTTTTGCCCGGATAGCAAATTAGGACAGCTACTGACCCATAGATAGCTGCCTGATAGTCTATTGTTTCCTAGATTTTATGCCGACTGCTGTGCAACAACTAGAAAGGTTCGCGTTGGGAGAATCTAATGATTTTAGAAGTTGCTTTACTAGATATTAAGCCCGGTGAGACAGAATTGTTTGAGACGGCCTTTCAGCAAGCTCAATGTATTATCAGTTCAATGGCTGGATATGGTGGACATCAGTTACAAAAGTGCATTGAAAAAGAAAATCGCTATGTGCTGTTTGTTACCTGGCAAACGTTAGAACATCACATCAAAGGATTTCGAGAATCGGATGAGTATCAAGCTTGGAAATCCTTACTGCACCATTTCTATGATCCGTTTCCTGTTGTAGAACACTATCAGCTAGTAGCAGGAAACCATGTATTAAAAAGCTGAGCTTCTAAGTCAGAGGCTCAGCTTTTAAGTGTGAACTGGTCAAGGCTGCTTAGATTTCTGCCATCACTTTGTCTAAGGCAGTCAGTACCTTCTCTACGTTCTCGGGCTGACTGTTGTAGCCCATCAGACCGATGCGCCAGACTTTGCCACCGAGTTCACCATGACCGTTACCGATTTCTATGTTGTGGTCGTTTAACAGTTTGCTGGTGACTGCTTTAGCATCAGTGCCGTCAGGTACTTTGACCGTGGTTAGTGTGGGCAAACGGTATTCTTTGGGAACATGGCAGTCAAGACCTAGATCCGCCAGGCCATCCCATAGTTTCTCAGCCGTTTTTTGATGCCGTTCCCAAGAGTTTTCTAAGCCTTCTTCGATCACCAGACGTAGGGCTTCACGAATGGCGTAGGTCTTGTTGACCGGTGCCGTGTGGTGGTAAGTACGACCTTTGCCCCAATAGTTGCGTAACAAAGAAATATCTAAGTACCAGTTGGCTACTTTTGTCTGACGTTTGTCTAATTTTTGTAAGGCTCGCTCACTCATGGTAAACGGAGAACTGCCTGGCGGGCAGCTTAACCCCTTTTGACTGCAGCTATAGGCCATATCTACACCCCAGTCATCTAGAAAAATGGGCACCGCGCCCATGCTGGTTACAGTGTCGATGAGCAGTAGACAGTCAAACTCTCGGCATAAATCGCCAACACCCTCTAGTGGTTGACGAGCGCCTGTGGAGGTTTCTGCGTGAACTAGCGCCAAAATAGCTGGGCGATGTTCTTCGAGCGCTGCCCGTAGCTCACTTAGGCTAAAGACCTCTCCCCAGGGTTTGCTAATGGTGCGAACATCGGCGCGATAGCGTCCGGCCATATCGACCAGACGATTGCCAAAGTATCCGTTGATGCCCACTAACACCACATCGCCAGGTTCGACAGCATTCGCCAGGGTGGCTTCCATGGCTGCAGAGCCGGTGCCGCTGATGGGTAGTGTCATCGGGTTTTCGGTCTGCCAAACGTAGCGCATCATGGCCTGCACTTCATCCATTAAGTCAAGGTAGGCTGGGTCCAGATGGCCAATGGGCTGACGGTTCATGGCCGCTACAACCTCAGGATTTGAGTTGGAAGGACCGGGGCCTAAGAGCAAACGCTCAGGGATTTCTAGAGCTGGAGGTGTGATCCGAAAAGTTTCGTTCACCTGGGGTCGAGATACAGTCAGACTCATAACAATGGTTAACGGATAGCAATGGGCATCGCTAGCAAAACGGTAGCTAATGCAACAAAATCTGCCTTTATTGTCTGACGGAATGGTTCATTCGTTAAATTGAGACGGCTAAGTTTTGGGGACCGATGTGAGATTGGTTCAGAATAATGGCGAAGCGATACGCTCTAAAAGCTGACGATAAAAGGACACAGGAGCAGTGGTGCACATTGAGGAACTTAAAAAAAATTGGCGATCGCAACCTGACGCTGAGTATCGATGCGATCGCACCTTAAATTTCTACAAAACCCCAACCGAGCCAGGTCTAGTTACTCAAGCGGCCAGCGGACGCCAGCTTAAGATTACGGCGATGGAACCCGATGGAGTTCATGCCGTTTTGTGTGCCGACGATTATCCAGGCTGGATCCGGTTAAGCGATATTGATGCCCTGAGTGTGGCGACCCAAGCCTACCGACCCCAGACTGTGACCCGCAGCGATATTGAGCAGGCTATTCCTGGAGCGATTGCTTTTGCCCAGGCGGCGTTGGCCGTCCCCAACCAATATCTATGGGGGGGAACCGTTGCTCCCAATTATGACTGCTCTGGTTTAGTCCAGGCCGCATTTGCATCTGTTGGAGTACCGTTACCCCGCGATTCTTATCAGCAGGAGGCGTTTACAGAAAGGATTGAAACCAGTGAGCTACAGCCAGGGGATCTGATCTTTTTTGGCACTCCAGAGCGGACCACCCATGTAGCCTTGCACCTAGCTGATGGATACTACATTCACAGCTCGGGTAAAGACCAGGGCCGTAACGGCATTGGCATTGACTCACTTTTGCATCCCATTGAGCCAGTCAGCCAGACCTATTACAAACAATATCGAGGCTGTGGCCGTATTATGCAGGGCTATCAGCCACAAAAAACACCTGCCTGAGTAAGTAATTTTCGGGTCTGTGTGTTAAACCTATATCCAAATAACTGATCAAAGATTAGAGGCTGAAGTGTTAAAAACCTTGGCATTGCTGATCCTCAAGATGGTTTTAGCTGTGAGAAGTTGTAAAATGACCACTCCTCTGGACCGATTCATCCCCTAAATCAGCAATCGCAACCCCTTTAGCCCTGAGTATTAACACGGTTTAATATTCGTGATCACTGTCCATTTACCGTACACCGACGTTTTATGCGCTGGCTTTCTTCATCCATGGTTAAACGCATCTTTCGCTGGTTTTTGTTTGGCGGCATCCTATTTTTTCTAGCCAAAACCCTGAAAGATCATTGGCAAGAAGTCAAAACCCTGGAAATTACAGGGTCTACCCTATCATTACTGACCATAGCGTTGGGCATTACCCTGATGGCGCATATTTGGTCGGGGTGGGTATGGCACCTAATTTTGCGCACAATTGGGCAGTCCCACGATGGTCGTTGGTCCACCGCTATCTACTTGAAAACCAACATTGCCAAGTATCTACCTGGTAATGTCTGGCATTTCTACGGTCGTGTAAGGGCGTTGCAATCATCTGGCTCGTCTACAGGGGCAGCGATTGTCGGTGTTTTGCTAGAACCTGTGCTGATGGCAGCAGCGGCGCTGGGTTTGGCCTCGATTAGCTTTAGCATTGCGGCGGCGGGTGATTGGCGACTGTTGGTGATCTCCATCGGGGCACTGGTAGCTATGCTAGTGGCGATCCAGCCGCGCTTTCTCAATCCACTCCTGCGTAAGCTGGGTAAAGCCAAAGCTCAATCACAGGGGCTGACAGTGATTACCAGTACTCTGCAGCTACAGTTTTATCCCTGGCGTTCACTGCTTGGTGAATTTGGGTTTGTACTGCTGCGGGGCATGGGCTTTCTAGTCACGATTATTGCGTTGCAGCCGCTGCAGCCGGGCCAATTTTTCTCGATTTTAGGTGCGTTTAGTGTGGCTTGGCTGTTGGGGTTGGTTGTTCCTGGCGCACCAGGTGGTGTAGGGGTATTTGAAGCAGTTGCGATCGCACTGCTTGGGAATCAGCTACCCAGTGGTCTGCTCATCAGCAGTGTAGCCCTTTACCGATTGATTAGTACCCTGGCCGAAGCTCTAGGAGCCGGGCTTATCTGGCTAGAGGAACGCATTGCCCATATCATGACTCCCATGGCAAAGATGCGAAAGCGGCTTTTGTTGTTGCCTCCTGGTAAAGATGACGAACCAGAGCCAGATGAACAGGTTTCTAAGCTACTAGACACGGCTCCCAAAGAGACTCGCCAGATTTCTTATGTAATCGCATCCAATCAGGATTCTTCGCCATCCCTCACTCTCCATGGGGAAGACGGAGAAGACACGGCTGCTGAAGACATTGACAGCGATGCTCTTAGTGACGAGTCGGCTGAAGCAGCCAAATCATCTGCGTCTTCCATTAAGGTAGATATTTCTGAGCCAGAGTTGCCTCCGTTTGTTTCTCACTCTGTCTCTGGCAAAGAAGAGCCGACCTCTCAGTCGTTCTCGCCAGGAAACCAGTGACGCCTAGCCATCTCCTAAGAGGCTGGTTACCCGGCTAACAAGATACTGAGCCGTTTGTTCTAAAAAATCCATATCTAGGCTATCAACCGTGTCACTATCTCGGTGATAGTTTGGGTTTCGAAAATTTGCTGTGTCACTTACCATGACGGCTCCAATACCCCTGAGCCAAAAGGGGACATGATCACTGCGAAATAGATCGGGCATAAAGGGCAAAACCCCAATCGGCACAGGCAGTGTAACGGCCTTGAAGTTTGAGGCTTGCGCAGTTGGCGCACTCTCTTCGTCGGTGACAAAGGTTGCTAACAAATCTGGATGATCGGTGTCACCAATTACACCAATAAAATCTCCTACTGTTGGTAAATTCTGTGGGTCTAACCCTGACGGATAGGTTTGACAGCCAGCCTCATAACAGGCATAGCCCAGCATTTCTAAAATGACGGCTCCCTCTAGCCCGTCTAAATTGGTCGGCTCATTAACAAACGCATTGCTGCCCAACAGACCGGCCCCCTCTGGCTGAAACTCTTCTTGGTCAAAAAAAACAATCTGTAGGGTTTTATCCGTGGGGTAGCTGGCAAAAATGCGAGCGATTTCAAGCGCTGTGGCAACTGCGCTAATATTGTCGTCTGCGCCTGGAGAGCCAGCAACAGAGTCGTAGTGGGCACCGACTAGTATTTTTTGCCCAGGTGTCTGAGTGCCTGGGCGAAGGACGCTGAGATTAGTGCCTGCACTGTCGCCAGAGCCAAAGACCTGGCTCACTGTCTTATAGCCGTAAGCCTGAAGCTGCTCGGTTAGATAGGTGCGAGTGCGGGCTAGGGCAACGTTGGAGTAGCGTTCGGCTGATAATGTCTGGAGGTGCGATCGCAACTGTCCACTATCCACCACCAGCTCGCCCGCGTTAGAGGGTCCTTTATACAAGGCAAAAACACAGACCAATATTGTCAATAGCCCTAACCATAGCCCAGCGCGATGCCTAACGTGTTTGCCCATGGCTTGTATCAAAAATAGTTGGTGTATCCGAGATAGAAATCCCTTTCACTGTAGATCGCTGTACTAAGAATCGGCTATCCGCAAATTATTTTTCTATGAAAATGTCATCTAAACTCAATCACCCTAGCCAACGCAGTGTTGCTTTCCTCGCAGTAGGCTACGGTGGTTTATTTTTATTGATCCTATGGGCAGCCTATACCAACAATTTACCCCTAGCACTGTTAGACAAAATTCCCTACTACGACAAAATTGGCCATGTGGTGCTTTATGCCTTTGCCAGCTATCTAGGCCATCGCGTGTTGAATCGACGACACTTCAGAGGGATACGATATTTGCCTGTCTTTCCGGTGTTGTTTGGTCTAGCAATGACGGCAGAGGAGATCGTTCAAGGAATATCACTCTATCGAACATTAGATTCAATGGATCTAGTCTGTAGTTTGATCGGTGTCGTATTAGGATATGGTTTGGCTCAAAGATGCAGATAGACTTAGAAGTTGGCTGCCCCATAACCGAGCTCTGCATTAACTGACTGAACTATCCTCAGCAGCCTCAAACTCAATTCCTTCGTATAAGTCAGCTAGAGCAATCTCAACCGGTACCGATACCAGCGAAAAAGACGCATCTAACCTTTGATGTTCTGTCAATAACCACTGATGCTCAGACTGTTTTGTTTGGTGCTCCACAAAAGGACGATATTGGTCAATTAACACATATTCTTGAAAAGTCTCGATGGTGCGATAGTGTACAAACTTGTCACCGCGATCATAGTTTTGGGTAGATCTCGCGCGAGTTTCGGCGATAAAGATCGGTTCAATAATAGTATCCTTTCGACCAGGTAGAAGTCTAGTAAAAGAGATTTTAGAAAGAGGTTTTGTTTCTCTCTCAAAGAGGTTTTTGTAGGTTGTTGAGTAGAGGTAGTCATCTGTTGTTGACTGTTGGTTTGTCGACTGAGGTGGTCTTAGGTATGTATTCTTTCAGCAAAATAATATGACTGCTCTATTTCAACCTGAGTATTAGCTCAATGGATGATTTGCTGCTATTTGCGATCGCAAACGCTACCCTAATGAAAAGCACTTGACCAAATGGAGAACGCCTGTGTACGAAATTGCTGGTGTCGAGGAAATATCAGCACCTGACTTTGCTCAGCAGTTGGCCGAGGGTGAGCTGCAGCTAGTAGATGTACGGGAGCCAGAAGAAGTTGCGATCGCACACTTGCCTAACTTTACTCATTTACCCCTAAGTCAATACGCAGACTGGGCCGAGCAAATCTTTACCCACCTTGACCCCAGCCTTGAAACTATCGTGATGTGCCACCACGGCATGCGTTCCGCCCAAATGTGTCAATGGCTACAGCGACAGGGGTTTGAACGTACCAAAAACCTGTCTGGCGGCATTGATGCTTACTCTCGCATGGTAGATAACACTGTTCCTCGTTATTGATGACGTAAAGAAGCTAGCTCTGGTACCTTGATAATTCTAAGATTGAGTTGAGAGCTTTACGTTTGGTTCGCTGTTGCCAACGGTGATAGCTCTTCCCTGGTTCTCTACCTTTTATCTCAATTCCATGCTCAGCCAGCTGCAAACCCTCGTCCGCGAAGTCGATGGCCGTTATGCTACAGATACGGAGCTGATGTTTTTGCAAAACTATTTGCAAACAGTTCGTCTACGATTTAGCGCCTATCAAAAAATTCAGAAAGCCGAGACTGAAATTATTCAACAGGTTAAGAAGAAGCTCAAGACTGCAGACCCGCAGCTACTCCGACGCGGCAAAGTGGACCTCAGTGCCAAGTGGCAGCGAGATACGATGCGAGGACTACGCTACTGTGCCCATGCCCTTTTAGTCGCTGACGAAGAGGGGCTAGAGGAAAGCTTCTTGCTGTGGTTTCAGTCCATCATGCGCTCCTTTAAGGCGCAATATAGCTGCGATGTCTCCTATAAGGTGATGCAAGATGTGGTGGGCCAATACCTGACACCCCAAGAGGCTGAGTTATTTTGCCCAATTTTAGCTAAAGCCAGGCTTTTGTTAGGCCAATAGCGTTACCCTGAGGGTATGGCCAGGTAAATCAGGACATATGGACATTCCGTCGGCTCATTCCCATAGGCTGCGTCAGCAATATCCGCAAAGACATAACCACTACAAGTTTTCTGACTTTTTCCAGTTCAATACGTCTGAAGGAACTATTTCGGATTGGAATGGTAGCCGTAATATTCTCACCAGCGAAGACTTTATCATCGGTCTTTTAGAGGGGTTAGAAGAAGAGGTGGGTGCTGCTTCTGCTGCGGTGATGTATTCCATCGGTTTGGAATGGGGTAAACAGGACTCACTGTTTTTTGACCAATGGTTTGAGCGAGAATATAAAGTCAGCCCTCAGCAAGCAAATCTTATGTTTTTGCTAGAGACCTGGTGGTGGCCATTTACAGCCCAAGGTTGGGGCCGTTGGGAAATCGATATGGCAGATCGAACCCAGGGGTTTATGTTTATCAACCTTTTTGACTCAGCGGTTGCACGTACCCTGGGGGATGTTGGGAAGCCTGTATGCTATCTCTATGCCGGGCTCTATGCTGGCTTTTTTACTGAAATGGTGCGTAAACAGCTTAGCTGTATTGAAATTCAGTGCTATTCCATGGGTGAGACCTACTGCAAGTTTTTGCTAGGGGCCAGGGAACGCATTGATGCGGCAGCATTTTGGCTAAACGAGGGCGCAACGGCTAGCGATATTGAAAAACGGCTACGCTCTGGAGACTCTGTTTGACCGCCATGATCGGACTACTGCCCTCAGAAAGTGAAACCCGGCGCTTAGACGTGATCTCGGTCGGTGAGTTTTTTGGCGAAATTAACTGGTTTGGCAAACCGCTGTCAGAAACCGATGATTTTGATTCACCTGATGTCCCATACGAAACTGTGGGCCATTTTTTTGCTACATTTCCCTGGCATGGGCCAGCTCTGAATTCAGCGCCAGCCAGCTGGGATATCGCTGAGGACGATGAGAGTGTCCCAGTAGAAACCGACACTCTTACCCTAGAAGATCTGTCAGCATTGTTTTGAGCCCAGTATTCTGACCGACGAGTTGGGATAACGCTATCCTAATAAGGGGTATCATGACGCCTCATTCCCTGAGCCAACATATTTTGCGAAAGCTTGAGCTACAGCCGGATAAGAGCTATCTGACTCCTCAAGAATTAGGCAACCTAGGCCGCTATGTTAGCAGTCTGGCAGACCGAGTTCGAGCCTATCGTCAGCTGCGTGAATGGGAGGTCAACCTAATTCAAGAGTTAGTGGATCGACTACCGCCCAAACTCAAGGAAAATACAGGCGCTTTAGAGCAGAGCATCAAACAAACAATCCTAATTTTGCGATATGCGGCTCTGGGAATGCTGGTGGATGATGCCACTCTGGGTCGCCGCCGTTTAGAAGGATGGCTACCAACTGTGGTGATGGTTTATCAGACCCAGGCGATTGACGAGCAACTACAGCGCTCGCTAAATCAACAGCTTCCCCGCTTGCTAACGGATTCTCAGTTCGCCCTACTAAAACCCGCTTTGGAGTCAGCGCAGCAGCTGTTGCAAGAACAACAGCAGGCTCAGACTGGATGAGAAAACTCTCTGATGATAGAATTTTTCCACACGTATAGATAAATAATCCACAATAAAAGTACAGTTTTAACAGGGGCAATCTTTGGAGTTACATTGCTATGGTGTTGGTAGCCGATCTATTAGCGGACAATAACCTGACGGCTAACTACTTTGCCAGCGATGTTTACGTGCATGGCACCCTAGAGTTAGGTCTCTTAGAAAATCGTCGTGGTGACCGGTTATTGGCTTTGCCCGATACCCTAATTCGAGCTATCTATTCGGGGTTAGACAATGAAACTGGTCAGGCATCAATGCTTGTGCTGTACAACTGTGGCCGTTGGTGGGGTAAAAATTTTTACACGCGTTTCTGCGAAGAGCTGACTGATTATCACAATCGGTCTATGTCGAATTTATCTATGGCTGAGTTTACGCAAGCGTTGCAGCAATGTTGGGTGACCCATGGATGGGGACAAATCAGTCTAGATAAAAGCTACCAGCCCAACGGTTTTTTAGTGGTTAAAATCCGAGCATCAGCGTTCATTCACTATGCTCCAAAGCTGGAGCGTCCGGTCGGTTTTCTGGAGATGGGAGCACTACAGGCGTTTTTTAGTGAGTTGAGTAGTCAAACGTTACACTGTGTGCAGACGGCTTGTGAGTCTTTAGGTGCCGAGGAAAATTGTTTTGTCTTGGGTGTAAAGGAGCGGTTATCGGCGGCGGAAACAGGGGTAGAGCAGAGGCTTTCCCACACTGAAATTATGGACTTGCTGGTGGAGCGGGGAGCATAGCACCGTGCTAATTAATCAGTAGTGACTATTGATGTGAACATTCGCCGTCAGCGATCTAGATATCGTTTGTTGGGGCTGGTCGGCAACGGTCAGTTTGGCCGTGTTTATTGTGGGGTGCATCGTCAAACTGGCCAATTAGTGGCGATTAAGTATCTCCATCGTCATAGCTTACCTACCCATGCATTTTTGCGAGAGCTGCATTGTTTGTGGCGGTTGTCTCATCCCAATATTGTTGCCTGTCATGCGATGGAACATTCTGAAGATGGACGACAGCTTGTGTTGGAATATTGTGCAGGTGGGACGTTGCGATCGCATATGCTGACTCCCCTGAGTTTGCACGATGTTCTGAATCTTGTGTCAGATATCCTTCAGGGCTTAGCCCACGCCCATCAACAAGGGATTATCCATTGTGATATTAAGCCCGAGAATATTTTACTAAACTACTATGACGGACGTTGGCGAGCCAAGATTTCAGACTTTGGCATTGCCAAGCTAGCCCAGGAGCCACCGCCTAACCATAAAGGGTCTGGTCAGACAGGCTCACCTGCCTACATGGCTCCCGAACGATTCTATCGACAATATTCTCCGGCTGCTGATGTTTATTCAGTCGGTGTGCTGTTATTTGAGCTGCTGGTAGGGCATCGGCCCTTTAGGGGGACTCCGACTGAGCTGCAATCGGCCCATCTAAATCAACCTGTTCCTAAAGATAAGCTGCTCTTCAACCCTCTCAAACAGGTGATTTCTAAAGCACTAGAAAAACTACCTGCCCGTCGTTATCCAACGGCTACCGAAATGCTGACAGATATAGGGCCGCTATACGATGTCGGCACTACTCCTTTACAGTTGCTCAATCCGATTCAGACTGCCTACTATCCCTACACAGGCTCCCCACTGCAGCGACTCACCCAATGTGTCAGTCACCTAAAGCCAATATTGAAATCATCCGATGATACTCCAGCTGCTGGCCAACACACGGCTCACATTCTCGTGGCCCATGACTCAAAGATAGCTGTTTTGCAGCAGCGTTCGCTGGTGATATCTCAGCAAACCTTAGATGGCCCAGTGCAAGGAATATATCCGTTAGAGAGCAACCTCATGGTGCGCACAGAGCATACACTTTGGAGCGGTTCGACACCAGAGTTTCTGACTCCTTTACATCGCTGGCAAGACTCTGCCATAGCTGCTGTTGCACCTAACCATCGTTGGCTGGCTACGGTTAATGCTGATGCCAGGCAATTAACCATTACACAGCTGCGGGAAGCGGGAAGTAAAGTGCGTCGCCCCTTACCTCCAAACATCGATATTTTTCAGGTACTCGCGGTTGATAATAGCCATATCGCAGTTGTTACTAGTTCTGTCCAAACGGGCGGTCAACTGCTGTTGTGGAATCGACAAGGCATGTACCTGACGTCCTTGAGTATAGGACTTACCTTACGGCAGCTAACTCCCATGCGTCAGCCCCATCAGTGGTTGGCTGTTGATGCCAATGCACCGCAGACAGTTATATTGCTAATGCTCAAACCCCTACGCATGACGCGTATAGTCTTAAATATCTGCCCTGTCTTTATGCTTGAGCTGCTGTGGGGCTATCTCTTCATGGATGCCCAAGGTCAAATGCTACTGCTGGACAGAGACTTTTCTGTCGTCGGTGGCATTAAGGGGCCAACAGGTGTAACTGCACTAACATCCCTAAATTCCCATGAGCTACTCGTTGCAACCTGGCAACAGGGAGAATTGGAAGGCGCAGCACTCCATCGACTAAATCTTCAAGATTTTGAGTTAGACCTCATTTTTTAAAGGTTCAGTGTCTAGGCTCAGTTTCTAACACTGATACGTCCGTCGATCCCATTTTCCTCTAGCCATTCCAACTGTTCTTTAGCTTCGGTCTCATCCACATAGGCACCCGCTTGCATAAACATCCGATTGTCCACTTCTGTCCGAAACGCATCAGGGACTAAATCTTGCAACTCGTCTGCATCGGCCATATCAACTAGCACACGATATCGAAATGACGTAGCTAGTGCAACTGTGCCTGGTGGTGTTAGATTCCTTGAGGCACCACCACTTGGAATCGCTACCGACGGCACAGGCAACCGTTCATCAGATGAAGATACGGCTGCCACAGGAATCTCAGGGATAGGGGTTGTCTCAGCGTTATCAGCAGTGGCAGCAGTGGGGGAAGCTGCTGCATCGGAGCTACGGTTTAATCTTGCTAACAGTTTGGCAACCCCTTCTCGACGTGATGAATTACTTGGATCAATCTCCGGCTGATTGGCTGGAATGACATCTATGGGAATAAACTCATCAGTGCTTCTCTCTTCATCAGTGCTAAGGGCAACGTTACCCAGCTCTGGTGATGTCTGATTGCTCTGAAAGACGGCTGGTTGTTCCTGTGCCGTCACCGGCGATGGCGCAGCTGGTTGAGTAATTTGCTGCTGTCTAGATGCTAAATTCTCATTGGCCGAGTCTCCATCGTCTGCTTGCTCCCTATCTTCTGGACTAGCAGCGGGCTCGATATGTGCTTCCTCTCTAGTGATGTTATCTGTATCAGCATCTGAGCGTCTGAATACTGCTGTTTGCTCCTGCGCTTCTATGTCACGAACAGTTGACTCACGAGAGATCTCAGATACTTGGACGGCCAAAGTATCGGATAAAGGAGTGGCTGTAGGTGCAGCCGCAACCTCAGCAGATTCAACTTCCACTACCCCGTTGCGACTATTGTCGTCCAGCACATTGGCTTCTAGTAGGGGACGGGCATTGTTCTTTAAGGCAATTCCTACATCGTTACGGGCGATACGATTGTTGTTAATAATCGGTGTGGCTGGGCTTGCTATGGTAATTGCCCGGCCAGTTGCCTCAAAAAAGTTTCCTCGAATAATTGCTCGCCCGTTTCCTTGAATGCTTAACCCGTACTGGTTGCCAGTGAAATAACTGTTCTCAATTACAGGAGCACCGTCAGTAACTTGAACCCCGGCAATAGCGTTAGATACTAGTGCCACTCTACGCAAGATAGGCGACCCGGTCGTAATCCATACACCACTACCTTTTGAGTTAGAGACCGCCACATTAGCAAGCCCAGAACGATCAGTGGTCAAAATTGTGGCATGTTGAGTCGTGTCACCAGTCTGAAACTCTCCTCCCCCGGCAATAATGGTGTTGCGAGCTTCGCCCGCATTACCTTGAATGGTAAGTCCCGCGCGCAAACGCAAGGGAAACTGTTCACCCGAGTCGCGGCTGTAGTGACCCGGTGCTAGCAAAATTACTGTGCTGGTGGCTGGCGCCAGCCGTAATGCTTGAGTAATTGTTTTATAGGGCTGCTCTGCGCTTCCTATGCCCTGCTGATCGCTACCTGTTGCTGCATTTACATGGAGCACGTCGTAGCTTTGAGGCGACTGATGAGACGTATTTTCTCCAGGAGACCGACTGAGAAGGGGCTCTTGGGCTTTGGCCGGCAATGCCGTAATCAGGGCTGCTATTGCCAGTAGCGCCACACGATCCCTTACAAATTTCATACTTGTTGTTGCGTCCATCGTTAAATCCATTAGGTGATAGCTCAGGAGAATACGTGTCTCCGAGCTAGCTGCGATGACGCTCTGCCCACCATCCTAAATCCATAGTTAGTGCTGCAAAATCTGCGGTAGGTGCGTGAGGCAGGATGTCGTGCCAACCCGGGTCTAATAGCCCAGTATTTATATCTCGCGAGGTTTTTGGTTCCTTGCTGTTTTATACTTTGAAGCTGAGTTTTATGCTTTGAGATTTTGATGGGGGTGTGGAAATTTGTCAACCCTTTGTAACGTATTTCTCTAGATTGTTGGACTTCTAATGCTAGAGCACCACAATACAGAAAATGGGTACATGGCTTGTAAGGATTGCCTCTACTGAATTTACAGCTGATATCATAGGAAAGCTTTGCCCTGATACTCATTTCATTTATGAACTCTGAGCCGACTGCTAAAGACCAGTCTCAGAAAGTCCTATATCGAATTTTGGATGCGAATTTAGATCGAGCCCGCGAGGGGCTGCGCATTATTGAGGAGTGGTGTCGATTCGGTCTAAATGATGCCGCACTCACTGAACAGATCAAGCATCTTCGTCAAACCCTTGGCGGATGGCACAGCGATGCGATGCGTCAGAGTCGCGATACGCCTGGGGATTTGGGTACAGCCCTTAGCCATCCTCAAGAAGAGCAGCGTAATACCTTGCAAACAGTTGTAAAAGTTAATTGTTGTCGGGTTCAAGAGGCGCTGCGAGTCCTAGAAGAGTATGGCAAGCTCCATTCACCTGATATGGCCAAAGGTGCCAAGCAAATGCGATACCAGCTTTATACGTTGGAGAGCAAATTGCTTGGCCATGACTTACGACAGCGTCTGACTCAAGCTTGTACCTATTTAGTCACCTCCCCGAGTGACCGGCTTTTAGAGACTGTGGAGGCGGCTCTTAAGGGGGGGATTGATATTGTGCAATATCGTGAAAAAACAGCTGATGATGAGGTGAGGCTGGCGCTAGCCGGTCAGATCAAAACTCTCTGCCATCAATACAACGCGCTTTTTATTGTGAACGACCGCGTTGATATAGCAGCCGCAGTCGGGGCAGATGGTGTTCACCTGGGCCAGCAGGACTTACCTATGGCTGCCGCTCGACATATTCTAGGTCCGCTACCCCTTGTAGGCCGATCCACCACTAACCCAGCAGAAATGGCCCGAGCCATTGATGAAGGAGCTGACTATATTGGAGTTGGACCCGTTTACGCAACGCCTACTAAACCTGGTAAGGCGGCCTCAGGCTATGACTACATTCGCTACGCCATAGAAAATGCCCCTATGCCCTGGTTTGCGATTGGAGGCATTGATCTAACCAATGTGGCAACGGTGCGCGGGGCTGGTGCACCGGGGGTAGCCATCGTACGGGCTGTGATGCAGGCGGATGAGCCTACCAAAGTTGCCCAAGAGCTAAAGCAGCATTTTAACTAACCTGTTTAGCGGTTGCAGACGTTCACTCAAACATTGCGTTTTATGCCCATCTCTATCGCTTAATCTCTATGGATGCTTCCCCTGAACTGGCTACGGTTACTCTTCAAGTTAATGGTCAGTCCCAATCTTGTTTAGAAGGGACGACGCTGCCTCAGCTGCTGAACCAGTTGAACATGGACCCACGTTTGGTCGCTGTTGAATATAACGGCGAGATTTTACATCGCCAGTTTTGGGAGACTACTGTCATAAAAACAGATGATCGCTTAGAAGTGGTCACCATCGTCGGTGGCGGTTGATGAGTGTTAAGAATTATCGAAGGTCAAAGGTAGGTGACTTGCGGGTCCAGGGCGGTAATCTCCCCCTTTTAAGCCCACTGTCTGGACTAACCAAAGGCGTTAAAGTAAAAGTAGTTACACATTTTTAGTGGACTGTTTCAGCGTTTTTTTGAAATCCTGCATCATGAGTCAATTTAAGCTAACCCGATTTATGTCCTGGCTGCGCCCTCTGTTAAAACCGGTTGTGGTCTGTTTTTTGGCTTTGGTTCTAGTCTTTTCTCAAGCGGATGGTGCATTAGCGGCTCGAGCAGGCGGGCGTATTGGTGGAGGAAGCTTCCGTGCCCCCAGACCGTCCTATGGCAGAACCTATTCATCACCACGTAGCTATCGGGGACCGTCTCGTGGGTCTTACCCTGGCGGCGGGTTTGGTTTTGGCTTTCCATTCATCATGCCGTTGTTTGGTTTTGGCGGCGGTGGTCTGTTTGGTCTGCTGGTGTTTTTTGCGATCGCATCCTTCCTGGTTCGTAGCTTCCGGTCGACTGGCTTTGGCGATGGAGAAGCCTACACCCCAAATCCAACGGTTTCTGTCGCCCGCTTACAGGTAGGTCTGTTAGCCAAGGCGCGCCATTTGCAAGACGACCTAAATCGTCTAGCCACATCTGCAGATACTAGTTCGTCAGCCGGGTTAACCAAGGTACTTCAAGAAAGCACGCTGTCTCTACTACGCCACCCTGAGTACTGGGCCTATGCTGATACCGACACGATTCAAACAAAGTTGACGTCAGCCGAGACCGAGTTTAATCGGTTAGCTCTAATTGAGCGTAGTAAGTTTAGCCATGAGGCTGTCTCAAACGTCAATAACCAGCTATCCGGTAGCGATAATGTCGCTTTACCTGACGCTGATGGTAGTTCTCCTTCTGGGGAATACCTGATTGCAACTGTGATTGTGGCCACTCAGGGAAAATTGGCCCTGCCCAATCTAAATTCTGAACAGGATTTGCACAAAGCCCTAAATCAACTCGGTGCTGTTCCAAGTGATGCATTGATGGCTGTTGAAGTTTTCTGGACCCCTCAAGCTAGTGGCGAAACGCTAACTAGCGACGAAGTAATTGCTCAGTACCCCAATCTAAAGCTGGTGTAGTATTGATTGAAATTGCTAAATCTAAAGCTTGTAGGTAAAGCGGGGTGCTCATTTTGAGCGCCCCGCTTTACTTATGCAAACTTGCGATCGCTGAGGGTACAAATCGGTCTAGAGCCGTGGCTAGCTCACAAACTCTCACAGCTAAAATCATCGCGAGGATCAGCAATGCCCCAAATGTTTTCGCAGTTTGAAGGGCATCTACGTACAGATCCAGGTATATTGGTTCCGGTTTAAGGCGCCGACCCGGTAGCCGAAAATGAGCTAATGTGCTTAACTTTTGAACAATCTCTCTTGCGCCTGTTCTCCAGAAGGTTCCCATGCTTGTTCTGCTTACCCGTATCTTACTTTGGGCCACGATTGGGCTATTAATTTGGTATATCCTGACCAGGATCATCCCAAAACAATATCTCACTTGGTTTGGCGGAGTGATTGTGTTGACGCTAATTGTCGCATCATTCGCAGATCCAAACGACGAAACTATTGGCACCATTTGGCGGCTGCTGTCCTTGCCATTAACCCCCCTAGGAGCAACAATCTTGCTCCTGGGTTCAGCCATAGGTGATGGCATCAATAAGGTTAAAGGTCAGCAAGTGGCGGCGGCTCTAGCAATTTTAGTCATTACAAGTTTGCCTATTTTTAGTCGCTTTGTCGTGGCACGCTCGGAGCTAGAGGTTCAAGAAGCATTTCTAGCACGGGCTGCGCAGTGCGCTGAAGTTTGTCCTGTGGGACTGGAGGGACCAAGATTAGACCGTACCGGTGCCATTGTTGTTTTGGGGGAAGATGCAGGAGATACCCCTGGCACTGCTGTCGCCTTTCAGAGCGCTAGCGACCGAGCTTATAACTCTACGCTTGTACCCCGCTTGATCTATGCGTCCCAGCTCTACAGTGAGGCTCGTCAGGCAGGTGCGAATCCTTTTGTCATTGTGACCGCCGATCCGGGGGGAGATGGTGAGTCTAGTCAGGCCAAGCGTCAGAATATTAGAACTGTGCTGGTCAATAATGGGGTGCCTGGAGAAAATATTCAATTTGAGTCCACTGGGTTAAATGTTCACGGTACGGCCGAAAACGTTGATAGATTTTTGCGCAACCAGCAGGTGCTGCCTGCTAGAAATAATCGCGATGAACCCACTGATCCCAGAATTATGCTGGTTGCCCCAGCCATGACCATGACCCGCTCAGCATTGACCTTTGAAAATATGGATATGCAGGTGATTGCGAAACCGACTGACTTTTACTCAGTAAACACATGGTCTGGCTATGATACGTTTTCTCGTTTGCCTGACATTATTCCTAATGTCGATGCGCTACAGCTAACCTCACGATATTGGGATGAAGTGCTGACATCTACCTATTACTTTTTACGCGGATGGCTGCCTGATTTTGACTTTGGTTGGAACTCAAATATTGAGCTTTAAGGGTTAGTCGTTTTCTGAGTGCTTGAGCTGTATCAGCCAAGCTTGGCAATAGGATACTAGGATAGTGAAGCAGCTGAGGCTGCAGGCGCGTTTCGAGTATTTTTATGGCACAGTCTAGGCTGCACTATCTAACCAGCTATCTTCGACCTCATCAACGACCGCTTGTCCTAGGAATTGGGACATTGTTGTTGGTCAATATTGTGAGTGTTTGGATTCCTCTGATTATCGGAGATGCGGTTGAGCGTCTCAAAATCACCTTTAGCCAAGGAACTAATCTGCGCTATGTAGCGCTGATTTTAGTTCTGGCAACAGTGATGTGGATTATTCGGATGGCATCGCGAGTGCTGATTTTTGGGGTGGGACGTAAAGTTGAGTTTGACCTCAAACAGCGGATTTTTGAACACTTGCTGTCTTTGGAGTCAGCATACTTTGCGGAAAATACAATTGGGGATCTCATTAACCGAGCGACTAGTGATGTGGATAACATTCGTCGTCTGCTCGGGTTCGCAGTACTTAGCTTGGCCAATATTCTTTTTGCCTATACCCTGACTGTGCCTGCCATGCTGCGTATTAGTGTGCGGCTAACCCTAGTAGCTCTGGCAATCTATCCAGTCATGATGCTACTAGTTGGCTCATTTAGTAATCGTCTTCGACAAGAACAGCTAGATGTTCAACAGTCCCTATCTGAGCTGAGCACTCTGATTCAAGAAGACATGAGCGGGATTGGTTTAATTAAAATCTACGCTCAGGAAACCAATGAGGAGTGGGCCTTTGCTCAGCGAAATAATGCAGTACTAGAGGCTAATCTATCCCTAGCTCGTACTCGCAATACCCTCTTTCCTTTATTAGGAGGATTAGCCAGTCTAAGTTTGGCTATCATCTTGGCGGTTGGCTCCCGTAGTATTGCTGCAGGTACGTTAGCCGTAGGAGACTTCGTTACCCTTTTGCTCTATGTAAACAATCTGGTGTTTCCAACAGCCCTCCTCGGCTTTACGATTACGTCCTATCAACGAGGTGAGGTAAGCGTTGATCGAATTGAGGCAATTTTTGCAGCCCAGCCGAAGGTCGCCAGTGCCTCTGAAGCATTATCCTTACCTGTACAAGAGGTGACCGGGCGATTAGAGGCTAAAGGACTAACCTATCGATATCCTGGCGCCACTACCCCTGCTATTCGCGACATTTCATTTACGATCGAGCCAGGGGAAACGGTGGCATTAGTGGGCCCTATTGGCTCAGGAAAGTCCACCCTAGCAAAAGCCTTACCTCGGATTCTAGAAATTTCTGAAGGTCAACTATTTATTGATGCCCACGATGTTACTCGAGTGGCTCTACCAGATTTGCGCCGAGCAATTGCCTTTGTACCGCAGGATAGTTTCTTGTTTAGTACGAAAGTCAAAAATAATCTGCGCTACGGGGTGCCTCTAGCAGAAATGTCTGAGATTGAGGGAGCTGCTAAACTAGCGCAGATTCAAAGTGAGATTTTGAACTTTCCCAATCAGTACGACACTCTAGTGGGGGAACGGGGCATTACCTTATCTGGTGGTCAGCGGCAGCGGACGGCACTAGGACGAGCGCTCCTTGTCGATGCACCCATCCTGGTACTAGACGATGCGCTATCTAGCGTGGATAACCAAACGGCAACTCAAATTCTGGACAATCTGTCCTATGGCACTCAACGTAAGACGGTGATTTTTATTACTCATCAGATGTCTGCGGCGGCAAATTGCGATCGCATCATCGTGATGGACCAAGGCCATATTGTGCAGACAGGCACCCACGATGCTCTAGTCAGCAGACCTGGTCTGTATCAGCAGCTATGGAATCAGCACAAGCTTAAGGAAGTTCTCCAATAAACTCCAATGAAGATCCAAAACTAAAGCGGCTGGTCATTTGTGACCAGCCGCTTTAGAAACGCTCATATGTGGAGCTTTACACATCCATAGATTTATCCACCGATCGCATCGGGAATAGCAAAGATCGGTAAATACATAGCGATTAGAATCGAACCCACCATGCCACCAAGAAACACAATCATGAGCGGCTCCATGATACTTGTTAGCGCTTTAACGGCCTGTTCAACTTCGTCCTCATAGAAATCAGCAACCTTCATCAGCATCTGATCCAATTCACCGGTTTCTTCACCAATGCTGATCATCTGGATCGCCATGATTGGAAATACCTGATGCTTTTGCAGGGCCAGGCTAATCATGCCGCCTGTCTGAATTTCTGAGCGCGCTTCTTCAATTGCGTTGGCAATCACCTGGTTACCCGACGTATCACGCACAATTTCCAATGCCGTCAAGATTGGCACACCCGAGCGAGACAGAGAACCAAAGGTCCGGCAGAATCTTGCAGTCGCAGACTTTTGAACGAGGTCACCAAAGAGAGGAAGTTTCAAAAACAGCCGGTCCATTGTTTCTCGACCAGCACGAGTCTTATAGTATTGGCGATAAGCAATACCTGCTGCGATTAACACTCCAATTGTGATCAAAACCAGCACCGGATTTCGTAAGAACCGGCTGAGGTTGATCATAAATTGCGTAAATGCTGGCAGTTCTGCCCCTAGCTCACTAAAAATACCTTCAAAAATGGGCAGCAGAAATATTGTCATGCCCAGAAAGATGATGATAGCTAAAAAGCCAACTGTGACCGGATAAGCCATAGCAGACCTAATCTGGTTCTGCAGTCGATTCAGGTCCTCTAGTAGCTTGGCCAGACGATTTAGAACTTCGTCCAGCACACCACCAACCTCACCAGCTTGAACCATACTCACATACAGCAGGTCGAAACTAGCTGGATGCTTTCGCATTGAGTCTGAAAGGTTATTACCTTGCTGCACATCAGCATTAATTTCTAGCAGAGCCTTTTTTAGTTTTGGGTTAGGGCACTGCTCACCCAAAATACCAATACCTCTAACCAAGCCAACACCAGCATTTACCAGAGCAGCAAACTGACGTGAGAAAACAGCTTTATCCTTGACCGTGACCTGTATTGCGGAAATTCGAATATCTTCCCAATTTAGGTTAAAGCCTCGATCCTGCTTAATGCTCTGGATATAAACTCCACGCTCCTTGAGCATTGTTCGAGCTTCACCGGGTGTAGCCGCAACAACCTTCTCTCGACGGGTGCGCCCTGTAGTGTCTCGACCTGTGGCAACGTAGGTAGGCATGTGGATTTTACCTCTGCAAGTATCTATGCTTGGAAGTCATTGAAGGCTTTATACAGTGTTGCCTGATTTTTAGGCAACCCCCAAACTCCACTTAAACAAGAATTGCTTGGGGGTTTGGACAATATAGGGGTAATGACGTAACCCTATCGACGTACACCTGTCGCTGGTCGTCCACGCTGAGCCTGGCCTCTGTTGGTTGTTCCTGCCCCACCAGCATTAATTAATCGCTGTAGCTCATCGGCACGGGAAGATTTACCCATAGCGTGCTCAAAACTAATCGTGCCAGCCTTATACAAATCTGCAAGTACCATCTCTAGTGTTTGCATGCCGATTTTGCCGCCAGTTTGAATAGCACCGTAAATTTGAGCGGTTTTACCTTCTCGAATTAAGTTAGAAATCGCTGGTGTAACCACCATGATTTCCTGGGCCATCACACGACCAAATTCTCCAGGTTTTGGATTAGCCTTAGGAATTAGGGTCTGACTTAAAACTGCAACGAGAGAGTTAGACAGCTGCACGCGAACCTGTTGTTGTTGCTCAGGGGGGAAAACATCCACCATCCGGTCAATTGTTTGAGCCGCTGAACTTGTGTGTAATGTCCCAAATACAAGGTGACCCGTTTCTGCAGCGGTGATAGCTAGGGAGATGGTTTCTAAGTCACGCATCTCACCCACCAAGATGACATCGGGGTCTTCCCGTAAGGAGGCCCTGAGCGCATTAGAAAAGCTCTTCGTATCTTCCCCAATCTGGCGCTGATGAATCAGACTCTTGATGGGCTCATAGACAAATTCAATCGGGTCCTCAACCGTAAGAATATGTTCAGCCCTAGTATGATTGATGTCATTAATCATTGAGGCCAACGTGGTTGATTTGCCAGAACCTGTGGGGCCAGTCACTAAAATCAAACCGCGAGGCTTGCGTGCAAGCTCAATGACAATGTCGGGCAGACCTAGTAGTTCAGCACTAGGAATCTTAGAACTCAATGCCCTAAGACATGCTGCATAGGTTCCTCTGTCCTTATAAACATTTACCCGGAAACGTGCTAGTCCCTTAACTCCGTAAGAGCAATCTAGCTCCCAGTTCTGCTCTAGATGTTTCCGCTGAGTGTTGTTCAGCATGCTAAAAATCAGCCGCTGACACTGCTCAGGAGTCATGGGTGGATGCTCAGTCGGAGTGAGGTGGCCACTAATACGAATATAGGGGGGTAAACCAGCTGAAAGATGAAGGTCAGAGCCGCCACGCTCGACCACTTCTTCCATTAAGTCTTCGATCATCATTTCCATTGGGCCACCTCAGGTAGATATCTACAAAACTGCTGTAAACAAAAAATAGTAAGACAATAACAAAAGTCAGCAGAGCTGGACCTAGTGATGGAGATGATTGTACCCACTCTGCCGGTATGAATTACAGGCTAACGCTGTTAGCTGCTCTAAAAACGGGAAGTTAGACAATACGGACAGTCTAACCACTCATGATGTAGCTCTGCACCACAAGTCGAACAGCTCAGCACGGTTTTCCGTCTAGCCTTAAGTTCAGCTTCCAAACCAGTGTCAGTAAACGTGACTCGCTCTACTTCCTCCAAAGTTGTATAGCCCTGTTCAACCAGGCTAAGACTGTAGGAGAGCAAAGTCTGCATACCTTCTTCGACTGCCACCTCCTTTATGTGTTCTGCTGGAGCCCCGTCCGAAATCATTTTTTGCAGGTTTTCGGTGATGCGCATGACTTCATACACACCTACACGACCCTTGTAGCCCGATCCTTGACAGGTTTGACAAAGCTCACCAGCATTTGTGGCCGTTTCGACTTGCTCTGGAGAAACGGTATTAGCCCGATAGAACTTAATATCACCCCTCGATGAACTAAGCCCAAATCGAGCTAGTTCATCACTGCTGGGCGAATAAGCCACTCGACAATCAGTACATACCCGCCTGACTAGTCGTTGAGCTAAAACCCCAATCAATGAACTAGACACTTGGAATGCCTCTACTTCCATTTCACTCAGACGTGAAATAGCACCAGCTGCGTCGTTTGTGTGTAAGGTTGTGAGTACCAAGTGCCCTGTGAGTGCTGCTTCAATCGCAGTTTTTGCAGTCTCGGTGTCACGCGTTTCACCTACCAAGATGACATCAGGATCTTGTCGTAAAAAAGCACGTAGAAGTAATGGAAAGTCTATCCCCTTTTCCCGAATAACTTGTACCTGAGTGATGCCGGGTAGAGCATATTCGATGGGATCTTCCGCTGTGCTGATATTGATGCTTGGGTCGTTACGTTCTGCCAGCACCGAATATAGGGTTGTTGTTTTACCTGAACCTGTTGGCCCAGTCACTAAAATCAACCCATAGGGAGAACTGGTCATCTCCCGCACAATGCTGAGGGTTTCGTCATCAGTGATCAGCTTATCTAAGCCCAGCTGAGTATTCGTGTTATCTAAAATTCTTAAAACTACTTTCTCGCCGTATCGGCTAGGAATAGTACTAACTCGAAAATCAACCTTACGACCTTGAAATACGCGACGGATGCGTCCATCTTGAGGAACACGCCGTTCAGCAATATCCAGATCGGCAATAATCTTTAGACGAGCCGTAACTGCTGGAATAATCTTTTTAGGAAATCGCTGAAAAGCCTGTCGTAAGACACCATCACGGCGAAACCGAATGCGTAAAAATTCTTCTTGAGGTTCAACATGAATATCAGACGCATCCTCTTGAAGTGCTTTCACTAATATTTTGTTGACCAGCGCGATCACAGGTGCTGCGCCCGCATCTTGAACGGCCGTGCTTAAATCGGCTTCTTCATCTAGAGCTTCTTCCAGGTCGGCGTCATCTAAGTCGAGGTCTTCCAAGTTAGCGTTGACATCGACGGCCTGTTCAAAATCACGCTGCTTTTCCTTTGCAACTTGATCGTCTAAATAAGCAGAAATCATCCGCTGATAATCTTCAACGGTGATTACCATGCGGCGCAGCTTCAGGTTTTTAGGCCGCAATATGCGATTGAGATCATCCTGTGCCTCCAGATTTTCTGGGTCCACCATAGCGACTAAAACAGTGGAAACCCCATCATCTTGAGTGGTTCTAGAAAGCGGTAATAACCGATGACGACGACAAATATCCACAGGGATTAAATCATCGATCAGATTGCCAACTTTAGTATCTGAGACGCTTTCGATCTCAGGATCTAATGACTCAACTCCGTAAAGTATCTTCAGTTCGAACAGCTGTTGCTTTTTATACTGCCGTAAAAGTTCTGGGCTGAGCTGCTGGCCAGTAAGTGACTCTAGAACATCTGTCAGAGAACGTCCGGATTTACGGCTTTCGACCAATGCCTGTTGCATTTGGTCAGTATCAACATAGCCTGCTTGAATAAGCTGATTGCTAAATGGTGAAAAGCTTCTTTGTAGAACAAGCGCTTTCCGAGATGATGAGGAATTGGTCATAGTCGCCGCAGAAAATCCTTACAGAAGGTTGCCCACAAAACACTTTTCTATAGACAGCTACATTGGAGGGAGTCCAGTATCGTGAACCTAGAGGGCCTCTAAGAGTCACAGCATATAGCTAAGGCACTGTTATTTCACCGATAATAGCTTGAACAATGGTATACAGCTAGCCACATTACGTGCTGAACTTGCTAAAGACATGAGAAGTAATTAAAAGCATATCTAGCTCACTTCTTTATTTATGCAGTCATTACGTTGCAAAATGCACTATTGTGATACCTCTAGGGCTTTTGGATGAATAATAGAGGCGGCTGAGTGACAGGCTTTATGATTTGGTGAGTGAGTTTCTTATTGCGATCCCTTTCAAAAAAGAAGCGCTAAGGGTATGCAACTCGCTTAAAATATCAGCGTCTAAGGCAAGTACTGTCACTATGTTCTGTTATTGATGAGGTTAAACGATGGTAGAAGGCGTTAATCCTGCAGAGAATAATTCTATTGAAGAAGATGAAACCTCTGAATCTGTCAATGAGGTAAATGAAAATATTGAAGAACTTAAAGTAGAAGACGCTGATATTGATATTGATTTTGAGAATGAATTTTCCGAGGGTGCTTCTGATAATTTAGAGTCTGCTGCACCAGGTGATAAAGGTGAAGTGTCGGACCCCGCCGAAGGTGATGTTGCAATAGTTTCCAGTCTCGAAGAGCAGATATCGCAGCTGAAAGGCCAATTAGAAGACAGAAATGGTCAATATCTGAGGCTTACGGCTGATTTTGAAAATTTCCGTAAGCGTACCAGTAGGGAAAAGGAAGAACTTGAGCTGCAAGTTAAATGCAACACCATCAGCAACATGTTAGAGATTGTGGATAATTTTGAGCGTGCTCGCGCCCAAATTAAACCTCAAAATGATGGTGAGATGGCTGTTCATAAAAGTTATCAGAGTGTTTATAAACAGTTGGTTGAAGCATTGAAACGTATAGGTGTGGCTCCGATGCGGGCAGAAGGGCAAGAATTTGACCCCAACCTGCATGAAGCTGTTATGCGTGAACCGACAGATGAGTATGCAGACGGTACAGTCATTGAAGAATTAGTAAGAGGCTATGTCTTAGAGGAGCGAGTTCTGCGCCATGCCATGGTCAAAGTTGCAACTCCACCAGAGGAATAGCTTTTGATGAAGCCAAAAGCAAAATTCTTACTCGAAACATTGCTGAGCTGGTGAAAATACTGGCTCAGTTATAAAGCTTTCTTGAATATCGTTGGGCTTTGTTGGAGTTTGGAGTTTTGGGTATTGTATTTATATTGGGTAGTAACGCTGGCGCATTTCCATAGCGCTAGGGGCAGATTTAGTCTACCAGCGCGGTTTTAAAAAACAGGGTGTAACCATATTGCAACTTTTACTGAAGCTTATATATCGGTTAGTCCATAGGACTGATGCTTGTTTGATACCCAGTGCATCCCTCAGCGGCTCTTGCTGGTCTAATTCTCAGACATATGCGGAATTGTACTGTTCAAGCTAGCGTTATGTATCTGATGGATATCTATTTTAAAGTGTGTGATTTTCTGGAGTAGGCAGGCTCTCAGATGGGTAAAGTTATTGGCATTGATTTAGGGACTACGAATAGCTGTGTTGCTGTTTTGGAGGGTGGTAAACCTGAAGTAATTACCAACACAGAAGGCGGACGAACAATGCCCAGCATTGTTGGATTTGCTAAGAATGGTGAGCGATTAGTGGGCCAGTTGGCTAAGCGTCAGGCTGTAACCAATGCAGAGAACACTGTCTACAGCATTAAGCGCTTTATTGGTCGACGTTGGGAGGACACAGCCAGCGAGCGCTCGCGGGTGCCTTACACCTGTGTTCGGGGAAAGGACGACACTGTAGATGTCTTAATCCGTGGTAAAGCGTATACCCCGCAAGAGGTTTCTGCCATGATCCTGCAGAAACTTAAGCAAGATGCTGAGGCCTATCTCGGAGAGGAGGTTACTCAGGTTGTAATTACGGTACCCGCTTACTTTACGGATGCTCAGCGGCAAGCAACCAAGGATGCTGGTAAGATTGCTGGTCTTGAGGTTTTACGGATTATTAATGAGCCAACAGCAGCGGCACTTTCCTATGGTCTCGATAAGCTAGATCAAGATCAGACCGTTTTAGTGTTTGATCTTGGAGGTGGAACGTTCGATGTGTCTATCTTGCAGCTTGGTGATGGTGTATTTGAGGTCAAGGCTACCTCAGGTAACAACCACCTGGGTGGTGATGATTTTGACAATAGTATTGTTACAGCTCTACTTGATCAGTTTAGGGATCAAGAAGGCATGGATCTTTCTGCTGACCGCATGGCTTTGCAACGTATTCGTGAGGCCGCAGAGAAGGCCAAGATTGAACTGTCGAGTCGTGCTGTGACATCTATCAATTTGCCGTTTATTGCAGCCGATGAAACAGGACCTAAGCACTTGGAGTCGGAACTGTCACGTACTAGATTTGAGGAGTTAGCAAGGCCACTAATTGAAGCGACTTTAGAGCCTGTGTCCCAGGCTTTGAAAGATGCCGAACTCACACCAGGTGATATTGATCGAATCCTTCTAGTAGGAGGGTCTACTCGAATCCCAGCTGTCCAAAAGGCCATCACGGGATACTTCAACGGTAAAACCCCTGACCGCTCTGTAAATCCAGACGAGGCGGTGGCATTGGGTGCTTCGATTCAGGCCGGTGTCTTGGGCGGTGAGGTTAAGGACTTACTGTTGTTAGACGTAACGCCCCTCTCCCTTGGAATTGAAACGCTCGGGGAAGTATTTACTAGGGTGATTGAGCGCAATACTACAATCCCTACTAGCAAATCGCAGGATTTTTCCACGGCAACGGATGGCCAAACTTCAGTTGAGGTCCATGCGCTTCAGGGTGAAAGAGCCATGGCTCGAGATAATAAGAGTCTTGGACGATTTGAGCTTACTGGAATTCCACCTGCACCCAGGGGTATTCCCCAAATTGAAGTATCTTTCGAAATTGATGCCGACGGTATTTTGCAGGTTGCTGCTAAGGACAAGGGCACTGGACGAGCTCAAAGTATTCGGATTACCAATACGGGTGGGTTGACGTCCAATGAGATTGAAAAGATGCGCCAGGAAGCGGAAGCTTATGCTGACGAGGATGCGCGTCGGAAGGTGGTTGCTGAAATGAAAAATAAGGCAGACACCCTCTTCTATAGCTATGAGTCAACGATGCGAGAGAACGCTGAGTGGATCAGTGATGAGCGAAAAGCTCAGGCTCAGACATCTGAAACTGCACTCCGTGAAGCGTTGAATAATAGAGACATCACACCAGAGGAGCTGCAGGAAGCTCTGGATGCATTGCAGCAAACTATTTTTGCGATCGGTGCTGAGATGTATCGCCAGGCCAACGAAGACAGTTACGACATTGCTATGGATGAGACAAAGCCCGATGTGTCCTCTGGGGTCTTTGATACTGCTAGTAATTCTGAGGCATCCTCGGTGCCGGAGGCTAAGCCTACTCCAACGCCCGATGCTATCGATCTGCTTGCTGATGACCCAGAATTTGACTTAGATGCAACTATCACAGCGGACTATGAGGCAATCGAATAGTAACCGTATTGTCGGAGTACGGGAATTGCGAATCAGTAATGTGCCGTGCTTACGTAGAATAGTTGGATAGGTTTCCAGTTGTCGTTGTTAAGCTAGCGCTCTATGGCTCGTGATTACTATGAGGTGCTCGGTGTTTCACGGGGGGCCGATCAGGATGAGGTAAAGCGTGCTTATCGACGGTTGGCGCGTAAGTATCACCCTGATGTCAATAAAGATCCGGGTGCGGAGGACAAGTTTAAGGAGGTTAGTCGAGCTTATGAGGTTCTCTCAGAACCTGAAATTAGGGCTCGATATGATCGTTTTGGGGAGGCTGGTGTTGGTGGCGCTGCTGCTGGTGGAGCTGGTTTCCAAGATTTCTCGGATATGGGCGGTTTTGCCGATATCTTTGAAAGCTTCTTTAGTGGATTCTCGGGCGGACCGGCTCAGGCAAAACGACGTGGCCCCATGCGTGGGGATGATTTACGGCTCGATCTAAAGCTAGATTTCTCAGAAGCTATCTTTGGTGGTGAAAAAGAAATCAAGATTAGTCAATTGGATAACTGTATGACTTGTAAAGGGTCAGGTGCCAAGCCAGGTACTCGACCTAGAACTTGCTCATCATGTAGTGGTTCGGGGCAAGTCCGTCGGGCTACTCGGACACCGTTTGGAAGCTTTACTCAGGTTTCTGCGTGCCCCACATGTAACGGCACTGGAGAGGTGGTTGAAGATCGCTGTGAAGTTTGCGGTGGGGCAGGGCGTAAGCAAGAAACTAAGAAATTAAAGATTACTATTCCTGCAGGTGTTGATAACGGTACTCGTCTGCGGGTTTCGAATGAGGGCGATGCCGGTATGCGTGGCGGCCCGCCAGGAGATTTGTATGTGTACCTGTTTGTTAAGGAACACAGTCAGTTTAAGCGCGATGGCATTAATATTCTGTCGGATTTAAAAGTTAGCTACTTACAGGCAATTTTGGGCTGTGATCTGAAAGTAGAGACTGTAGATGGACCGGTTGATGTTCATGTACCGCCTGGAACACAACCAAATACAGTTTTAACGATGGAAAATCGAGGAGTGCCTAAGCTGGGGAATCCTGTTAGTCGTGGAAATCATTTACTGACTATTCTGGTTGAGATTCCTACTCGAGTCAAAAATGATGAACGTGAGCTGTTGGCTAAGTTAGCTGAGGTTCGAGGTGATTCTGTATCTAAAAAAGGGCTTGAGGGATTTTTAGGTGGCTTATTTAAGGGTTAGTCATGGTTTAGGAGATTGCGGACTATGGTAGATGTCTTGAACGGTCCTGATGAAACCTTAGATTTGCGTGGGACTCCCTGCCCTCTAAATTTTGTACGGACTAAGCTCAAGCTACAGCGGATGCAAGTGGGTGAACTGTTAGAGGTTTGGTTGGATGCTGGAGAGCCGGTTGAACAAGTTCCTGATAGTTTGCGTTCAGAAGGATTCCTGATTGAGGCTTTGGCAGCAAGCTCAGACGGTTACTTTATGATGCAGGTACGACGACCAACAGCATGACATTAGCAGTAGAGGGTGCCCCATCATCTGCTTGGGGCACTGTGGTAGCCTGTCAGGCAAACTACTACCAGGTTAGGCGTGCTCTAAAACAAGTTGTACCAATGTACTTTTTGTGCACTCGTCGTGCGCGTTTAAAAAAATTAGGGCAGCAAGTGGTTGTTGGTGACTACGTGTTGGTTGAAGAGCTTGACTGGCAGGATCAGCGTGGTGCGATCGCAACCATTCAACCCCGCACTAATCTGCTGGACCGCCCTCCCATTTCCAACGTGGACCAAATTTTACTGGTCTTTGCCCTAGCTGAGCCTGTTCTAGACTCGATTCAGCTAAGCCGCTTTTTGGTTAAAGCCGAATCTACCGGTATTGCGGTGACTCTTTGTTTAAATAAACGCGACTTGTTAGACCAAGCTGCGATTGAGAGCTGGCAGACCCGCTTACAAAATTGGGGTTACACTCCTCTATTTGTCAGTGTGCGAGAAGATGATGACTTGCCCGTAACGCTCGTCAAAACCTTAGAAAATCACATCAGCGTTGTGGCTGGACCTTCGGGAGTGGGTAAATCGAGCCTTCTAAATCGCCTTGTGCCCGATGTGGATGCCCGTACTAACGAAGTATCTGGCAAGCTGGGGCGGGGACGTCATACCACCCGCCATGTGGAGCTGTTTGATTTACCAACCGGTGGTTTACTGGCGGATACCCCTGGGTTTAATCAGCCCGATGTAACCTGCACTGTTGAAACTCTGATGACCTGTTTTCCGGAGATTCGTCAGCGCACAGGTCACTGTCAATTTAATGATTGCTTGCATCGTGATGAACCTGGCTGTGGCGTTCGAGGAGACTGTGAGCGCTATGGATACTATTTAGCTTTGTTAGAAGAAGTACTACACCATCAGCAGCAGCTGGATCATCGTCCCGATGCTGAAACAGCTGAAAAACTGAAGGTGGGTAGTGATGGCCAAATACAGCATGAACCTAAGCTAGAGGCGAAACGCTATCGTCGCACTTCCCGACGTCAGCATCATCAAGACCTGCAAGACATGTGCTACGACGTCATGGGGGCTAACTCCATTGATGATCTAGATGATACGGTCTTAGAAGAATATGGGTTTTAAGTCGGGCATTGACACAAAACACCATACGGAGTTTTGTGTCAATGCCTTTACTAGTTTCATCAAATGATGTTGAACTGAACGACAACGTCGTTGTAGTCACGATCTCCCAACCCAGCTAGATCTTCAAAGCCAAATATATTGCTGCCGAGTTGTTTCACATGGTCATTGCCATTCGCATTAGCTGCGCCATAGCTAAAGAAAACTTCGTCCACGGCTGGATTATTTCCACCTGCAATCAAGAACATACCCAAGTGACCGCCAGCTTCCCACTGTGCTGAAAAGCTAACGACAGAGCCATTCTCGCCTGTAATTTGAGTGTCAAGTTGTCTTTCAATGGCTGCTTCCTTATAGCCCGCGTCACCGGGGCGGAGTGTAGAACCGGTGAGTAGGTCAGTGACGATACTGCCATCAGCAGCATTAGTACGATAAAAGCCAACTGTATTGTTAAAGCTAGCTTCGCGAAATACATCCATCTCGACAGTGACGATGCCGGTTTGCTCGCTCAGGTCAATGCCATCTGCATCATCAGTCAGTAGATTAGTGATGGCTTCATCATTAGCAGTATCGACTCGGAATATAGTACCCTGACCAAAGTCCAGAAACGCTTCATTCGCGTCGATGCGACTGAGTGTTGCAAACCGGCTTTGCCCTGATTCAATAATTTCAAATATCAGGGACTGACCTTGCTCAATGTCGTCATCATCCAGAATGATGGTAGGAGCATAGCTTGCAGTCAGTTGATTGGCTTCTAAGATTGAAAAATTGGCAACAAGGGTTGGGTTTGCACCAGCAGCATCGGTATCAAAAATACGAATTTCGCTGACATTGGTAACACCAACCTGGTCTATCTGAAGGCGAATAGTGTTGTTGTTGCCCAAACTGGTGATATTCAATCGAATGGCATCATCGCTAAGATCGAGCATAGAGGTCGGAGTGGAGCCAATAAGCTGATACCCAAGATCTTCAAAGATAGCCTTCTCAATGGGGTGAAGCGTTCGTGAACCGGGACCAAAATCAGTTCCAGATAGCATCAAAAACCCTTCAAATGATGGATTCTCATCATCAAGGTGACTACCGCTACTACCCTCAGAAAACTCACCAGGCGTGAACAGGCCGACAGGCTGGTTACCATTAGCAGCAACTGCCTGGGGGCCATTAAAGAATAAACCACTCATGCCGTCGGCACTGTTGCCACCCTCGGCAAGGGGTATGTATTTACTGGCATCAATCAGAAAACTACTGGCATCAATCAGTGGGATACCTTCATCGTCCGAAACAAACTGGTCAAAGAAGTACCAGCTACCAGGGGTGTTTATGCCTTTGCCATCTACATCGGTACCATCCTTGGCAATCGAGCCTAGGAATCCGAGAGCATGACTGATCTCATGGTAAAAGGTTGAATAGAAGTCATATTCTTCCTGGTCAGGTACGCTAATGTCTGGAGTTTGATCGATATCGAGTTCCCAATTAATCCCCCAGTTAATTTCAACCTCACCATCGAAATTGCTGCCATTGGTGTCCACACCTGTAAGGACTTTGGTACGAATTACTTCATTGCCTTCAAACCCAGCCGTCAGGTCTGTTGTAAGATTAGACCCCGCTGACATTAATGTGTCACTGTTCGGGTCGTCTACAGATTTAATAAGCAGGTCAATGGTTACATTATGGTCAAACACTTGTCCCCAGTTGCTAGCTGCCAATCTCATAGCCCCTTGTTGCGTTTGATTAGGGGTAAAAATGCTTTGGTTTGTTTCGAAGGTGAGATCGAAGGTAATCATAAGAGGAATCAGCTCAGCGTGAAAACATGCTGTTAAATGAGGATTGTGCTGCCGCTCTCGTAATTTGCCCAAGTATCTATGTAACTAACTATCTTGTTAAGTTAGTGGCCTTCCAAAAACTGGCTTCTAACTGGTTAATGTTTTTACAAGAACTTCGGTACCATCTGAGGCGGAGTTTTTGTTGTTCCTCTGGGGTTAGCTGCCAGATATGGTCAGACTGGCGAATGCGATCGCAAATACTCTGCAAACACAGTGCGGTGCTGACCGAGATATTAAAACTTTCGCTAAAGCCATACATCGGAATTTTGAGGAGCCTATCGGCGCTAGCTAAAGCCGTCTCTGACAATCCATCTAGTTCATTGCCAAAAAGTAGAGCAATGGGGTGGTCTAGGGGTAAATCTGATAGTGTCGTTGCCTCCGTGTGGGGTGTTGTCGCTACAACACAGTAGCCCCTGCTTTTAAGGGTTTCGATACAGCTGGATGTATTGCCTTGCTGTTGGGCGTATCGGTAGGTCGTCAACCATTTCTGACACCCCCTGGTGACATTGAGATTGACCTTAAAACTGGTGGTCTGTTCAATGATATGTACATCTTGGATGCCAAAGTTATCGCAGTTGCGCAAGACAGCTCCGGCATTTTGACTGGTGTGTAGATCTTCAAGCGCTACGGTGACATAGCGGGTGCGATAGGCTAAAACCGTTTCAATCTTGGCTCTGCGTTCAGGTGTTAGAAAGTTGCTTAAATAATCAGTTAGGGCGTTGGTTTGCTGGGGGGTGATGTCTATCGGTGCCACTCCGTTACACCACCAGGTTTATCAATCAACGTGATGCCCTGAGCCGTTAGGTCATTACGAATTTGGTCAGCAAGGGCAAAGTCTTTGGCTTTTTTAGCCGCCAACCGCTGCTCTACTAAGGCAGAAATCTTCTCATCACTGGGGCCGTCTTGAGCAATGGGTATATCATCCGGAGTTGCCTCAATCCCCAGTACCTGAGCCAGATCTACCAGGGTGTGCCATTGCTGTCGCAGACTATCGCTATCTGCATCGGCTTTGCCCTCATGGAGCAACAGATTTCCTTGCCGACGCAGTTCTTTGGCCAGTTCAAACAGAACGGCGACTGCTTCAGGTGTATTAAAGTCATCATCCATCGCCGCCTGAAAGCGCTGAACGGCATCGCTTTCGTAGTCAAGTTCCAACGGTGTTGCGCCGTCCCAATTTAGCTGGGTGCCATGGTTGGCACCAAACAGCAGACCATCTTAAATGGATTGCCAACTCATGGACACGGATAAGATCGCATCTGTCGTAAAGTCCACCGGCTTACGATATTGCGCCTGGCTTAAGAAAAGTCTTAGGGCCATGGGGCTTAGTCCCTCGTCAGAATCTAGCAGCTGACGAATAGTGGTGAAATTGCCCAAAGATTAGGACATCTTTTCTCCGTTTACATTCAACATGCCATTGTGCATCCAGTATTGAGATAGGGGATGACCTGTCGCGGCTTCTGACTGGGCGATTTCATTTTCATGGTGGGGAAACGTTAGGTCGCCACCACCCATGTGAATGTCGATGGTGTCACCCATGCGATCTCGCACCATCGCTGAGCATTCAATATGCCAGCCAGGTCGTCCTTCGCCCCAGGGTGATTCCCACGCTGGTTCGCTCGGCTTAGCCCCTTTCCATAGAGCAAAGTCAAACGGATCTTGCTTTTTCGATTCACCGCCATTGACTCGACCACTTGCCCCTGCTTGCATATCATCTAACTTGCGGCCCGAGAGCTTGCCGTAGCCCTTAAACTGCCGCACTTTGTAGTACACATCGCCTCCGGCAGCGTAGGCATATCCTTTTTGTTCCAGTTCACTAATTAGCCGTTTGATGCCATCAATGGTGTGGGTGGCATAGGTATATTCATCGGCCTCTAAAATATTAAGTCGAGCCATATCCACATGGTAAGCCTCGATAAAGCGTTGAGAAATGGCCTCCATGGTGGTGCCCTCTTTACGGGCCCGGTTCAAAATCTTGTCGTCGATATCAGTGAAATTTTGCACATAGTGCACATCGTAGCCGCGCCATTGCAAATAGCGACGCAACGTATCCCAAACCACATAGCAGCGGGCGTGACCCAGATGGCAATAGTCATAGACTGTTACACCACAGCAATAAATCTTGGCCGTCCCTGCTTCTAGCGGCTGAAAGGGTTCTTTACGGCGAGATAAGGTGTTGTAAAGGACTACGCTCATTAAAAAAACAAAAGGTAACTGCTATAGCTTTTTGATCAGATCGTTTCTTATGTTAAGCCGCTTTGGTGCCGGACGATATGGTCAGCGGCTGTTTCACCAAACTCCACCCATTCATCAAAAAGGGGAAGGCACCAAAGCACCTTCCCCAATCTTTCAAGCCCAAACTTTCAAGTTGATAGGACCAAACTTAGAAAGTGACGTTGGCAGCCTGTACAGTTTCAACCTGCTTCTTCTTAAGTACCAACATAATTTGGGTGACAGCCGCTGCCCCTAAGAAAGCTAGCAACCCCTTAATACGTCCAGGGCTCTGCAGCACAATCTCAGTATCGTGCTGGCCAAACCCACCAACGTTAGGGTCATTAGTTAGAGCAGTACCTGCTTCAACAGAGTCCCCTTTGCTAACAATTAGCTCTGGGCCGGGCTGTAGACTTTCAGTAATAGTGTCGCCATCGGCAGTCTTGATAGTGACTTCGGTGCTGTAATCACCTTTGGCTATATCAGTGATGACACCGCCCTTAGAGGCTGTGTAAACCACATTATTTGTTGCCTGACCTGTGGGGTAAACCTGACCACGACCGCGGTTACCACCAACATGAACCTGATACTTACCAAAGCTAATGCTCTTGTCGGCTGCTGGATCAGGTGAGAGAACTGGGAAGACAATTTCCTGATACTGATCGCCGGGAACAGGACCCACAAGTAACCAGTTTGGATGCTCTTCGCTATACGGCATAAAGTAGGTGCTGCCTACTTCTTCTTTAATTTCTTCAGGAATGCGGTCTTCAGGCGCTAGTTGGAACCCGTCGGGTAGCATCAGTACCGCACCCACGTTTAACGCACCTTTGCTGCCATCCCCCAGCACCTGCTGAGCATCGAGGTCATAGGGCACCTTAACCACTGCCTTAAAAACGGTGTCAGGTAGTACAGCCTGAGGAACCTCAATTTCAGTCTTCTTCTGACCCAGGTGACAGTTGGCACAAACAATGCGACCAGTTGCCTCACGAGGGGTTTGATAGTTTTCTTGAGCCCAAAATGGATAGGCCGCTGCAGACTGAGCATTGGTTAACACCAGGCTTAGGGTTGCGATCGCAACCACCGCACCAGAGGCAACTACCTTCAACAGCCGATTGAACACGCTTAAAAAGTTAAATTTCATCCGTCGCACGCTAGCAATCCAATTACGTAGAGAGAAATCAAACACAACAGGTACCCTAAGCCCACCAAGGAGAATCGCCTGTTCTAAAATCGGTCTCGGTCCAAGGACTTAGCGTCACTTTGTCATCATCAGAGACATCTGCTTTGGCCAACGCTAGAGATAAAGGTGCCGGGCCACGAACCACTTTGCCAGCGGCGTCATATTGAGAGCCGTGGCAAGGACACTTAAACTTGCTCTCACTAGCATTCCAAGGCACAACACAACCCAAGTGGGTACAAACTGCATTGACGGCGTAGTTATCAATAGCACCATCATCAGTGACAACCAAGTACGTTGGGTCCCCTTTCAAGCCTTGTACCAAGGAGCGTTCACCAGCACCGTTAGTCTCTAAATAGCTAGTAGCGGTTACATCATTACCCAGCTCATCCTTAGCAGTAATACCACCGCCTGCTGAACCACTGCTTGGAGGTAAAAAGTACTTGACGATGGGATAAAGTGCGCCCACAGCTGTACCAGTTGCTGCTCCGAAGGTGAGCAGATTCATAAATTGGCGACGCCCTAAATCAGGGACATCAGGGTTTCCAGAAGCTTGAGCCATAACTGTCAGACTATATATGCGAGTATGAATCCAAAAGGCTGCATTGCCCAGAGCAAACGGTCCGAAACTTGTAACTGCAAGAACATTTGCAGCTTGTGTCGTCACAGAAGTTTGCAAATTAGTATGAGTATTATTACATTTTGCCGCCGCAGATAAACGCCTCGCCCCATGGGTTGTAGGTCATAATCATCGCAATCAAGGCCGATAAATCTGAGTTTTTGTAACTGAGTGCAATCTATGACAGGGACCCAAACCCTCTCAACTCAGTTGCTAGCCGCGATGTCTTTATGGTTCTCCTGAGTGAGTATTGAGATTTGAAAATCTGTATCTGATGTACTTTGCAAATGCATTCGTTATCTGAAATCGTGTAAATAAATGTAAAGTAAGTAACGTCAATAACCTATGACCCCCGAAGACTTCCAGGAACTAATCATCGATAAATGGGGTTATTCATTTGATGTGCAAATCCGAAAGACCCCAACAAAAATTTTTTTCCAGGTAATGTGGCGCTACCTGGAACAGGTTTCTTTTCCCATGAGTGAGGACGAGTATTTGGCTCATCTCAAGGATGTCGTAATGTACCTGGAAGCGATGGGATGTCTAACTCAGGTTCAGGGTGCAATTAAACAGACAAATGAACGCCCTAGACTAGGTAAGGCTGTCAGTATTCCTATTGATCTTGGTAGGCGTGCATCAGAATGGATGCTTGACTAGATTTCTATCAGTCATGCTGGTGTCTTAATGTCCCATAGACTGATTAACTCTTTATTAGCTGATTCTACGATGTTCGTATTCTAGAAAATTTTTTGAGTAGAAACTTGTATTAACAGCTAATCAGTCTGATAATATTCACTCATAAATTGTATTTTAGATTACACGCTTGCCAGTCAAATTTGCGGATTCAAGCTTCTGCATTTGAAAACTGATTGAGTTTTTATAGTCATCTAGACTTGTGTAAAAGTGGTCTGGGGCTAAGACATTAAGACCTTGATCTTGGAGTTGATTATCCGTGAAAATCAACTTTCGAGGCAGACCAAATGCCTTTCTTTCTTAACAAAACGGTACAACAAATAGTCCCATAGAGTAGGCCATGATTCTATGACCTGATTAGGTTCTATTCAATCAAATCATGGCATTTTGTTCTAAGTTTTGAACTCTAAAATTCTGTGCTCAGACCTGATTTTTAGGATGCCGTTAGAGCTTTGCTATTCCCCTGAGGATTAATGAAGCTTATGATCTTTGCTGAATCTTGAGTATCTGCTTTCAGGGTCAAGTTTCTGTCAGTTTAAAATTTGATGTGTCTCGAAGAAATATCTCAGTTAAGAAAAAACGAAGCGGATTTCTTTGAGACCGATGTTACGATTTGCATGAACTCGCTAAGTATGCTTTGAGGGCCTGCCGTGATCAGCTCTGCAACACTGCCTGTTAAACCCACGCTTCCAAGTTTAGAAGACAACAGTCGTCTGAAGTTATTTTCAGGGTCATCGAACCCAGCTCTCTCTAAAGAGGTTGCTCGTTATCTAGGTATTGACCTGGGTCCAATGGTGCGTAAACAGTTTGCTGATGGTGAGCTGTATGTTCAAATCCAGGAGTCAATCCGTGGGTGTGATGTCTATTTGATTCAGCCAACCTGTCGTCCTGTAAACGATCATCTGATGGAGTTGCTCATCATGATCGACGCTTGTAAACGGGCATCTGCGCGGCAAATTACTGCAGTGATCCCATATTACGGATACGCTCGGGCTGATCGTAAAACCGCTGGTCGTGAATCCATTACCGCTAAGCTGGTCGCTAACTTGATTACTAAGGCGGGTGCTGGTCGAGTGTTGGCAATGGACCTGCACTCATCTCAAATTCAGGGGTATTTTGATATTCCTTGCGACCATATTTATGGCGCTCCAGTTTTAGTTGATTATTTGGCTAGTAAGCATCTTAGTGATCTAGTTGTTGTATCTCCTGATGTAGGTGGTGTAGCGCGTGCTCGGGCCATTGCCAAACGCCTGAATGATGCCCCCTTAGCAATTATTGATAAGCGTCGTCAAGCTCATAATGTTGCTGAGGTTATGAACCTGATTGGTGATGTCGATGGTAAGACTGCTGTACTTGTGGACGACATGATCGATACTGGCGGCACTATTGCTGAAGGGGCTCGATTGCTTCGTGCTCAGGGAGCTAGGCAGGTTTATGCCTGTGCTACCCATGCAGTATTTTCGCCCCCTGCCGTAGATCGGCTATCAAGCGGCGTGTTTGAAGAAGTGATTGTCACGAATACAATTCCTGTCCCTCAAGACCGTCAGTTTGCTCAACTCACCACGCTCACAATTGCTAATTTGCTTGGAGAGACCATCTGGCGCATTCATGAGGAAAGTTCTGTTAGCAGCATGTTCCGCTAGGGCATTAATAACTAACTTCAATTACTCTAGCCGGAGAGGTTCCCTAAAAACCTCTCCGATTTTTTTGAATTACCCCACATCGATAAGGAAGTGATGAAGGCTGGTGTTGTTCGATTGCCATGGAAACTTTAGGGTGGCATCTATGGACTGTGTAAGTATTGCTGTTTAAAGGCCATGGTAAAAAGCACGTCTGTTCTTCAATTAGTCAGTGCTCTACTGGCTGTAGGTGTACTTAATCCTCAGCCTACTCAAACGCAATCCGAGCACTTATCATTTGTCTTTTCTGGATCTATTGCCCAGGCCGAATCGCTACAGGCGGGGTTGCTAGCTCTTGACCAGCAGCTGATTGAAGCTGTCCGCAGTGGCGATATACGAGGTGTGGAAATTGCGCTCAACAGCGGTGCTAATGTGGATGCTGGGAATCGCTACATGGGGTATCCACTTGCGATCGCAACCGAACAAGGTAACCATAGGATAGTCAGACTGCTGGTGACCAACGGGGCCGATGTAGATGTCGTCAGTTCAGGCGGACAGACAGCTCTAGGTAGAGCTGTCGACATGGGCAATCTTGAGCTAGTGCGGACTTTAGTCAACGCTGGGGCTTCTCCCGATCGACGCACTAACTATGATGTTCCGCTTCTCTACCGTGCGACTGAAATGGGCAATCTTGAAATCGTTCGATTGCTGCTGCAGGGAGGGGCTAACGCAAATGCCCAGGCTTCAGGCATTACAGCTCTATATAAAGCTGTGGAGGTCGGCAATATCGCTATTGTCCGACTGTTACTAGCGGGTAATGCTAACCCTGATCAAAGTGCTCCTATGTATCGAGCCGTAGAAGTTGGCAATACTGAGTTAGTCAGGCTGCTACTAGATTACGGAGCGAACTCACAGCTCAGCCAGCGGGGTGTCAGTGCGTTAAGTTTGGCGCAGACTCAGGGTAACCGTGCGATCTCAACCATGCTACGTCAGGCTATGTGATTAGTTCTACTACATAGCTAGCTATAAATAAGCGTGACAGTTCTCAGGTACCAAATTCAAAACCCCTGAGCGCACCTTGTCCACAGATATCCAGATGGCATCGTGTGTGTTTTTGCCCTCTACTAGTGTGTAAGTTTGGTCTAAACAGTAGAATTCAGAATCAGCAAAATCGCAACGAAACAGCTGAATCAACTCATGGCCAGGCTTACCATTACAAACAAATATATTGTCTAAACAGGTTAGGTACTCAAGGTTGATTAATTCCGCCTGGATTTCTTCTTGAAATTCTCGTCTAAGTGCATTGATGCTAGTTTCACCAAAGTCAATGCCACCTCCCAAAAAGCGATAAAAGGTTGTTTTTTCTGCCGTGTCGTAACCTTCACTGACAAAGATATGCCCCTGATGCTGGATTAAGCCAAGCGCAATCGGGCGAATCCGAGGTTTACCCATACTATTTGCTCAAGTATTGATGGTGGCTCTGACGTCGGGCTTTTTCAACTTAAAAACCCGACATCAGAACCGCGAAGTGTTTGGCAGTTCTGATATCTAACAGCTGCTTGTTACACTTTTTCGATTGAACGGGTGACTGTTTGCAATGCTTCGCGCAGGCTGCGAACAGCGGCAATCATAGCAATTTCGTTATTGAGCTTGTTAACCGCAGACCCCACACCGACACCTGCTGCCCCAGCTGAGATCGCCATGGGAGCTGTCACATCTGAAATGCCTGAAGCACACAGTACCGGGACGCTTACAGCACGGGAAATAGCATGGGCTGCAGCTAACGTGGGAGTTGCCTTTTCAATCAAACCAACACTGCCAGAATGCACGGGCTGACTGCTGGTGCCACCCTCAGTTTGGATAATATCTACACCGGCAGCGACAAGATTCTCAGCTAGCTGTACTTGTTCGTCGAGGAGAAGTGTGTGGGGAACAGTCACTGACAGGGGGATGTAGGGCAGCAGCTCACGGGTTTGCTGAGTCAGCGTTAAAACATCGTTGGCATCAAACGTTAGCCCCTGCGCGTAGAACGCATCAAAGTTGCCGCTCTCAATCAGTGCTGCACCAGCTGCAACGGGTGCCAAAAATGCTTTTGGATCAATGGCCGACACACATATGGGCAGATCGATGTGCTGAGCGACCTGTCGCACTAGTTCAGCATCGGCGGCAATATCAACAAACGTAGCACCGCCTTGCTGGGCAGCCTTTGCTACGGCCAAAACGTTTGCTGTATCAAAATTTGTCAAGCCACTAATAATTTTTAGCGCATGGCCCTGGGAAAAGGCTGCGTGAAGGTCGGGATGGATAGTCATAGGTATTGCTTAGACAAGATCGATCAGGGCTATTGTGCCAGAGGTTGGGGGCAGACAACGGTAAAGAATCGATCCGCTAGCTGAGCCTTGCCAAAATATCTCGCTTAACGTCATCTGGTGGTTGATTGCCGTCAATGCGCATCAGTCGCTTTCGATAGTCGTAATACTCAAGCATGGGTACTGTGCTGGCTAGCAAATTTTCAATACGACGACGTAGGGCGTCAGGATTGTCATCAATTGCCCCCCGGTTTTCAGACCGTTCGATCAGGCTATGGGTCGGTAGCTCTAGCCAGATTGCATAATTGACTTGGGTTTTAAGAGTATCTAGAAAAAAATCTAACTCTTCGGCCTGGAAAGCGGTGCGGGGATAGCCATCTAAAATCCAGCCGCTATTGGCATTGGGCTGCTGTAGACGCGTTTTCATAAAATCAATCATCAAGTCATCAGAAACCAGCTCCCCCTTTGCCAACGTTTCCGAAACGTCCTTGCCCAGTTGAGAGCCTGCGGCAATTTCTGACCTCAGCACATCTCCTGTAGAAATCCAAGGAATGCCAAAATGGTCGCTCAGCTTGTGTGCTTGAGTCCCTTTACCTGAGCCAGGCCCACCTAAAATGATTAGCCGCATGGTAATGTCCTTATTCATTTGCTACGTCCACCCTAATCCAGTTGCATAAAAATCAGTGACAGCTCAATGATTTTTGTCTGAGTTGTTGAAGCAGGCTCAGCAGACATAGTAAACTGGTAGACCGTGTAAAACTTTCAATGCAAAATTATGCCCAAGCTTAAAACTCGCCGGGCTGCCGCTAAGCGCTTTCGCCGTAGTGGAAGCGGTAAAATTATGCGTCGTAAGGCGTTTAAGAATCATTTGCTGCAGCATAAGTCAACATCTCGCAAGAGCCGTTTGTCCAAGAAAGCGGTCGTTGTGGATGCTGATGTACCTAACATCGAAGGGATGATGCCCTATTTGTAAAGGCGTTCCATGGAAGACCTCTACAATAATTAACTGTTTTTTTTAGCTAGTAACGATCCAATATGGCACGTGTAAAACGCGGCTATGTAGCTCGCAAGCGCCGCAAGAAAATTCTCAAGCTTGCGAAGGGTTATCGGGGAGCCCATTCTATACTCTTCCGGTCAGCAAATCAGCAGGTGATGAAGGCCCTGCGATATGCGTATCGCGACCGTCGAAATAAGAAGCGTGATTTCCGTCGATTGTGGATCACTCGCATTAATGCAGCGGCCCGTCTTAACGGCACTACCTACAGCCGTTTAATTGGCGATCTAAAAACTGCAAATATTCAGATTAACCGCAAGATGCTTGCTCAGATGGCGGTTCTAGATCCAAACACTTTTACAAAGGTAGTTGAGCTAGCGGGCAAGAAAGGCTAATATCGCCCCATGTGGCGATTTATTTGGCGATATTTGCTAGGCATAAGTTTACTTTTGGGGGCGCAGGTAACTGCGCCCCCAACTGCTGTGTCTGCAGAACTATCAGAAATTGAGGCTCGCGGTCGGTTGATTGTGGCGGTAAAGGATAATCGATATCCGCTGGGCTATCGTGATGCTGCAGGCGAGCTAAACGGGTTTGAAATTGAAATCGCGCGCCGCCTAGCGCGCGATTTACTCGGGGATGAGACGGCCATAGAGTTTCGATCAGTGAACAACGTAGATCGGATAAATCTGGTGGTTGATGGAGACGTGGATATTGCGATCGCAGCCATCACCGTCACCTCTCAACGTCAGCGTATCGCTAGTTTTAGTGAGCCCTACTATTTAGACGGCACCGGATTTATTACTACGACGACCCAGATTAATACCCTCAACGATTTAAGTTTGGGCCGTATTGCTGTGCTGGCAGATTCTAGTACCCTGGCCCATGTCCGCTATCAGCTGCCGACAGCTAACGTAGTCCCAGTGGCGTCCTATGGGGAGGCGATTGCTAAACTAGACAATGCTCAAGTGGATGCCTTTGCTGGGGATGTATCGTTACTGACCGGTTGGCAACAGCAGAATAGCCACTACCGATTGCTGGATGAAGTGATTTCAGTAGAGCCAGTTGCGATCGCAATTCCTAAGGGTACCCAATATAGCGACTTGCGTAGAGCGGTTAACGATGCCCTTCGTCAGTGGGATGACGAAGGTTGGTTACAAGATCGGGCCACCTACTGGGGGTTACCATAGCTACCATGGGAGAATAAAGCTACCGTACGCACTAACCGATTAAGCGAGTTCATGGAGAATAGCACCCTATTTTTGACATACCTGGGCATTCTTATTGCCCTGCTGGGGCTTTCAGCCTTTTTTATTATTCGCCAGGTATTTAAGACTCGCCGGATTGAGACCACTCTGAGTCGTCTGCAAAAAAAGCTAACTAAGGAAAAAGGAACTGCTCAGGAATATTATGAGCTGGGCAGCCTTTTACTAGATAAAAAGTTATTTTCTCAATCGGCTCTTTATCTGCAGCAGGCTATAAAGGCACTAACAGAAGAAGAAGAGACTGAAAATGCGCCGCTAATTTATAATGCCTTGGGCTATGCATACTTTGCTCAAAATCAGTATGACCTAGCCATTCGTCAGTATAAGTCCGCCTTAAAAGTTGCCCCAGGCTATGTGACCGCACTTAATAATTTGGGCCATAGCTACGAGAAAAAGCAGCTGACAGTGCAGGCGCTAGAAAGTTATGACCAGGCTCTAAAGATTGAGCCAGATAACGCCACAGCTAAGCGTCGGGCTCAGTCACTGCGTAAGCGGGTGGCCATTCCGATGAAACAGTAGTTTATCTACATTAATTAGGACCTGTTGCTGTTCCCAACATTAATATAGACCGGCTAGTTTTTTGAGCAGGACGCTTTTGAAAGAATTATAGTGACATCCAGGTATATCAGAACCTGGGTGTCGTACAGCTGTTGTTGTGAACTGGCAGTGTCTTGAGTGCGGCTATGACTCTTTAGTAAGCCTTCTCTAAACAGTTGCCAATTCAGGTGTTGCTTCTTGTTTCTGCGCCACAGTCTTAACTGCTTCTTCGCAATAGACCTCAGCAGAATTGTTGGGGCTCTCAATCAGCTTGACTTTATGAAGACTCGCACCGATTTCTTTGATGGGCCCACGCAGCAGATCGCGAATATGGACCGCAATATTTTCAGCAGTGGGCACTACCTCAGCAAAATAGGGGATGTCTTTGTTTAAGAATGTGTGGTCAAAAGGTTTCACCACATGGGTGTTGACCGCATTCTGAAACTCTACTAAGTCGGCAATCATGCCGGTGCGTGGGTCCATTTCACCCTTGATGGTGACCTCTAGGTGATAGTTATGACCATGGCCGTTAACACGAGCGCAGAGACCATAGATTTCACTGTTTTGCTCCAAGGTCAACTGGGGCAGTGCTAAACGGTGGGCAGCACTGAAGTGGGTGGAGATGGTCAAATAAGCTTCCATGGCGTTTCCTTGGTAGTCGGCCCAAAGGGTAGAGGTTTCAAATAGTTGAACGTTTGTGATAGGCAAATGAGGCGCAAGACGATGCCAGATTGCGCGGGCAATATTCTCAGTGGTGGTCAGTCCTGCTTCAGGTCGCTCAATCTGAAATTCTGGCCAGACATCGTTTAAGTAGGAAAAATCTAGCTGGCCAGTCACTTCACGCTTGATCACTTTTTTGACATCAGACAAATTGAGCACCATGCCATATTCGTCTAAGTCTCCTTCCATAGAGACAAACAGCTCATAGTTGTGTCCATGACCTGGGGCACGGGTACATAGACCAAATTTGGCCTGATTTTCAGCGTCACTCAGTTCAGGCAACCAGTATCGATGGCTGGCGGAAAACTGAGCCCGACGGTTAATGGTGCATTTCATAGCGGTACCAAAAACAGCAAATATTAACTTTTGCTAAATTCTTTTCTTTAAGCATAGACCATTGCTGAAGGATTGATGGCCTTGAGGATGACTCAAACTGCTGAAACCTGGGCCTGAGTAGTTGCAGAAGCACAGCTATGCATAAAGATCGCAAAAGTGAGTGGCAGCAATAAAGGTCATGAAGTTTTGACACGATTTTGTTGTGCAAAAAACGTAAAACCTTTCAATGCCTTGATATTTCAGGTGTTTAGAATTTCTAATCACAAATATCAGGAGTTGCTAATCTAAGTCTAAAACGGTAAAAATAGATACAGAACATATCCTCGTTCATCTCCACGAGCTTACCCTTTGTTCGATGGTGAGACGGAAGTAGGGTGTCCCATATGACCATTGTCCCATAGGTTATATCGGTCTGCCCGAAGGAACGCACTAACACCAGTGCTTATTCAGGAGGAGACACACTTATGAAACTTACTTACCGTGGTGTTGAATATGACCACAACCCCCCAATGTTAGAGGTTTCTGAAAGCGATATTCTTTGCAACTACCGTGGTCGCACCCATAGATACAGCTATGTGCGCCATGTTCCCTTTCCTCAGCCCCAAGTTGAGATGACCTACCGTGGTGTAGCCTATCAAACCAATCGTCACGGTCAGCGCCAGTCTGTTGTGCAATCTGAGACAAAGTCTGTGTTCTCAGCATTTCAGCGCAAGCTAGCTGAGCTTTCACCACTGATGGATGAACGCCGTCAGCTTTTACGAGAAGCGGCCCGCAGCCACAGTGAGAGCATTCAGCGCTCTTTAGATCGTCGAATTGCCGTAGCTCGTGAGCAGGGTAATGTGCGTTTAGTGCAGCAGTTAGAAGATGAGCTGCGTCAGATGGCTTAGGGCGTTAGTTATCTTGAGTTCCCTAGAGATTTGTGGCTAGAGCAACTAAAGGAGAAGTCTATATGGCTTCTCCTTTTTGTTTGTGCCCATCATGTTTCAAAATAAGTTTGGCAGTTTGACTATTCGGTACCGCATCTTATTTTTAGAGTGTTATGGGACTATTTGATAAGGTTTTTGATTCGTCCCCAGAGTCGCTATCTCTCAGCCCGGCAGAAGCGTTAGCGGCCATTTGTCTAGTTGCGATCGCAGCTGATGGCTACCTCTCTGATCAAGAAGGTCGTGAGATGGATATGTTGCTCAGCCGTATGCGCCTTTTCAAAAGCTACTCTAGCGAAATGGTCAATCGGATGAAAGATACCTTACTGCAGCAGCTGCAACAGCATGGCCCGAGCCGTCTAGTGGAAGCTGCGAATACTGTTCTACCGGCTGAATTAAAGCCTACGGCCTTTGCCCTAGCTACAGATTTAGTATTGGCTGATGGCAGCGTTACGCCTCAAGAGCAAGCGTTTCTTGATGACCTGTATCGTATTCTTGAAATTCCTAGTGATCGCGCGCTTTCAATTGTTGAGGTGATGACGATCAAAAATCGAGGGTAGTGGTTTATAGACTCCGAGTCTTTACTTCAATGAAGCCTGACCCTCATTTTCTGACAAATACGGGATAATAAATCTTGCAACCCAACTAATTGACCTCACCATTAATCCCTATGACTGCTGCTATATCAGCTCCATCGAAGCAGATGGATGACTCCAAACACGGGTTACCCGTCACCATCATTACTGGCTTTTTGGGTAGCGGCAAAACGACCCTGCTCAACCATATTTTGACCAATCAAGACGGCCTGAAAACGGCAGTTCTGGTGAATGAGTTTGGTGAAGTCGGGATTGATAATGATCTGCTCATCACCACTGGCGACGACGATAATATGGTGGAGTTGAGCAACGGCTGTATTTGCTGCACTATCAACAATGACCTACAAGAAGCGGTATACAAAGTTTTAGAGCGCAAAGACAAGATTGACTATCTGGTAGTGGAAACAACCGGTCTTGCCGATCCGTTGCCGGTAGCTCTGACGTTTCTGGGGACTGAATTAAGAGACCTGACACGCTTGGACTCTATCGTGACGCTAGTGGACGCAGAAAACTACAGTGTCGATTTATTCAATAGCCAGGCGGCCTACAACCAAATTGCCTACGGTGACATTATTTTGCTCAACAAGGTCGACCTAGTCGATGCAGGCGATTTGGATAAGCTGGAGCTAAAAGTACGTGACATCAAAGAAGGTGCACGTATTTTACGGACAACTCAGTCAGAGGTGCCACTGCCCTTAATTTTAAGTGTGGGGCTGTTTGAGTCTGACAAGTACTTTCAGTCTGCTGAAAAAGAAGCCCACGATCATCATCACGAACATTCTGACCATAATCACTCCCATGCTGAGCACGATCATGGCGAGCATGCTCATTCCCACGCCGATCACGATCACCACGACCATTCCAACTGCGCTCACGACCATAGTCATGGCGAGCATGATCACGATCATCACGAGCATTCCCATCTTGATGTAGATGGCTTTACATCGATTTCCATCGTTCGTGATCAGCCTCTAGCAATTCGCAAATTTCAGCGTTTTTTAGATAACAAGCTACCTGAAAACGTATTTCGAGCCAAAGGAATTCTGTGGTTTGACGAAAGTGAAAAACGCCACATATTTCATCTAAGCGGCAAGCGCTTTTCGCTGGAAGATGAAGAGTGGAACGGACGCCCCCACAAGACTCAGCTAGTACTCATTGGCCAGAACCTTGACCACGAAGCGCTAAAGGCTGAAATTGAGGAATGCTTTTGTTTGGAGTCTCAAGGTCGCGGTAGAGGCTTTGGCGGCTAGTGCGCGTTGTAATTCAACGAGTTACAGCTTCCCAGGTGATGGTTGATGGACAGATAGTAGGCCAAATTGGCCAGGGTCTGAACTTACTAGTGGGGATCGCTAAAACCGATACTGTTCAAGAACTCGATTGGATGGTCCAAAAATGCCTGTCGCTCAGACTCTTTCCTGAAGGAGATTCAGGCCGGTTTGATCGGTCAGTTCAGGATGTTCAGGGAGCTTTGCTAGTAATTAGTCAGTTCACGCTTTATGGCGACTGCCGCAAAGGTCGACGCCCCTCGTTTGACCGGGCGGCATCTCCCGAGCAGGCCGTTAAGCTATATGAACAGTTTGTAGCTAAACTGCGACTGAGTGGGTTACAGGTAGAAACAGGGCAATTTTCTGCCCACATGCAAGTCGCCATTGATAATAATGGCCCAGTAACAATGCTGCTGGAACGTAATGCTGGGTAACCTAAAATTGCCCGCAGACTTGGGGGACAACCGGCTTTATTCTCTAATGGAAAGAGATGCTGTATGGACAATTCAGCGAATGTGACACTCTATTTTCTCTGAATGCGATTGTGCAAGTTCCGGTTCTCCTTGATAAAGTAAAGAAATGTTAACTGAGCTAGCCATTTTGCATAAAAATGGTGCCGAAGTTTAACTATCCCAATTCCCTTTATGCTGAGACAGTACTGATCTAATGTCCTTGTTTCAAGCGCCTTCAAGGCAAGTGTTGTTTTGCGATTTTGATGGCCCGATTGTAGATGTTTCGGAACGCTACTATCGCACCTATCGGTTAGGGCTTTCAACCTTACAGGCGAGTCATCAAGAGCGCCACGGTGAATCGTTGACACTTCAGCCTTTATCTAAAAAGCAGTTTTGGTGTATGAAACGCAATCGGGTTGCGGATACCGAGATTGCGTTTCGCTCGGGTGTGCCGGAAGGTCTGATAGAGACCCTGTTGCAGCAGGTAAAGCGCATTGTGAATCATCCTCACTTACTGCAGTGGGACACGCTACAGCCTGGTGCGGAGCCCGCTATACACCAACTGACGCGAATGGGTTTACGCCTGGTCTTGGTAACGTTAAGGCATCCAAGACAGGTGCAAGCGTTTTTGCAGGCCAACGATTTGAGTCAGCATATTGATGAAATTTTTGGCGCTTCCGATATGAATGCCGCCCATCTAAATCGAGCTGAGCAGAAAGTTGCGCTTTTAGAACGTGCGATCGCAACCCAAAACAGCCAGGGGTATCAAACCCACCCCACTTGCATGATTGGCGATACTGAAGCAGATATTATTGCTGGCCAGCGCGCTGGGAGCGCCACCGTTGCACTGACGAGCGGTATTCGCAGTCAGGAGTATTTAAGGCGCTATCAACCCACATCGATTGAGCCAAACTTGCTGAAGGCTGTGCAAAGCAGACCCATGACCCAGGTTTTGCAAGTCGCTTGAGCGCAGGGCATTTAATCGTTATTTCTCACTTAGATACCCAACCCCTAACAAAGGGTTGGGTTAGAGCATCCCAATCGCACGGTGCAATTATCGTTTCCACCAACGATGTAGGGGATAGTATAAAGCGGGTGTCCATAAACTGCTGAGAATGGCGGAACTGAGAGCAACGCGCTGATGAGTTCGCCAAATTTGCCAAAGACTTAGGTAAGGTGAATTGGGCCATAGTAAATGGCGAAAGCTCATTTGTAGGGCCATTACTGTGGCGGCAATTACAGCCATGCCAAAAACAATAAAGGCTATAAGTACGACGTTTTCTTGAATCAGTCGTTGACGCTGTAACCGTGCCGTTAGCATGCCAACCAATGCCAGGCTTAACGCATGGGTTGGAAAAGGACCGGTTAAACCATCTTGTAATAAACCTAAGACAATACCTGCGATCGCACCGTCAACAATGGGATGGTGAATGCTCCAGATCACAACCCATATCAACAGCCAGTTTGGAGAAACCCCCAACAGCTCAATTCCCGGAAAACGCATGGGTGACAGCAGCAGGCAAATTAAACCAGACCCCACCACAATGCCAATATTGAGGCACGTTTTTTGAAAATCAGATAGGGTATCTTTCCCTTTGGATGTGGTCATAGGGCTCAGCCATTGCTACGGAGTTGACTCGGTGTTGATGATTTCCGCAGGGGGAGCATTAACGTCAGTTTTAGCCTCAAATGGGTGGATCGTTACCCATTCCAAAATATTCAGAGGAGACGATAGCTGGATGACAGCTTCAGGAGCCGGACTTTTTTTCAAATCCATACTCTCAATCCGTCCAACTGGGATGCCCTGAGGGAAAAGCCGACTGTAGGACGATGTCACAATAACATCGCCAGGTTTAACATCTGGTGTAGTTTCAAAAAACTGCATGACGATACGTCCATCGACGTTGCCACGTACCACACCCAACGCACGACTGCGGCTAACCTTGACCCCCATTTGACTGGTCGGGTCAGTCACTAGCAAAATTTGGCTGGTGTTGGGTGAAACACTGGTAACCCGACCGACTAACCCGCCTGGCCCTGTAACCATGTCACCTTCTGTAACACTGGCTAAGCTACCTTTGTTAACCGTAATTTGCTGCCACCAGTTATCAGCACTACGACCAATCACAGCTGCCAGCGTGACTTTACCCTGACTGTCGGTGTAGTCAATATTTTCCCGGAGGCTTTGATTTTGATTTTCTAACTCAATAACCCGCTGCTGTAGCTCAAGAATATAAGCATTTTCTAAACGCTCTGCTTGAGTGAGTCCAGGTTGAAGCGGCGCGGTCAGAACCTGATAGATTTCATAAACTACAGCCCCCTGGCTCTGACGCATTCCCCAGGCTAAACCGATTACAAGGGCCGCAATACCAGCCCTTGTTGCATATCTATCCCACCAGCGTCTCAGTGCAAACATAATTTGCAAACAGTAGTCATTAACCGCTTATCAAACTTTCTACAGATCGCGAGAACGAGCGCTAAATACCCGCTCCATCTGACTGAAGTTCTCAAGTACTCGTCCGGTACCCAACACAACACAGCTGAGTGGGTCTGCTGCCACATGGACTACGATACCGGTTTCATGGCTGATTAGGGTGTCTAGGCCCTTGAGCAGAGCACCACCGCCAGCCAGCATGATACCTCTGTCGATAATATCAGCTGCTAACTCCGGAGGTGTTCTTTCTAATGTCCGTTTAACGGCCTCAACGATGACCGATAGCGGTTCTGCCATGCTTTCGCGGATTTCAGCACTTTTTACAGTTACGGTTCTCGGTAACCCGGATAGCAGGTGTAATCCTCGCACGTCTAGAACGATCTCACCGTCGTTGGGGCTTGGGTAGGCAGAACCAATATTGATCTTGATTTCCTCAGCTGTGCGTTCACCAATTACCAAGTTATGAACCTTTTTCATGTACTGAGATATGGAATCACTAAGCTCATCGCCAGCAACTCTGACCGATTCACTCAATACAGTTCCCTGCAAACTCAAGACAGCAACTTCTGTGGTGCCTCCACCGATATCAATAATCATATTTCCGGTAGGTTCAGCCACAGGAAGACCTGCACCAATGGCGGCAGCAACCGGCTCATCAATTAAATAGACCATACGCGCCCCCGCCTGCAGGGCCGCGTCCATAACGGCTCGACGTTCTACACCGGTAACACCGCTGGGAATACCAATGACGATGCGGGGCATGCCCAACGCGCGTCCTTCATGCACTCGCTTGATAAAGTGCTTAAGCATTAGCTCAGCCGTGTCAAAATCGGCGATTACCCCGTCTCGTAAGGGGCGCAAGGCTGTAATGTTGCCAGGGGTCCGCCCTAGCATGCGCTTAGCTTCTTCGCCTACCGCTAATGGCTTGCCGTCTTTATCCCTGGCTACAACAGAGGGCTCTTGCAAGACAACGCCTTTACCCGAGACATAAACCAGGGTGTTGGCAGTACCCAGATCTATGCCCATGTCACGGGAGAATGAAAAGCGATCAAGTAAACTCACTGTTAGACATGCCCCCAAACGAGCTTCGAAAGGATAAATAAACGTTTCACAGACCGATGTGGATTCTATTACGTTTTATATATTCACGTCCAGTCTGTACTTCTAACCTCAACCGTTGTATGGACCACTTGAATTATGTCTGTAACAGGTTGAGAGCACTTCAATGGTTAACTATGCTGTGTGTCCACTTTACTTCAAGGTTACACGGTCTGAGATACATGGACACTGAGTGGTACGGGAAAAGACTGACTTTTTTCCTTACTGTATGGCAAGGTACAACGATACCTCTAGATGCCAATGCGTGTGTGCATATAAATGCGTGTGTGCATATAAAGTAGGTAGCTACAGAGTCATCCGCAACTGCTAAATAACCAATGAGTCTAAATGTTGTAAATCTTGTAGGGCGAGCAGGACGAGATCCTGAAGTTCGCTATTTTGAATCGGGTAATGTGCTTTGCAAATTTGCGATCGCAGTCAATCGGCGTACGCGCAATAGCGAGCAGCCCGACTGGTTTAATTTGGAGCTTTGGGGGCGTAATGCTGAAGTAGCCGCCAATTATGTAAAAAAAGGCAGTCTAGTTGGCGTTGTCGGCGCACTTAAGCTAGATAGCTGGCAAGACCGATCGACAGGGGCACAGCGCTCTAGCCCAGTAATTCGAGTTGAGCGGCTCGACTTGTTGGGCTCAAAACGAGACAATGCGGCACCGATGTCAGGCAACTATGATGCCGCTCAGTTCTAAGGCTGATTTGGGGCGCGTCTAGCTAGCTAGCCGCTTGCATCTATCGTTATCTCTATCAACTGCATCACAGTCGTCTTGAATGCTGGCTTGAAAGCCACACCAGGCAGACCCTGGTATGACCTCAATTTTGCCTCGGTTAGGAAAATTCAGTTCTTCAACGGCTGTCACACCGTTTGTGTACAAGTATTCTCGCAACAGCTGATAGGCTTCATCAACACTACTCACAGTGTAGTTAGCTGCGTACAAGTAGGGCTTGAGGCGGTTATGGTTGCGTGGGGCGGTTTCTCGAAAGGTTAGACGGGTAGCCTTAGGTGAGTTATTGCAGCTAATGCGGTACTTAATGGTGTGGCAAGCTGTGTTGGGGAACATTTCACTGTGGAAAAACTGGCTTCTATAAAACCTGTCGAAAACAACAGGCTAATTGTTCAATGAGAAATAAGGCCTTTCGAGAATACTTTCCCAGCGAACTGGGGAGTACTAATAAACGAACCCTAATCTATATTGTCTAAAGTTGTCAAAAGTAACATTGAATTAGAAGTTACATTTGATCAACTTTTACCACTGCACCCGATGTCCATATTAACGTGCATTAACCGTTAGCATCTAGCTTTTTTGATTAATGTATCCTGTCCCAGTAATGATTGTAGTTATAGATAGTCTGTAAATCCAGTCTCCGGCAATCTAGCGTTTGCTCTGTCTAGATTTAGATTTGACCGTATGAGCTAGATGGAGTCCAACGTAGTAGCTGATGACAGCCAGTACAATGCCCACTAGGGTGCTGCCGACCAGTAAAGCAACAGTAATGTCAAAGCCCAGATTCATCCATTCTTGAGGAGAACGATTGTTGAGACTGGTGGTATTTGTCTGTCCTAGAATCCATCGCCCGATTTGATAGTTAAAGGCGTAAATAGGTACATAGGTGAGGGGGTTGCTAATCCATGTCGCAGCGGCGGCTACTAGCTTGTTGCCTCGAACAGCCGCCGCGATCGCAACTCCGATAATTGTTTGTAACCCAAATAAGGGATAGCTACCGGCAAAGACACCTGCAGCTATCCCTCTGGCGATAGCTTGAGGATGACTCCGGAGCCGAATAAACCGAATATAGATATATCTAACCAGACGCTCTAACTTACCCCGCTTGTTGCGTTTTGAAAAATGTGATCTTTTGTAAGATCGTTGGAGATTGGATGGGTCGGGGTCAAAATTTTTGTTTGGAGCCGCCACGGCGAGATTCCTTTTGAATTGATCGCGAATAAGGTAGGGCTGCCGTTTAATGGGCTACTAGTAGTCATTATGACTACATGAGCCTGTTTGGTCATTCCTGATGGTCCTGCTGCAGAGGCGGCATAGGGTATCGTTACAAGTTAATGTCAGCCAGGAGCCGCCGCGTGACGGAACAAAAAGCAACGATTGTACAGGGGGAAACAATTGCTGCGATCGCAACCGCAATTGTGCCGCAGCAAGGCAGTGTTGGCATTGTCCGTCTGTCGGGTTCTACCGCTGTCACGATTGCTCAGCAGGTATTTCGTAGCTCAGGCCCCTGGGAAAGCCATCGCATTCTCTACGGTTACATTACCCATCCTGAGACTGGCCAAACCATTGATGAAGCTCTGCTGCTCTTAATGAGATCGCCACGTTCCTACACTCGTGAGGATGTCGTGGAGTTTCACTGTCATGGTGGCATCATGGCGGTGCAGCAGGTGTTGCAGCTGTGTATTGCCCAAGGTGCTCGGTTAGCTGAACCAGGGGAATTTACTCTGCGGGCATTTCTTAACGGTCGTTTAGACCTGACTCATGCTGAGGGGTTTGCTGATTTAGTGGGGTCTCAATCGCCGCAAGCGGCCCAAGCGGCCCTGGCCGGTATTCAAGGCAAGCTCATCAAAGTAATTCGTCACTGTCGCAGCCGGTGTTTAGATGTGCTGGCTGAAGTAGAAGCCCGCATTGATTTTGCCGATGATTTGCCACCGCTCGATGAAGATGGTGTGCGTCAGCAGCTAGAGATTATTCTGACTGACGTTGAGCAGGTGTTGGCCACTGCCCACCAGGGAGAGCTATTGCGCACGGGTTTGAAGGTGGCGATTGTGGGTCAGCCCAATGTTGGCAAATCTAGTTTGCTGAATGCGTGGAGCCGTTGCGATCGCGCCATTGTAACGGCTTTGCCCGGCACTACCCGCGATGTGGTCGAATCTCAGCTGGTGGTCGGGGGAATTCCTGTGCAGGTATTAGATACAGCCGGTATCCGAGATGCAACCGACCAGGTAGAGCAGTTGGGCATTGAGCGTTCCCAGACGGCTGCCCAAAGTGCTGATGTGGTGTTGCTAACGGTGGATGGCACGGTGGGTTGGACCGAGACTGAAACGAGACTGTATCGCGATATTAACCATAAACCCCACATCATCGTTGTCAACAAGGTCGATCTGGGGCCGCCTAAACCACTGCCGATCTTGGATGTTCCTTTAATTAAGACAGCTGCTGCCCTGGAGCAAGGCATTGACGCGTTAGAAAGCGCCATTTTAGATATTGTCCGAGCCAAAAAAGTGACGGCAGCCAATACAGAGCTGGCGATTAATCAACGTCAGTCAGCTGCCCTAACCCGAGCCCACAGGTCGCTAAAGCAGGTAAAAGTTACGATGCAGGAGGCGTTACCGCTAGATTTTTGGACCATTGATCTGCGGGATGCGATTCGGGCTTTAGGCGAGGTGACCGGAGAAGAGATGACGGAGTCGATGTTAGATGAGATATTTAGTCGATTTTGTATTGGTAAGTGAGTTGCCGTTAGGTGTCTGATCAAATGAAGGTCTCAACTGCATTTGTTACGCTGGCTAGCGACAATCTGCAGACACTGGTTGAGTTTTATCAGCAACTGCTGCTGCAGTTGCCGCAATCGTATGTGCCTGAACGGTATGCTGAATTTGTGTTGCCGGGGCTAACGCTAGCCCTCTTTAAGCCAAGTCAAGACAGTGTTGCTGAATTTACAGGAACCGCCAGCAGCATGAGCCTGTGTTTGGAGGTGGACAATCTAGAAGGTGCGATCGCAACTCTCACAACGATAGGCTATCCGCCACCGGGCGAGATTGTTCACGCTAGCCATGGGCAAGAAATTTATGCCTATGATCCGGCTGGCAATCGCCTAATCTTGCATCAATCGTGATGCCGCTAATCCATCTGACTAATGCGTTTGAGCTTAAGCAGATCAGTCATCTTGCGTAACTTTTTGACTGTCCGGTCAAAGTGGGCATGATCTTTGACATCAATACCTAAATCAATTTCAGCAATCTGGTCAGGGAATGTAGTTACCGTCGCCTGATGGACGTTGATTTTTAGATCCGATAGATGACTCAAGATATCTTTGAGAACACCGACACGGTCAATGACCTCCAGCTTGAGCATGACTGGATAAGTTTGTCTGCCAGCGATAGCCTCTGTTGAATTCCACCTTACGGGTATCAGACGTTCCCCAGGTACAGAGGCGACATTGGGGCAGCCTTGACGATGGATGGCGATGCCCCGGGCACCCAGCGATACTGCACCAAGAATGGATTCACCCGGCAATGGGTTGCAACAGCCAGCAATATGATGCAGAAGACCTTCCACACCAATGATCGAGCTACCGATTTCCTTTTTGCTAGTATCACTGCCATTCCAGCGGGTCCGCACCACCGCACCATCGTTGATCTGGTCCGCTAATGCGTCGTCATCGACCGGCTCGACCGGCTGCAATTCCTTTGTCGCTTCCTGGAGACGATTCACCACAGAGTTCAGAGTGATTTCGCCATAGCCAAGGGCTGCCAGCATGTCTTCAACACATGGATAGTTGCTACGCTGGGCGGCTTTTTGTGCCGGGGCTGACTTCAACAAAGAATCAAGCCCACCTCGTCCCATAACTTTTTCAAGCATGGCATGGCCACGGGTCATATTCTCTTCGTGGTGAGACTGTTTGTACCAGTGACGAATTCGACTGCGGGCACCAGCAGATACGACAAAATTAAGCCAGTCTAAACTGGGACGGCAGTTTTTATTGGTCAGAATTTCAACAATGTCACCATTCTCAAGCTGTGTATCAAGGGTGACGATACGGTCGTTGACCTTTGCTCCAGCACAGTGATGGCCTACTTCAGTATGGATCCGATAGGCAAAGTCCACAGGAGTTGCCCCTTGACCGAGGGCAAAAACGTCACCACGAGGGCTAAAAACGTATACTTCCTCATCAAAAAGATTATCTTTAACATCGCTTAGATACTCTTGGGCATCCTTAAGATCGCTTTGCCACTCGAGTAGCTGACGTAGCCACGTAAATTTTTCGTCTTCAGCGTTGACCTGAGTATTGCTATTGCCAGTTTCTTTATACTTCCAGTGGGCGGCAATTCCATACTCGGCTATGCGGTGCATTTCCATAGTCCGAATCTGCACTTCAATCGGTCGCCCTTGTTCACCAATGACAGCTGTGTGAAGTGACTGATAACGATTGGCTTTAGGTAACCCGATGTAGTCTTTAAATCGACCAGGAATTGGCTTAAATCGGTCATGCACTACCGCTAGAGCCCGATAACACTCAACCTTGGTACTGACGATGATGCGGATGGCGGCAATGTCATAAATCTGATGGAAATCCTTTTGTTGACGCTGCATCTTGCGGTAGATGCTGTAGAGATGTTTGGGGCGGCTATTAATGTCAACGCAGCTAATATCTTCTTCCTTTAGATGAATCTCTAATAATCCAGCCACCTGCTTCAGACGAGATTCTCGATCTGTGCGCTTTTCAGAAATTAAGTTTTTGATCTTTTGATAGGAGGCTTCCTCAAGATACTTAAAGGAAAGATCTTCTAGCTCCCACTTGATGCGGCCAATACCCAAACGATTAGCGAGTGGGGCAAAAATCTCAATGGTTTCGCAAGCTTTTTGGATTTGCTTTTCACGGGGTAAGTGCTGCAGCGTCCGCATATTGTGCAGTCGATCTGCCAGTTTGACGACGATGACGCGGATATCTTGGGCCATTGCCAGAAACATGCGGCGAAAGTTCTCGGCCTGACGTTCTGTTTTGCTGTTGAACTGAAACTTTGAGAGTTTGGTAACCCCCTCAACCATGCGGCGAACCTCCACCCCAAAATGAGTTTCAATTTCATCGGCTGAGACGTCTGTATCTTCTACGACATCGTGCAAAAAACCGGCTGCAATCATAGCGCTGTCTCCTCCTAGACTGCGCAAGATGTTGGCCACTGCTACCGGATGGGCAATGTAGGGCTCACCCGAGGCCCGCATCTGCCCTTTATGCAGCTGGTAGGCAAATTCAAACGCTCGACACACAAGCTGGTTGTTGTCCTTGGGGCGTTCGATAGGAACCTTGGGGTTACTGTCTGGCCGACTGTGTTCCAGAATGCAGGACCTTAACCAGGTCGGTAAGGTACAGTCGTTGGGGAGAACAGGGGCAGCTAAGGTCATGATAGATAAAGAGGGAGGATAAGACTGGAAAGGCCCGGCTATATGAAGCTCGGTGAATATCTGTATCTGTACAGACTAACCGACAAAGAATTTGTGAACTGCAGAGCCCTGGCATCTAGCAATTAAGCAAGATCCACAATCATCTGTCCTATGTAAGAAACTACTCCTGTAATGGGATAGGTCAACCCTTCACGACCTATTTTGCCCAGGATGTCCACATTTTATTTGTAGGTATAGATTAAGAGTATAAATTCTTACAGCTTTAGTCTGACGCTACTGATGGCTGTTGTAGACGATTCACCCTAATTATTAAAACTGGCGAACTCAACAGTGAATTCGCTCTATGTAGTCTGATTTTGCTTCCTTATAGATTAAGCGTCTGGATGCAGAACGGTAAAACACTTATGTAAAAGCTACAGATATAAAACTTGAATTTGAATCGCTTTATTAAAGACTCATCTTATTATGAAAACATGACACTTACTACCGTTGAGGCCTTGCATGGCTATGTAGATCGGCTGAATCAGCTACAGGCGGTTATGGAGCAAGATGATATGGCTAAGCATGCTAATCACTTGCAAAATTTTTTTAACGAGACACTTTGGCCTTTGGTGATTGATTTTGAGCTGACTAAGAATCAGTCACAATGGCGTGCAGCTGTCACTGAGCTTCATCGCCACATGCGCCTTTTAACTGTAGAGGTGAGCTTTGTGCGCTCAGCACGCAATAGCCAGACCCGACAGCAACGCACAGTGCAGATTGAACAGCGCTTAAACCAGCTGCAGGGCTTTACTCAGGCCCTGATTAATCTCTGTGAATAGTGTTTAACTGTAGGCGATGTGTCTAGCCAAAATGGTTGAAGTAGTTCGATTCCTGTGATTTACTCTGTACTTACGTTGTAAATCGTAGTTTTTCCTTGTTGACGGCTACGTCTTTAGAGACCGGGTTAGGAAAATTGTCCGCCCAGGCTCTCTGTCTTTGTATTCATGGAGGGCGATGTTCTGTCCTAAACATCCGCAGGAATCGCTGATAGCAGGTCAGCTGGTTGATGGGTTAAAGGCATCTAGTTGTTCTATCTGCAGCGGGTCATGGATTATGTCTGAAGACTATCAGACATGGCAGTCTAATCAGACAGATTTATCCGTAAGGCTTGATAGTTTGACGGTGCCTATCAACTGTGACATTGATTATCAACCGTCTCGCTATGACACTCGGGCTGGACTATGCCCCAACTGTGGATTTTATTTAGTACGGGCGAGAATTAACCTCAAGCAAATTACTTTTTTTGTCGAGCGCTGCCCTGCTTGCAAAGGGATTTGGTGTGACGATGGTGAGTGGGCTGTATTAACGGAATTGGGACTAAATGCTTACATCCCAGTGCTATTTACGGATGAATGGCAAAGTCATGTGCGGGTTGCTGAAGTTGAATTGCGCGAGCGGACAGCAACGGCGGAGAAGCTAGGGCCAGAGATTGCGGAGAAGCTCTTTGAGTTGGCCACGCTCCTGGAGGGACATCCAAATGGAGATTTTGGAGTGGCCTATCTGATGCGGCGGTTTGAAAAGTGAGGTTTACGCAGAGCTTTTAGCCCATCTCATTATTTAATGGTTTAAGCGTTGTTCTCTGGTGTCTATGGCTCAACCATTGCTGCAGCTTGATAGCTTTTGTGTTGCTTATCCAAAGCAAACAACCTGGGCAGTAGAGAATGTATCCCTTTCCCTTAACTCAGGTGAGATGCTTGGGTTGGTGGGTGAATCTGGCTGTGGTAAGTCAACTTTGGGGCGTGCTGCACTACGATTGCTGCCTGGCGGAAGTCAAACTCAAGGTCGATCACTATTTGAGGGGAAAGACGTATTCGAGTTTTTACCTCAGGAAATTCGTCGCTTTCGAGGTGAGGCCGTATCGCTGGTGTTTCAAGACCCTATGACGCGGTTAGATCCATTGATGACGATTGGGGATCACTGTGTAGAAACCCTGCAGGCCCATCGGTCTGACTTATCTAAACGCGAAGCGAAAGAAATTGCGATCGCAACACTTGAATCCGTCAATATTGCGGCCAATCGCTGGGATCAATATCCCCATGAGTTTAGCGGCGGTATGCGCCAGCGTGTGGCGATTGCTTTGGCGCTGTTGCTCAATCCAAAACTGATTGTGGCAGATGAGCCGACAACGAGTCTGGATGTTACTGTCTCGGCGCAAATTTTAGAGTCGCTTACCCGGCTATGTCGAGAACGAGGGATGGCACTGATCCTCATTTCTCACGACCTGGCGCTGGTGGGGGAGTATTGCGATCTCATCGCGGTCATGTACCAGGGCAAACAGGAGGAGCTAGGGGCCACTGAACAAGTGCTATATCACCCCCAGGCCGACTACACAAAGTCTTTGCTACAGGCCGCCCATCAGCTGCAAGACTACGACGCTGACGATGTAGCCATAGAAGCAACTACGGTTGCTCCGCTGCTAAAAGTACAGGGTTTGGTTAAGCACTATACCCTCGAGCAAGGGTTGCTCTCAAAGCTATTTAACCGAACTCCACCAGAGACCATTAAAGCGGTGGACGGTGTTTCGGTAGATTTGTACCCCGGTGAAGTGTTAGGGCTGGTGGGGGAATCTGGCTGTGGTAAAAGCACGTTTTCGCGCGCACTCATGCAGATTATTCCGCCCACTTCGGGTCGAGTGGAATTTATCGGGCAAAACTTGGTGGGTATGCCACGGAACCAGCTCCAGGCTCAGCGACGCAACTTTCAAATGATCTTCCAAGATCCCCATGCCTGTCTTAATCCCATGATGACCGTAGGACGAGGGATTGCCGATCCGCTGATCATTCACGCTTTAGCCAGTGCAGCTGATGCCAAAGAGCAGGTGCATGCCATGCTAAAGCGCGTTGGGCTCACACCGACCGAGGAGTACTATCAACGTTATCCAGGGGATTTATCTGGGGGGCAGCAGCAGCGGGTGGCGATTGCTCGCGCTCTGATTACTAAGCCAAAGCTGATAATTTGCGACGAGCCAGTGAGTATGCTGGATGCCAGTGTCCAGGCGCAGGTGCTCGAGCTAATGCTCGAGCTTAAGGATGAGCTGGATTTAACCTATTTATTTATTACCCATGATCTGTGGGTAGCTCGATACCTGTGCGATCGCATTGCCGTTATGAACAGTGGCAAAATCGTCGAGTTGGGGCTGACCGAGCAGCTGTTTAGCGCACCACAGCACCCTTATACAAAAACTCTGCTGTCGGCAGCTCCACTGTTAGCCAAGCAGAGCTAGCGGGAGCAACCAAATTAAACCAAATAGCAACAAAAATATGATCAACAAAAAGGACGGTCCAATCAGACCGTCCTTCTCATCAAACCAAGATAGTTTTTTGATGGTTACTCAACAACAATTTTGCCAACCATGCCAGCACCACGATGAGGGGCACAGAAGTAGCTATACTCGCCGGGGTCAGCGAATGTGGAAGAGTAGGACTCACCGGGGGAAAAGGTCAGCTGCTCTTGGGAAAGCTCGTCAGCAACATCTTTGCCGCCAGGAACCTGAGCAGCATCAAAGATAACGTTGTGAGGGGCCATTTTGTTATTAACCCAAGTGACTGTATCGCCAGCTTTAATGGTTAAATTTGCGGGCTCAAACGCAAGCAAACCGGCATCGGAACCCATCTTGACTTGGTGATCAGTAGCGTAGGCAGGGGCTGCATTGAAAACAGTGCCAGCAAAAACCAGAGCAGCTGTCACTAGCAGCGCACCCATGGCTCGCATCGCTCGGTTGATAAAGGTCATAGTGGTTTTCTCAAGGTTGAAGTTGGATGTAGTTAAGAATGCTTAACTACAAGTGCATAATTATTTTAGAATGCCTGCCGTCTCCGTAGGCAAATAAACCAAAAATAAAGCGTCATTAAGTCTTTCTGGTTTGTCATTTACGGAAATAAATCAACGCTCAGAGCCCTGTAAAACTGGCGATTTCCCCAACCTTGTTCAAATGCATCAATAGGTTTGACCTACCGAATGTTCTAGTGCAGAGCCGCCGCCATCAAACCCTAATGCCACTAAATTTGATGAGACGGACTTTACAATCCTTCATCTCTGACTCGCTGTCATTTGACCTGAGCCAAAAAAACTAGAGACGATGATTTATGGTCAAATTTTCAGCCTAAAGCTGAAATTGTTGGCTTTTAGACTGTGATTTTTTGAGAGGAGTATTCGATGAAGTCTATTTTGGCTACTGTTGTAGCGTTCGTGGCTGGTGCGCTGTTCTTAGTTGCGTCTCCTGCTATGGCGGCTGATGCTGGCGCTGGCGCTCAGGTATTTTCTGCTAACTGTGCAGCTTGTCATATCGGTGGTGGCAACGCTGTTAACCCTGCCAAGACCCTAAAGAAGGATGATTTAGTTGCCTATGGCAAAGATACTGCCGAGGCCATTGTTTATCAAGTAACCAATGGTAATGGTGGCATGCCTGCTTTTAGTGGACGTTTGACGCCTGAGCAAATCGAAAATGTGGCGGCTTATGTGTTGTCTCAAGCTGATAACGGTTGGTAACTGTCCACCGCGTCTACGTAGCCTAGTGCTTTTATAGGACTAGGGTGATAAATCTATAAAACCTGCTTTTAGGGGGATTCTCCCCCCTGGGAGCAGGTTTTTATATTAGGTAACGTATTCAGAAGGTTTAAAAAAATCTCAAGAAGTCCGACAGATGTGCTGCACCTGTGTAAAAAATATTACTTGGCCAACTACTGGTCATGGATAATACATGACTAATACTGAACAAACGTTAAAGGTGTCTATGCTGGCTTTGCCTATTGAAATTTTGATTCTTCCTGCGATCGCAGGTGGTGGAGCCCAGTGGGTTCCTTGGTAAGTGCAAAACGACTGGCAGCATTTATCAGACAGTCAGCAGCTCTAATTTGTCTGCTTGGAATGGGCGGATGTCAGGTCGCAACACAGCCTCCCCCCGCTGCCGGTAGACAAACGTTAGCAAGTTCCCGCTCTGTAATTGTTCAGCTATTTGATTGGCGTTGGTCAGATGTTGCTCAAGAATGTGAAACCTGGTTAGGCCCCTATGGATATGGAGCTGTACAGATTTCTCCACCCCATGAGCATCGAGTTATCGCTCAAGAGCCCAATCCGTTTCCATGGCATCAGCGATACCAGCCAGTGAGTTATGAGCTAGTGAGCCGCAGTGGCGACCGCTCTGAGTTAGCTGATATGGTCAGCCGCTGTCATAACGCTGGTGTTAAAGTCTATGCCGATGTAGTGATTAATCACATGGCCAGTGATGGAGCGGGTCAGGGAAGCGGCGGTAGCGATTTTGATACCACCCAGTTTTTGTATGATGGGGTGCCCTATACAAAAGCCAATTTTAATGACCCCTGTGCCATTGAGTTTCGTGACTATGCTGACAACCTTGCTCAAGTACAAAGCTGTCAGCTAGACGGACGTCAAGATTTAGATACGGGCAGTGAGAAAGTTCAAGCTGCGATCGCAGCTGCCATGAATGAGCTGTTGGATTTGGGTGTGGCTGGATTTCGCATTGATGCTGCCAAGTATGTGCCACCGCCGCATATTGCCAAAATCTTGCGTCGTTTGCGGCCCCTAAATGCCCGGTTTAATACTGATGGGGGGCGACCGTTTATCTATCAAGATGTGGCCAGTGCGGCCCATAGTTCTATTCAACCCAGTGACTATTTTAGTAACGGTGCAGTCACTGAGTTTCGCTATGGTCGAAATTTGGGTGAACAGGTGCTCTACGGCGAGCTAAAAAATCTGGTGCTGTTTGGTGAAGCTTGGGGCCTAATGCCTAGCCATAAAGCCGTTGTGTTTACAGATAACCACATCACTCAGCGGAGTCGCGATCGCAACATTGTTACCTTCTATGCCCCAGCAGATGGTGGCGCCAGCTATCGTCTAGCCAATATATTTATGCTGGCTTGGCCCTACGGCACTCCTAAGATTATGTCCAGCTATGACTGGCCACAAGAGCAGGGCAATTTGAACGGCCCTCCCGCTGATAGCCAAGGCCAAACACTTCCCGTTAGCTGTGGGGATGGTTGGGGGTGTGAACACCGCTGGTCTGAAATCGCCCACATGGTGGAGTTTCGCAACGTCACCCAGGGAACCTCCACCGTTGACCATTGGTGGGATAACGGCAGTAATCAAATTGCATTTGCTAGGGGGAACAGAGGATTTGTCATCATCAATCAGGAATCTACTGTCCTCAGCAAAACACTCATGACTGGACTGCCAGTGGGAAGCTACTGCAATGTATTATCTCAAAAATCTTCTGATGTGCCGACCGATGTTTTCACCAACTGTGATACCCCAATCGTTGTCGATGCAGATGGTAACGCTACCTTTAATGTAGCTCCTCAACAGGCTGTTGCTCTGCATATCAAAGCGCGGCTCTGAGACTCATTTCAAGCCTTATCTTACGCTCAGAAAGCGTTGAAAACCCGACCCCGAATGTACGGTTTTCAATTAAGTTTTTTCTCTAATTCCATTGATACGCTAGTGCTAAGGACGTATCTGATAAGGAACCTTAGCCCATGCCCGTCAATAAAGATCCGCGCCCACCGCGTTCCAGACAAGTTGGTAATCTGCTCTTTTTGCTAGGGGCAATTCTACTAACAGTCAATCTTTTTCTTCCCATTCAGCGCACGCCCCGTACTCCCTACAGTATGTTTATTCATCAGGTGCAGGAGCATGAGGTTGTTAAGGCGTCGGTGGGTCAAAATGAAATTCGCTATCAAGTAAAAGACGATTTAGGAGAATCTGGGGCAGTTTACTCTACTACGACAATTTTTGACCTCAATCTACCCGATTTATTAGAGGCATAAGTAGTAGAGTTTGCTGCCATGCCGCCCCCTCAAAATCAATGGATTGGTAGCTTGTTAAGCTGGGTCATTCCTCCCCTCATCTTTATCGCCGTATGGCGCTTTTTCTTGGCCCGAGGAGGTGGTCCTCAGGGCGCACTTTCCATCGGTAAGAGTAAAGCCAAAGTGTATGTAGAAGACGAAGCAACCAAAATTACCTTTGAGGATGTTGCGGGGGTAGAAGAGGCTAAAACTGAGTTAATAGAAATCGTTGACTTTCTCAAAACTCCAAAGCGGTTTACCGAAATTGGAGCAAAAATTCCCAAAGGCGTTCTATTGGTAGGCCCGCCGGGAACCGGTAAGACATTGTTGGCTAAAGCAGTTGCTGGTGAGGCAGGGGTACCCTTCTTTAGTATTTCTGGCTCTGAATTTATTGAGTTGTTTGTCGGTGTGGGCTCTTCACGGGTACGAGATTTATTTGAGCAGGCTAAGAAACAGGCCCCATGTATTGTGTTTATCGATGAACTAGATGCCATTGGTAAGTCTCGTGCGTCGGGTGGCTTCTATGGCGGTAATGATGAACGAGAGCAAACCCTAAATCAGCTGCTCACTGAAATGGATGGCTTTGGTGCTGACGATAACACCATTATTGTCTTGGCCGCGACCAACCGCCCTGAGACATTGGACCAAGCATTGCTGCGTCCTGGTCGGTTTGACCGTCAGGTTTTAGTTGACCGTCCAGACCTTAAAGGGCGCGAGGCTATCCTCAAGATTCATGCTCAAGAAGTAAAACTGGGCGACGATGTTGATCTCAATGCCATTGCTACGCGCACCCCTGGATTTGCTGGTGCGGACCTTGCCAACCTGGTGAATGAAGCGGCATTGCTGGCTGCTCGTAACAATCGTCAGGCAGTTATTCAAGCCGACTTTGCTGAAGCGATTGAGCGTGTAGTAGCCGGTCTAGAGAAAAAGAGCCGTGTGCTCAACGATAAGGAAAAAAAAATTGTCGCTTATCACGAAGTTGGCCATGCCATGGTCGGTGCGCTTATGGAAGGGGGAGGACAGGTAGAAAAAATCTCTATCATTCCACGGGGAATGGCTGCACTAGGCTATACCCTGCAGCTACCGACAGAAGATCGATTTTTGCGGAGTGCTGAGGAGTTAAAAGGGCAAATTGCCACATTGCTCGGTGGCCGCTCTGCGGAAGAAGTGGTTTTTGGCTCGATTACAACCGGTGCCGCCAATGACCTGCAGCGAGCTACAGAAGTGGCGGAGCAAATGGTCACGACCTATGGCATGAGTGATGTATTGGGGCCCTTAGCCTATGACAAAGGTCAGCAAAACTCTTTCTTAGACAGCGGTATGCCTAATGCCCGTCGCAACATGAGTGAAGAAACAGCACGGGCCATAGATGCTGAGGTCAAGGGGTTAGTCGAATCGGCCCACGAACAAGCGCTGACTATTCTTCGCAGTAATCGAGATCTGCTGGAGTCTATTTCTCAGCAGTTGCTCAAGGAAGAAGTCATCGAAGGTAAGGACCTGCGAGCCATGTTGGCACGGGTAAAACCGTTAGTCACTGCATAGCTCTTTCCTTAGATTTTTTCTCTTTGTCAGAGGTACACAGCTAAGGATGGCCCAGGATAGCTATCCAGCGCATTTTATTTTGATTGGGGTTGGTTTTATCCAGCTGAGCAATAGGCCAGTAATTTACAAGCTTTTGCGAATTGAAGCGGCTTGAGCGAGCAGTGACTCAGCAAATGCAATCCCTGCTTGATGGGAGCGTCCACCTGCTTACTGGGCAAGTTCTTCACGACGGGCCGTTTCAGCTAGCCCGGTGACTCGGACCACCGTGCGTTCATCTGCTTTCTTTTTGCCGTTAGTAACAACCTGCTTGTCAACATGAAAATGGGCATCGGCCTTCGCAGCGACCAAAGGCTGGTGGGTGACACAGAGAACCTGGCGATTTTGACTGAGCTGGTAAAGCTTTTCGGCAATTGTCTGAGCCACCCGCCCTGATACGCCTACGTCGATTTCATCAAAAATAAGAGTGCCAATGGGATCTACTTTGGTAAAACAGGCCTTAAATGCTAGTAAAAAACGGCTCATTTCGCCGCCAGAAGCCACTTCTGTCAGGGGCTGTAGTGGCTCACCAGGATTGGGACTAAAGAGAAACTCGACCACATCAGCTCCATTAGCCTGAGGGGGAATTGAGCGTAAATCAGCTTTGAACTTGACGCGTTCCATCGCCAGTGGTTTGAGTTCTTCGACTAGCTGTGACTCTAGACGTTTAGCCGCTTTCTTCCTAAGTTTTGTCAGCTTAGTGCATTCAGCCTCTAGCCTCGTTTCTGTCTCTTCGTGAGCTGCTTCAAGAGCTTCAATAGACTGCCCATCGCCATTCAGTGCATCAAGGGCTACCTGTATTTCTTGGTAGTACTCAATTAGCTCAGGCAAATCGCGACCGTATTTGCGACAAAGCTGTTTTAGATAGCTCATACGGGCGTCTACATCAGCGAGACGGGCCGGGTCTGTTTCCAGATTGTCGCCATAGGTATTTATCTGGCGACCGGCTTCTTCGACTTGCGCTAGAGCATCGCTGACAAGATCCAGTACGGGTGTGACTTGTTCATCAAAGCGCTGCATCGAGCTAAGCAGCTGTTCTACTCGTCCGAGTAAATCGGAGCAGCTATCAAAGCTGCTGTCACTTTCATAGAGAATCTGGTAAGCATCGTAGCTCTGTTTTTGTAATTCCACGCTGTGGCTGAGTCTTTGATGCTCTTGCTTTAAGCGGTCTAGTTCATCTGGATCTTGCAGGTCGGCTCCGTTGAGGTCTTGGGCGTGATATTCAAACAGATCTAGCTGCTGTTGACGCTGTTGTTCAGCCCGACGACGGCGGTCTAAAGCCTGCTTAGCATCGACGGCAGCCGCATATGCCTGAGTAACTACCTGACGCTGCTGTAGCTGTTGGCTACCAGAAAAGCTATCTAACCAATCACGCTGAGCGTCAAGAGAGCCAAGCTGGACGGTTTGCCCTTGGGCCGTAATTTCCACCAACAGACGGCGCAGTTCTTCAAGCTGGTTTTTTTTAACAACGACATCGTTGAGACGACTGCGGCTGCGAACGCTGCCTCGCCCTGTGGTTAGTTCTCTAGTGCAGCGTAAACCATCGCCATTAAGCGGTATGTCGTTAGCAGAGAGCCATTCTTCCACTGGAGGAGAAGCGTGGAATGTGGCTTCGATTAATGCTTTTTTTTCACCTGTACGAACCAGGCGACCGCTGGCTTTGCCCCCTAGTACCGTATCGATAGCATCAAGGATGATAGATTTACCTGCACCTGTTTCTCCAGTAAGGACATTGAGGCCAGGCTGTAGCGATAGCTCTAGCTGATCGATCAGAGTAAAGTTGTCAATTTTTAGGGAGGTTAGCACGGCCATTGCCTCCTAAGTAAGCGATATGACAAAACGTGACGACTAAACCAGATCACAGTATAAGACAGCTCAGCAACGGCACTGCTCGGCCAGCGAGCTAACTAATTTTACTGTGGATTTTTTACCGTGAAAATTAAGTGAGTTGTTGACTCAGCGTTAACTCCGTGTAGAGGGCTGGATCTGTTCTGGAAAAAATCTACGTTTGTATAGAGGTCATACTTAATTAACTAAGTTAATTTCTTTAAAGGTGTGGCACATACCTTCGGTTTCTTCGACTGTTGTTTGTTTACAGAGCAAATTATCCTGACATTAGCTGTAGTTGATGAGGATATGGGAAACAACTTGTTACAATAGTTAACAAAGTAGAAAATCTATTGACACCGAGTTTAAAAGTGTCAGTGGATAGGCTGCTCGGAGCAGTCGTGCCGATTGAAAAGTCTAAAAGTAAGGGATATAGCCTATGCATGCTGTGTCAACGTCCACTAACTTTAATCATCGTCTGGTATCTCCAGTGAAGTCTGTGGATGAGCTGCTGGTCTATGATCCAGTTGCGATAGCACTTTACTACCGCTCTCGTACACTGCAGATTTTTCTGCGACTTATAGAGCTAGTTTTGACGTTTCTCGGATTTGGTTTAGGTCTCCTCTGGGATCGTCAAACCGGCAGCCAAATCAAAAATGAGTCAAAACGGGCGATTCAACTGCGGGAAGTACTGACTAAGCTTGGACCCGCCTATATCAAAATTGGTCAAGCGCTTTCAACACGCCCTGACTTGGTGCCTCCTGCTTTCATGGAAGAACTGGTCAAGCTGCAGGATCAGATTCCACCATTTCCCAACGAAATCGCCTTCCGGCTAATCAAAGAAGATTTAGGACAGTCTCCGACTGAAATATACGCAGAGATTTCCCAAAATCCTGTGGCGGCGGCATCCCTTGGGCAGGTATACAAAGGAAAGCTCAAAACGGGCGAGGATGTAGCCATTAAGGTTCAGCGCCCCGGTCTAACCGTACAAATTACCCGTGATATTTATCTGCTGCGTCGACTCGCTCAGTGGGCGTGCAACAACCTAAGCGTGGTGCGTAGTGACTTGGTCAGCATCATGGATGAGTTTGGCACCCGTATCTTTGAGGAAATGGACTACACCCATGAGGGGGAAAACGCTCAGCGCTTTGAAACTCTCTATGGATACATTCCAGACATCATTGTGCCTAAGATTTACACGTCGCTAACGGCCCGTCGAGTGCTGACTATGGAGTGGAGCAATGGCACTAAGCTGACTGAACCAGATGTTCTAGAAGCCAAGGGGTTAAAGGCTACAGAAATTGTTGAAATTGGTGTGCAGTGCTCACTCAGACAGCTTTTAGAACATGGGATTTTCCATGCTGATCCCCCCCCCGGTAATTTACTGGTAACCGATGAAGGCAAGCTGGCCTACCTTGACTTTGGCAGGATGTGTACTGTGGAAGCCTATCAGCGATACGGTCTGATAGAAGCCATCGTCCATATGGTTAATCGTGACTTTGAAGGTTTAGCCAACGACTATGTCAAGCTGGAGTTTTTGACGTCCGAAACGGACCTTTCGCCAATTGTTCCGGCATTAGCTACAGTTTTTAATAATGCCTTGGGCGCATCGGTAGCTGAGTTAAATCTCAAAAGTATTACCGATGAATTTTCTTCTCTGATGTACGAGTATCCATTCCGGGTTCCCGCCTACTACGCCTTGATTATTCGTTCCCTTGTAACTCTAGACGGTATCGCCATCAGTGTTGATCCCAACTTTAAGGTGCTGAGTAAGGCTTATCCCTATGTTGCCAAGCGTTTACTGACAGATCCTTCTCCCGAATTACGTCAGTCTTTACAGGAACTGTTGTTTAAGGACGGTGATTTCCGGTGGAATCGTTTGGAAAATCTTTTGCGTAATGCTCGCTCTAGTGAAGACTACGATTTAGAAAAGGTTTTGCAGCAAACTATCGATTATCTCTTTTCCGAACGCGGTGACTATATTCGTGATCACCTTGCTGATGAGCTTGCAAAGAGTCTAGATCATCTTGGCTATAGCTTGGTACAACGGCTACAAACCGCTGTTAATAACGAATTAGTCAGGAATCAGCCAGCTGTAGGGTCGACGACATCGCCATCCAGCAAGGACTGGGAGCATATCAGCCGTATCTTGGGTCTGCTTGGAGAAACCAAAGGCGTAAATGGTGGAACGGTCGTTAAGTTTGTACCACAGGTGCTATCTAAACCTGAGACTCGTAAGATGGGTCAACGTGTGGCTCGCAGTCTAGCCCAACGGGCTGCTGCTAGACTGCTGCGCACCATCTTTCTAACTACATCTGGTGATGCAGCCGTCCCTCAGATAGCTATCAATACTTCACTGCTGTCTGCTCAAAAGTCAGCTTAAAAAATCGATAAGCCCAATCACTCTGGCAAGAGGGAGCTTCGCCTTCTGTGACTAGGGTGATTGGGTTTCGTTATGTCGTTCAAGCTCCTCTTGCTCTAGCCGTAGCTTTTTCTCAAGTGCCTGAATCTCATCACGTCGGGCTGCAGTTTCTAACGCACGGCGGCGAATTTCTTGACTTTGTAATGTCAAAGATTGACGCCATTGTTCAGCCCTTTCTACTTCTTGATGGAAAAACTGGGGGGTCACACCCTGGGTTAAAAATTGAGATACTAAATCTAAAATCCAATCCGTTGCTTCTTGGATTTTCACCACCTGATTGGATTCGTCTAGCTCAACTAGAACCAGGGCGCCCTCATTAAAGGTTACGGGAAGCGTTGATAAGACCTCTTGATCGCCAATAGATAATTCCCATAGATAGTCTTCGAGCTGACGTGCTAAAAACTGTAAGACGAGAGCGCCCTCAGAGGTTGTGTGGCAAACCTTGGCCTAGTGCTGCATGATTGAATAAGCAAACGGCTAAAACCTAGTATACCCTTACCCCCTACGCCGTTTATCTGCTCTGTCGGGGAGGTTCGTCAAGATTTCGCACCTATCTTGTATAAATTGACACAAACCAGATGCTGCTTTGCACTCAACATCACCTGGGGTATGTCAGTGAAATGTCTTCAGGTTTGGGCTTAGCAATGCTGCTCTAGATAAAGGGGCAATTTTCTAAAAACTGCTGTCAACCTAGTTAAGTGAGATTTAAATTTCATCAAAAAAGTCTTTGCGCTCCGGATACTTTTTGCTATGACTCACGTCTGATACATAGTGCACTACTGCAGACGCTTTGTTTAGAAGTGATTTGTCTGTTTTACTGGTTATCCCAAAGGCCTCTGGTTGAGGTACTTTAACAGACATTGCAGGCCCTGTTAGATATTCGTTTCCAGGGTTTATGGTACTGGTAGATTAGAGCCTATACGTTATGTCCCTTCATCACGCTCAACCTCATAAAAGTGGTGCTTCTGATGACTATGAGCCTTTGGCGAGTTCTCTGCGGCAGATTGAGGACAATTCCCAGGTAATGTCGGCTAGGCAGGTTACTACCTCGGCTTTCTATGATGAGGAAGCGCGTTTTGAATTGTTGAGTGCCTATGTGGACGATGAGGTAACCGCCGAGGAAAGAAAGCTTGTGGCGCAGTGGTTAACAGATGACCCGGTTACTCAACAAATGTATCAACGACTGCTGATGCTTCGTCAGGCTATTCGCATAGCCCCAGTTCCGGCTCAGCCGCCAGTACAAGTACCGACTCTACACCGTCAGTCTTGGCAGCGGTTGTCCTCATGGTCGCTGCATCAGACTTTGATGTGTGCTGTTGCGATCGCACTTATTGTCAGTCTTAGTCATCTAGGGATGGCGGGCGGACGTCACCAGCTACAAGAGGCATGGCAGCTGATCAAGTCCATCCCCCAAGAAGCTTTATTAGAAGTGGCATCGACGGTCCATGATTCTGTGACCGAATACAGTAGGTAGGCATGGCTAAGTGAGCGTTAGCTACTCATCCAGCTCTCGGCAAATGCAAAAAACGGAGGTGAATCCGTGTAAAAAGGTTGTTTTGCCCACAGGACCAATCTCACCATTGCAGAAAAATCCCCCCAGTGGGACTGGTCCTAGCTGGTGCGTAAATTGCTCAGTATCACAGTTAGGGACATCAAACAGGCTCGTTCCTCGACCATTACAGGCAAACAGCAAGGCTCCAGGCGGAGCTATACGATCCTGGTTGTCTAATCGATAGGCTTTAAGCAGAGCTTCGAGATCCTCTTGGGCCGTGTGGGCATCGCGTAGATGGAACCGAATCCGCTGGCCAGGTCGGATACGGTCAGCAATTGCGATCGCACCAACTTTAGGATCTACCCCCACAAGATTACGAATTAAAAAATCACCCTGCTCCAACGTTTGCTTAAAACTACTTTGAGCTAAACCGATAAACAATGACTCCTGGGCAAGCTGTCGATCAGTTTCATCTAGATCCTGAAACAGCTCCTGCAGTGCTTCGAGGGGCGTTTGGGTATCAGCTTCATCTGCCGACGCTTGGGCCACTACTTTAGTAACCACATTGCGATCTCCTTCTACAACCCGAAATGTGGGGCCGATGGGACGACAGCCCTGGGCCACAATTGCATCGATCACAATGTTGCCCGACAGAGCTACGCCAATCACGCCCTGGCGATAGAGCTGTTGTCCACAAAAAAGGCCACAGCTCCGACTAATGCTTTCGATCCCAGCGAGTCCTCCCACCTTAACTGAGTCTGGATAGGCAAAATCCAACCCCTGTAGCAGGTCATTCATCCCTGAGGCAAACGGATCGGCCATCAAAAGGAAATGGGGCTGCTCTGCAGGGGACACACCAACGATTTCTGTCCATTCACTAGGCGGACTATCGAGATCAGGCAGTTCATCAATAGACAGATGAAAACCCTGGATATTGACATCAGGCAAATAGGCAACGGTCAAACTGATACCGGCTGTCTCCTCAACCTCAATTAATTGACCTGCGCTAGTTCTCCCAATCACACCGCCGCCACTACAGCCAATTATGTGGGCTCCACCTAAAGGGCCTTTCAGCAACGGCAATACACGAGAGTACTCGCTAGCAAACGCTGATGAAATAAAGATGATTGCTAGGTTAGGTGCTGTTTCTAGCTGAGTTAATACACGCTCAATCACCTCTCGCAGTGCTAACTCAAGTGAAGGATGGGTAGAGACGGCACTGGCCCATTTCATAGCGTTTGATGGCGATGCTTGTAAACTCAATACTCTGCAAGATAAATGAATAGTTACAGCCTGGCTTTATGCATTTTGATAGCAGACCCTGCATTCTGTCTGTCTAGGTCTATCATTGCTTGCTGAGCCGGGGGTTGCTTGCTCTAAAGGAATCCCTCTCTCAACGGCTTTAAAGCATACTCTGGCCTAGGGGCGGTTCCACCAATTACAAAATGCTTCTTTAGATACAACTAGTTTTTAACAACCAAAGCTACCATAGAATGGTAGACCACCCTCAAGGCTATGCTACTTCTCGTGGGAAACTCTAAGTAGGCCACCTGAAGCTGCTAAGGCACACTTTCAGAACAAATTCTTTCTTTGTTGAAAGTCAAGGTAAATAACTAAAAAGCTATGAGCGATATTCAAGAGAAAATTTCTGAAGAAATCAAGTCAGCCCGCGATGTCTGCAGCACTGATGGCAGTAATTCTGAAAACTGTGCCGCAGCTTGGGATGCCGTAGAGGAACTTCAGGCTGAAGCTTCTCATCAGCGTGAGGCTGAGAAACCCAAGACAAACTTTGAAACCTACTGTGACGAAAATCCCGAGGCAGATGAGTGCCGCATTTACGAAGATTAGGCTGTTGGTTTAATTGTAGTAAGGCTACTTTTCTGCTCTCAAGCTGAAGAAAAGTAGGCGTCGATAATTACATAGGGCCGGGCTCTTTGCTTCTCAAGGGCTCGGCCCTCATTGTGCCAGTAATTGCTTCTTTGCTGGTGACACTACGATGTTAATCTAGATGGCGTTTTTAGTGCGCTTTTCCAGTACATGCCAAGTCCCGCAGTTCTACAGTCATTGATTTGGACAGACTATCGTCTGGCTGTAGTGTTCACAGTTTTATGGCCGTTAGTACTCCTGATCTGGGCTTTGATCGCTCGAGCTGAAGTGCTGCAACAGCTGTTAGTAATCTATTGGAAGGTTTCTAGCCTTTTGGCGATTACCGTTTATCTAATGATTGCGGGATTACCCTTTAGTTTTTTAACCGCTGTGATGGCGCGGGTGCTCATGCCTGTTTCCCTCTGGTTCTGGGCCGATCTCAATGAGGAAATCCGGGAGCAACCCTTCTCTTGGTTAAAGCTTGTGTTTACTGCGTGGCGTTGGGGTATGACATTTTACTGTGGCCTAGGCGTGCTCTTTCAACTGCCGTTTTTACGATGTGGTTTTTCTAGAGTGGCATTTGCTGGTGACAGCTGTCAGGTGTGGCTAGAGGCGCCGAGATTATTTAAGCAGATTTTTCATGCAGGGTTTACACCTGGATTCTTGGGTTTTTGGGCTATTTTAGCCTTGGTTATCTATATACTGACTTTGAGCTATTTTATCTTTGGAAAACTTGGGCGTCAGGGACGATCCGCTCTCAATCAGTAGACCATGGCACTTTCGATTGAAAAACAGCTTGAGCAGTACACACTTCAGCATCCTAAAGAGGTTTTGCTGGTCAGTATCGACGTGAACGGAGAGCCGGATGAAATTTTGATATTTCGAGGGTTCTCTAGTTCTTTGGTGCGACCAACTTCACCAGATCCAGATGTCCCGGTGATGCCTGATGATGCATCGATTACTGCAATTGACCGATTAGCGGGCCCCTATCAGCCTGATGATCTTCATTATTTAGAGCGACAGCTTTCCTGGGCGGAGTTTTCTCAACGGTTATCCCCTAACTAATCGTTTAGGGGATAACCGTTACGTTCAAGACCTGTCACAATAGATACAAGCTGCGCTCTGCTGGGCTGTTGTCCTTGCACCAACGGGCTCTGCGTGTGGCTAACTGCTTCAGTCGCTTAGAACCGCAATTTCTTTCTGTTATGCATCAAACGCAAGATTTACATGTGGTTGAAACTCGGCCACTGTTCAGTCCCGCTCTGCTCCATGCAGAACTGCCTCTTACTCAATCAGCTGCGGCTCTGGTGGCTGAGACTCGCGATCGCATCCGTAATATTCTCTACAACGAAGATCGTCGTCTGTTGGTGATTGTAGGCCCTTGCTCTGTGCATGATGTGGCGGCCGCTCACGATTATGGTCAACGGCTGGTCAAACTTCGCAATGAGCTAGCCGATCGCCTAGAGATCGTAATGCGAGTTTACTTTGAAAAACCCCGCACCAATATCGGTTGGAAAGGGTTGATCAATGACCCACATCTAGATGGCAGCTACGACATTAATCAAGGGCTTAGACTGGCACGTCAGCTGCTAATTGATTTAGCGGAAATGGGATTGCCAGCAGCAACAGAGCTACTAGACCCCATCACTCCCCAATACATTGCCGATGTTATCTCCTGGACGGCTATTGGAGCCCGGACTACCGAAAGTCAAACCCATCGCGAAATGGCATCCGGTTTATCTATGCCGATTGGGTTTAAAAATAATACTGACGGCAGTTTGCAGGCAGCAACCAATGCCATGATGGCCGCTAGCCGTGCCCATCATTTTCTAGGTATCAACCATAGTGGTTTAGCTAGTATTGTGGCGACCACAGGGAATCCAGACGGGCATTTGGTACTGCGCGGTGGTAAAAATGGGCCTAATTATGATGTCCAAAACGTTGAACAGGCTGTTGAGCAGCTAGCAAAGTCAGGCCTCAACCCTCGCCTAATGGTGGACTGTAGTCATGCCAATGCCAATAAGCAACATCAGCAGCAAACTTCTGTGTTGGCAAGTGTGGCGGAACAGCTAAAAACAGGTTCTCGCAACATTTTGGGCGTGATGATTGAGAGTCATATTAAAGCCGGTCGCCAGCCGATTCCTAAAAATTTGGATGACTTAGTATATGGTCAGAGCATTACTGATGCTTGTGTTGATTTTGAAACAACTCAAACCATGCTGAAACAGCTGGCATCTGCGGTTGAACCCCACTTATCCCCCATGCCTCGCTAAAACAGCGGAATACTAACATTGACGCTAGCTCCATAAATCGTGTCATCAAAATCAACAGTCGATAGTGATGAGCGACCAAATCGTACACCAGTGAATAAACTGATTCGAGTCGTGCTAGATAAGTCGTGGCTTACCTGTGCCAGTATCTGATGATAGGTATCATGGCGCGGTATTTCAGTGTAATCGTCCAGAAATAGCTGATAGAGTAGGCTAACTCTGGTTTGTGGGTCAAATCCGTAGTTAAGAGAGCCAGTCGCAATCTGAGTAAAACGGCTAAATGTTTTGGGATCGCTAACGCTCAGACGAGCTTGATAGTAGGTATCAAGCCAGATGCGGTTACTGAGAATATCGCGCCGACTGAGCAGTAGCTCGACATAGTTGGCGGTAAAAAATGAGTCACGACCAGGAGTGATGAGATCTTGATATCGCCAGTTCAGCTGCCCATAGCTGCTCCTGCCTAGACGCTGACGAATACCAGCTTGAAACTGCAGTTCATTGTAATCAACAATGGCTAGGTCTTCGTATCGAGCTATGTTGGCTTCAGCACTTAGTACCAGATTGGTTCTATCAGAGAGCTTGGGGAAAGCAAAAACACCCACGCCTGTTTGATAAATACGATCATCAATAGGGTTGTTGGTGCGGAATAGATTATTTCCTCCATAGACGTTAGCCCGTCCGGTGAGAAAGACAGTGGTCTGACGAGTTGGCTCTGGCTCTACTTCAAGGGGTACGTCTTCTGTAGGACGAATACGAAGTACGCCTAGCTCGCTGTCAAGGCCAACAGGTTGCGATCGCAACCGTAAGATTCCTAGTTCATCATCAATGAGAACCTCTGAATCATCGACATCTGTCTGCTGCCGAACTGGTCTCTGTTCTTCATCATCCACATTTGAGCCAATTACATTACTGCCATACTCATTGGCTATTGTGGATTCTGTTTCTAGATGTTCACACAGACATAACTCTGCGGAATCTTTTTTAAATTTCTCGTCAGATATGTCCGATATCAAGGGGGATTCAAAAACTCTCAGAACCTCAGCTTCAATAGGCACACTGTCTGAGCTTTCTATCCAACTACCAGACTGGTTTAGAGAGGAAGCCATACTGAGCACCTGGTGCTCGGCACTAGCTCGGTCGGCGACGCTTTTTATCGATGATATTTCTTGAGCGTATGTGCCCTGTCCTAACGCTCCCCAGCTTCCTAGGCACACTATTAATAGCCGTATGCTCATCAATGGCCTAGAAAACAGCCCCATCATGTATCAATATTCCATCGCTAGTAGTATTAGCCCACTGATTCCGTTTGCAATCATCACAGCTAAGAGACCAAGCTTGCTAATGCTACCCCCAGGAAAGCGCACGGATTTATTAGACGATAGTTCACAAGAACCACTTCCATAATTGGTATGGGTCTAAACACTTAAGCCAGTCTTCCCAATCCTTAAAATATTCTTCCAAGACACAAGGAAATACTGGATGATCAGGACAAACCCTCTTCAAATTATAAAAATCCTGCTTTTCTGTAAGGAAATAGTAAACATCGCTATGGCAATGATGCTGGAAAGTTAGGTAGTATTACTGGTGGAGCAAAGTGAATACTTCTGCTCAGTGCATTTGCCCAGTACTTCTGCCCATCAGGCACTGCTTTACTATGTGCAAAGTTTCTGCTCGCTGGTATTCACTTTTACTGGGTGCTGCGTTTATCTTTGGTTCTCCTGTTGCCGCACTAGCGCAGACTTCTCTTACCTGGGCGAAAGTTGAGCGGTTACGCAATCGTGTGCATCTTATTCCTCGCAACAGTGGCGCACGGTTAGCCAGAGTTGCTGATGTCATGAGTATCGGAGATTCTCTGCGAACATCCTCTTCATCTCGTGCCGAGTTACGATTTAATGATGGTTCATTAGCCAGAGTCGGTGAGCAAGCTACATTTCGGTTTACGCCAAATACTCGCAACTTTCAGCTTTCTAACGGTACTGTCCTACTCCTTATTCCTCCTGGGCGTGGCCGCACCACAATACAAACACCAAACGCTGTTACTGGAATCCAGGGTTCCGCACTGTTTGTTAGGGCTGGTTGTTTAACAGATCTGACGGCTGACGGATATTGCGACTCTCCTGTGACTTTAGTGGGTGCGCTAACCAACAACCCAGCGGGAGCAATGATGGCTTACAACCATAGCGGCTCGGAGCAGCAGCCCCTTTATGCTGGTGAAATGGTAGTCATCGAAAACGACGTGATTACTCAACTCCACGAATTTGATTTAAGAACCTTCTATGAAACTAGCGGTCTTGTGGAAGGGTTACAGCTCGATAGCCCAACGCCTCCGGAAAATCTATCAGAAGATTTAAGAGGTGTATGGCAAGAAATTCAGGATGCTCTTGAATTACAGGGGGATTTTGATGATAGCGACTCAAGCCAAGAAGTGGTGATAAACCCTGGCTTTATTTCTTCCGTGGTTGAGGCTTCTTCTTCTGAGGATGCATCAACAGCATCAGCCTTTGCTGGATTTCCCAGTTTTGAATCATCCCCAGCAGCGTTTTTCCATACACCTGACGAGCCAGTCGCAACAGCGCGTCCCAATACTACTACCGAGAGTTCGGGTAGTGAAATTCGTGAGGCTAGCCCGATTGCACCCATCACTAGCGCTCAGATTGGAGATGTATTAGATGCACCCACTAACCAGCAGCCAGCGGAGCTGCCGGTCAATCAAGCACCAAGTGTTCCCTCCTTGCAGCCTGAACCAGTTGCCTCTCCTGGTCTTGCTCCTATTGTTACTGAAACCCCGTCGCCAGTTGCGGAACCTATTCAACCAGAGGTTCCCATTGCCCCTGAAACTCCTGCCCCAGCTGTAGAGCAGCCGACTCCAGTCGTACCGGTTGTCCAAGAACCTGTCGTCACGGCACCACCGGTAGTTGCCCAACCTGAGCCTGTTGCTGTAGACCCCCCAACTGTCCCAGAGGCGGATCAAATTCCGGAGCGTCAGCCTGTGCCTGAGGGCTCATTTGATTGGGACCAACAACCAGAGGGTGCTAACAATCCTGAGGTGGTTGTGCCAGAGGATAATAACTAAGTTCCATAGATTTGTTTAGAGCCCATAAGAGCTAGTTGCTACGGCTTAGAAACTGGCTCTTATGGGGTATTTGAAACCCAATCGCTTTAGGTAGCAAATTTATTTATTCTGATTTGTATGTGTAATTGTCGTCGTCGCTGCTGTTTTGACTATCCTGATTAGAATCTAGGGCGGTAGTCGCATCTGGGGGTTTATAACTTTTATCCCAGTCTGTTGGCAGAATTATAGTCGAGCGTTTAGCATCTGCATCATCCTGTTTTGGTTCTGCTACTAGTGATTTTTTTGCAGGTGCAATTTCCGATAAACCATCTATCTTCAACTGTCGCAGGTCCTCTAGGGCAGCTTTGGCTGTTGAGTAGCGTTGATTAAAGTCGTAGCGAACCATCTTTTCAAGAACTTTTGCTAGACCAGGGTCTAGATCTAGGACTTTACTAGTCCAAACGATTTCTCCATGAGCATCTCGTCGTAGTGCATGGGGTGGTAAACCAGTAAGTGCTTCTATCGTGGTAATGCCAAGAGCATACAGATCACTACTAAAGTTAGGTAAGCCAGCGGACTGTTCACTTGGCATATACCCTTGGGTCCCAATGCCCACTGTTGATGTGATACGAGCATTGGTGTCAGTCAAACGATTGGAAATTTGCTTAACAGCGCCAAAGTCAATCAATACATAGCGTCGATCGCTGTGACGAGCAATAATATTGGATGGTTTGATGTCCCTGTGAATAACTCCTTGTTCGTGGACTGCTTGAATAACAGGTAGTAAATCTAATAGAAACTGAGCTGCAGCCCTCTGCGACATTGGCTTTTGAGGATCAAGTAAATCCTTAAGCAAGGTTCCCTCAATCATCTCTTGAACCAAATAAAACGAATAATTAGACTCAAAGTAGGCTAAAAGACGTGGGATTTGATCATGTTCCCCCAAGCGCTCTAGCGTAGATGCTTCTGAGGAAAACAGACGCTGTGCTAGCTGATGTGCTTTTGGATTATCGCTAATAATCTTTAGCTGTTTGACAACGCAAATTGGATGACCAGGACGTTGCATATCCTGAGCTAAATAGGTGTCACCAAAGCCGCCTGCCCCTAAAATTTTGCTAATGCGATAACGATCGCTCAAAACTGTACCAATCATTTCACTCTCATGAGTGGCAAGCAAATCCTTAAAGTCATCCTGCTGACTAATAATCTCTTGCACAATAGGAGATGTGACATAACGAGCCAACGTGCTCCGTAATGTCTTTTTCTGTAGTTGCTCACTAAAGAACCCAATTGCAAAATCTGCTGTGGCGAACCCTAAAGTACCTAAAATTGGTATTGCAATTGGAATAATGACGCTCCCTGTAGTGAAGATAACGAAGCTAAAAAGTCCCCACGCTAAGCTAGCGGCTGCTGCTACAATCAATCGACGGAATGGTGTCTGAGAGGAAATCTTACTGATAACTAGTGCTATCCCACCTAACCAGCCTGCGACAAGCAGGGCACTGAGCCATGGTCTTTGAGCTAGAGAATATAGGGCTAGATCATCCCGCAGGGTTGCGACGGTGTTTGCGAGAATTTCTACACCAGCCATAGGGGTGGGATACAGTAGGCTCTTGGAAAAAGGAGCTGCATGAAAATCTTGGTGTAGTGACGCAGTAGAACCAACAAGAACAATTTTGTCCTCAAAAAAACGACCATTATCTAGCTGCGTTTTCCATAACTCTTCGTCTAAAAGATACCAAAAGGGGACATGTTGAAAGGTTTTAGCAGGCCCATGGAAGAAAATATGATCTCCCCTATTGTTGGTATGGTCAATTTGCGCTGCTTTCAGAGTTGCTTCAGCAAAACTCAAAACTGAAGCATCTGCACCATCCTCTGTAATAAACTCTTCACCCAAGAGATTTGCTTCGACAGCCTTAAGGGTTTTTAGAAACTCTCGACTAAGGCGATGAATTTTACCATTGGGTTCCAATATGAAGTTTATGGCCCCAACATGAACGGGCATTTCGCGAAAGTCTGGTAATGGCAGAGTTGGCTGCAGTAAGGAACCTTGTCTTAGATCAATATCACCATATTCTGCCGCTAAAACAACTTGTGCTCCTTGTTCAGCTAAGACTTGAGCAAAGGCTGCATCATCTTCAGGACCATAACTGCTGGGTAGGGCAAAAACAATATCTAACGCGATTGCTTCCGCTCCAGAATTTAGAATTTTCTGTACTGCTGAGGCATAAGTAGCCCGAGGCCACGGCCATGATCCTATTGCTGCTAATTCCGGATAAGCTTCGGGCTGATCTAAATAATGTTGTCCTTGCGATAAGGACTCTTCATCTATGGCTAGTATGACAATATCGTCTGGAGCTTCAATCACGCCCCGTAATTCCCAGATTAATGCTTGTCCTTGATGCTCTAACGAACGAATAAAGCCTGGATCTAAGCCTGTGAACAATGCGGTGGTACCAATAAGCAAACTATTCACGCAGGCGCGCCATCGCTTTGTAAGGTTGATGGTTGGTACAAATCTGCGTAAACGATCTTGTGATGTTAGCGTAGCTGTAATATCAGCCCCGTCCTGTTTCATCCGTGTAAAAGCAAGTATTTATTTAGACACTGTACAAACTAAATGCGGTAGATGATGCAACCTTTACAAAAGTGGAGCTTGCCCTAAGCAATAATCTAGCCTTGCTAATTTCAGTGTTTATAAGAGGCAATGTATAAAATTACATAGACTATGGGATAGTATTACGGGCATAAGCGATAAATCAACACCATGATAGCCTGAAGCTATTAAGGATTGCCTACTCTTGGCTGAATAGCCAGTTTAGTCTGTATGACAACGAGTTATTTTGATGTAATCCTTCGTCGCTGTGGGCTTTGCCCAAAACCGGAAGAATATTGAGGAGCATCCGCACTATAGTCAAATCTGCCCTATAGTAGTAACTTGACCTTTTTACATAAGGTTGAGAGTGTAAAAGTTGAGATTAGTTGGCATGTAAATAGCTCTTCTCTATATAGATATATTGACCAATTAATTGGGTATCCGTATAACAAAGCTTATTTATGTGCTGAAATCGTACATTCTAATTGAAGAGGTATGGATATAAACCTCTATGCATTTTTATATGCGTTCTAAGCGTTGTACATATGGGTACATAGGAAAATTCGTAATATCTAAACTAGCAAATCAATTTAGGTTGAAATGGTTGAAGAAACCTGTAGCTGTTTACTATCGTCACTCTTAAGCTTGATACAAGTTTGTTTTGAACATATGCAATAAATTGGTTGCCTGTATTGTTCATTACATATTAGACAGTTTCAAGCGTTAGCTAGCTGAAGCCAAGTGTTTAGTTGCTTTTCTTATATTTAGTTTCTGGACTATCTCTGAGCGACTGTTCTGATTCATTTACTTTCGGTCTTAGTTGCTTAGTTTCTAGTTATTGTTATTATTTTTACTTCTATGCATACGCAACCGTTAAGCCGACTTTCTATATTTGTAGATGGAAACAATATGTTTTATGCCCAGCAAAAAAATGGCTGGTTCTTTGATCCTAAGCGTGTCCTAGAGTACTTTACTAAAGAAACAGTTCCTTCGATCTTAATTAATGCTTTTTGGTATACAGGGTTAAAGGATCCACAGGATCAACGTGGGTTTCGCGATGCGTTAATTAGTCTCGGGTACACCGTTCGTACCAAGATTTTGAAAGAATATTATGACGATAACTCTGGGCGCTATTCTCAAAAGGCAAATCTAGATATTGAGATTGTAGTTGACATGTTCAACACAGCTGCCCAATATGACCGGGTAGTTTTGTTTAGTGGGGATGGCGATTTTGAGCGGGCAATCGAGTTGCTACGTTCCAAGAACACTCATATCACCGTAGTGTCTACCGAGGGAATGATTGCTCGGGAACTGCGAAATGCTACAGATCGCTATATTGATCTAAATTCGGTACGCCGCTACATTGAAAAGGACTAGACATTGGGCTCACATACTGTCGCGCTGATGAGGGGCTAATAAATTATCTAGGTCTGGCCCGAGGGGAATGATGCCCCCTGGATTAAGCGGAAATAAATTACCAAAGTAATCTCGCTTGATGGCTGTGATATCGCAGGTATTTGCAATGCCAGGGAGTTGATAGATATCTCGTACGTAGCTGCTGAGATGTTTATACTCTGCAATGCGACGGACGTTACACTTGAAGAGCCCATAATAGGCAACGTCAAAACGGATCAATGTAGTGAATAGGCGGATATCAGCTAGCGTTAGTGTGTTGCCGCAGAGATAACGCTGAGTTGCTAGCTTTGTATCGATATTATCTAAAGCTGTGAATAGTTGATGGCAGGCTTTTTCGTAGGCTGTTTGTGTTTGAGCAAATCCACAGCTGTAGACGCCGTTGTTGATAGACGTATATATGTGCGAGTTTGATTTATCGATTTCAGCCTTTATATCGACTGGGTATAAATCAAGCTCGGACTGATTGGCCCAAATGTTAAAGGCACTGTTTATTATTTCAATAATTTGAGCGCTTTCGTTATTAATGATGGTGTTGGTTTGACTATCCCACAGAACAGGTACTGTAGCACGCCCTCTGTAGTCTGGATGGGCTTTAGCATAAAACTGAGGCATTGTCCGACAGCCTAATGAGGCGCTTTGTGATGGAGAGTCAAACACCCAGCAACCTTCATCGCCTGAAGGAGATACAACAGTCACTGGAATCGCTTTTTCTAATCCCTTCAAGACGCGTACTATTAGAGTCCTATGGGCCCAGGGACACCCCATGCCAACAATGAGATGATAACGCTGGGCGGCGGCTGGAAAGTGTTCCGATGGAAAGCGATCGCAAAATATGCTCTCTGGCCGTTGATAGCTCCCACTTTTGTCTCTGGGAGCCATTTGGGACATCATTGTTCGCCAGAGAGTAGTCCAAACGGTTTTAACTGTACGAATCAAGAAACTAGGAGGTAATGCCATAGAACAGCCCTAGGAAGTTGAGGATGAATGAGGGCTACTCGGCTATGCTCTAAGAGTTAATCGCGATGTTGAGCCCAGGTGCGAAGAATAGGAATAATCGCCAGTTGATCTGATTGAATACTATTCCAATCAAGCCCAGTAGGTTTAGGGTGGTTGTTATGAGTTATCAAAGATTGAGTCGGTGTAACAATTAAATCTAACCGCCAGTCATGGTTCTGCATTGGTAGTTCGACCGTATCAACAATCTGTAAATCGTGCACAGTAGTAACAACTGGCGTGTGCTCCGAAATTAGATTACACTCGCGTAACATCGCCAATTCTAAATCAGCAAAGCCAGCCCCTTTGCCTGTACGTCCACCATTAGGAGCGACTGCCACACAGCCGACTACAACCAAATCGATAGCCCGCATGTCTTCAAAGGCTACTAGCCGCCCATGGCGCATGGCACCTCGCATTGTAGCTGCATCTTTAAGTGCAATCCCTTTTCTCTCGAGGCTAGCGGCGGTTAATTCTACAAAACACTTTGTATGGGCAAGGCGAGGCACAGCCATATAAAGTACTTTGCCATCCGCTAATGCCTGCAGGCGTACGTCAGTGTGAGGCGAATCGGGATTACATTTAACGACCTGACTTTGCTGCCAGAGTTCTGATGCTGCCAGATGCTTGGCAGCTATGTCGGCTCCAATAAAATTGGGAATATGGCCCACCGGATCGCATTGGGTAGCTTTGAAGTCTTTTAGCTTAGACCAAATACGATTGCGAAGAGCGTCTTTGCCGCTATGGCGACCAGACCAGGTTGAAATGCCCATTACTCAGGTGTAGGAAGTCTTTTTATCCTGACATAACAGGCTCAACTGAATCAATATTACAGCTTTGCGCACATAGGTCAAAACAGCGATTGTTAAAAGCTTTAGATAGCAACAGCTATGTCTAAGCCGTACAAGTTGGGTTAGACATAGACGGACTAAGAAACTGTAGTTCTCTGTATGATACTTGCCCCAACAGTGTCTAAACAAGGTTGATGTCGATGACTTTTAACTAAACAGAGATGTTTTGATGATTTTGTTGTTTCATGCAATAAACTGTGATCGAATCGTCTCGTGAAAAAGATTTTATAAAAAATAAACGGGTATCAGATCTCTTGCCATGATTGCATTCTCAAACTACGAGGCTGTTGATTGATGATATTTGGGACAGGATGCTCGTCTTTTGGCTTGACGTGAGAAAAGGCTGTTAAACAATCGTGAAAAGAGACATTAACTTCGCTGTGTTCACTTATCTATTGATCGGGGATGACGGGGGCTGCATTGCCCCTTTCTAAGCTATTTAAGGAAATACTGTCTGCTTAATTGTTTTTGGATTAGAGCAGAACTGCTGTATTCTCCTTTCTGAAATTATTTTGTTGTGAGGTGGATACGGTGAGTGCCAGATACAGCAAAGAACTCCTTTTTTAAATTGATCAGAACTGTAAAAAGAAAGCGACAGAAACCCTCTATAAGCCCGACTGAGGGGTGTGACCTGCTGTATCGAATCCCAATGGCAGAGGCTTATTCTCTATGGTTAGGATTGCTTTCAAGAATGAGTTTGACAGGGCGGATTTGACAACTTCTTTATCAAAACTTGAAAGCCTTGTACCACAATAGCTGTAGAATTTTCATGCTGGATATTATTTCGTCTGTTCTGAAACACACTGTGGGTTCATGAATAGTTGAATAACTGAATTTATATCAGCTATACCCCGTTTGTAACCGTTCTGCGAGATAGCAGGATGTTCTCTCTTTACACACTGTCCGTAGATCTTATGAACTCATCTATTTGGCGCTGGAAGCCTCTGTCGATTTTTCTTTTTGGGCTATCGTTGATCGCTGCTATGATTGTGCACTCATTTATTCCAGCGGCAGCAGTGGTTCGACCCCCAGCCCAAGAAATTCGAGGTGTGTGGCTAACCACTAATGACACTGACATCTTGATAGACCAGCCCAAGCTCCACAATGCTATTGATGAGCTGGCTGAGCTGAACTTCAATACCTTATACCCAGTAGCGTGGAATGGTGGTTACGCCCTTTTTGACAGTGGCATCGCACAGCGGGCGGGTATTCAGCATTTTGTCAGACGCGGTATTCAAGGCTATGACATTCTTGCCGAGTTGACGACTGAGGCCCATGCCAAGGGCATGTCGGTAATTCCCTGGTTTGAATTTGGCTTTATGGCACCTGCTACGTCTGAGTTAGCAACTTTGCACAGCGACTGGTTAACCCAAAAACGCACTGGCAGCCGTATGGACACCAGTCGTGAAGGTGGTGATATGGTCTGGCTCAATCCGTTTAAGCCTGAGGTGCAGCAGTTTATTACCCATCTTCTGCTGGAGTTGGTCAGTCGCTACGACGTTGATGGTGTTCAATTTGATGATCATTTTATTTTGCCGGCAGAGTTTGGCTACGACAGTTACACTCGCGCCTTGTATAAGGCCGAAACCGATAGAGATGCCCCCAGTGATCCCCACAATCCTCATTGGGTGAAATGGCGAGCTGATAAGCTGACAGCATTTGTGAAAACTCTCAATGCGGATCTCAAAGCGCGACGCCGTGATGTTGTTTTCTCAGTTGCTCCAAATCCTTATGATTTTGCTTATAAGGGGCAGCTGCAGGATTGGCTTACTTGGGTGCGTCAGGGGGTAGTTGACGAGCTAATTGTGCAAATTTATCGCAACAACCTGAGTGCCTTTCGACAGCATCTCTATTCTCCATCCTTCCGTGAAGCACAGCGCACTATTCCAACGGCAGCGGGTATTTTGACCGGACTACGCAATTCTCCTGTGCCCATCAATTTGATTGAGGCAAAGGCTGTGTCGGCTCGTTCTTCTGGTGCGGGTATGGCATTTTTCTTTTACGAAAGCCTGTGGGAAGATGCACCTGAGCCTGCGGATGCGCGCCGGGCGAGTTTTCGGCATCTGTTTGCAACACCAATGCAGCGTTGGGATTATCGTGCTGGAGCAATTGAAGGCTAGGTTGATGAGTGGGGGTATGCATAGGCAAATTCCCCTTCCTTCGCCACCCACGTTATCCTAATAACCTGTAACCCACATTTATTAGCGATAGCTCAATGGAAGTATCAAACCAGCGTGTTGTAATTTTGGGTGGCGGTTTTGGCGGTCTGTATACGGCTTTGGCCTTGAGTAAACTGCCATGGGATAAAGCTATAAAGCCTGAAATTACGCTAGTGGATCAGCGCGATCGCTTTTTGTTTGCACCATTGCTATATGAACTCGTAACCGATGAGCTGCAGACTTGGGAGATAGCGCCCCCCTATGCAGAGCTATTGGCAGGAACAGGTATCAAGTTTCATCAGAGTGGAGTAACGAGTATTGACTCAACGGCCGGTACGGTTTTGTTAGAGGATGACGCTGTTTTACCTTACGATCGTCTTGTTCTAGCCCTTGGTGGCAAAACACCGATGGATATGGCACCAGGGGTCAAAGAGCATGCGATCGCATTTCGGACCCTGAGTGATGCTTATGCCCTCAAAGAACGTTTACGCGAACTAGAAAGCTCAGACGCTGACAAAATTCGAGTTGCTGTAGTGGGTGGTGGCTACAGCGGTGTAGAGCTAGTTTGCAAGTTAGCAGAAAGGCTAGGGGAACGAGGGCGGCTACGCATTGTGGAGCGAGGAACCACCATCCTGCAAAACTCCCCTGAATTTAACCAAAAGACTGCTCAGGATGCACTGACAGACAAGGGAATCTGGATTGACTATGAAACCACCGTCACGGAAGTTGGGGTGGATACTATATCGTTGGAATATAAAGATCAAACAGATACATTGCCGGTAGATTTGGTCCTTTGGACGGTTGGCAACCGCGTTAACCCGTTAATTGCCAGTTTGCCCTTTGAAAAAAATGAGCGTCAGCAGCTCAAAATCGAGCCTACGCTGCAGTTGGTGCATCAGGAGCATATCTTTGCCCTCGGCGACCTGGCAGATGGTAAAGATGCCGATGGGAATACAGTCCCTACTACAGCTCAAGCAGCGTTGCAGCAGGCCGACTATACCGCTTGGAATATTTGGGCTTCCCTGACAGGCCGTCCGGGTTTGCCATTTAGATATCAGCACTTGGGAGAAATGATGACCTTGGGAAGTGATAGTGCCACCCTCACCGGATTAGGGCTATCGCTGGATGGTACTGCTGCTCATATCGTTCGACGGTTGACCTATCTGTATCGAATGCCCACATTTGAACATCAGCTGCGGGTCGGTCTGAACTGGATTAGTCAACCTTTGCGAGAATTCCTCTCGGTTTCGTAAGACGCTGACAACGCTTACACTCTACGTACCGTCCACTTTTCTCCCATGGCACCCCCAAAAGTCATCTTCCTTGACGCTGTCGGTACTCTTTTTGGAGTGAAGGGCAGTGTCGGTGAAGTTTACCAAACGCTATCTCGACAAGCCGGTGTTAAGGCATCAGCTCAGCAGCTAGATAAAGCGTTCTACCGTAGTTTTGCTGCTGCCAATTCAATGGCATTTCCAGATGTCCCAGCTATTGAGATTCCACACCGTGAATATCAATGGTGGCTTGCGATCGCAAGAGATACCTTTCAACGAGCCGGTGTATTGGAGAAATTTGCTGATTTTGAGGGATTTTTTGAAGGGGTCTACCAGCACTTTGCTACCGCTGAACCTTGGGTCGTCTATCAAGATACCTTGATTTCACTACAGCGCTGGCAGCGTATGAATATTCCCCTAGGCATTATTTCCAACTTTGATTCTCGTATCTACGCAGTTCTAGATGCTCTAGATTTGCGGCAATATTTTCAGACCATCACAATTTCAACTGAGGCTGGGGCCGCCAAGCCCGACTCACTGATTTTTACAACTGCACTGCAAAAACATAATTGCAGTCCTTCAGACGCTTGGCATGTGGGTGACAGTCGCAAAGACGACCTCAAGGGTGCTCAAGGCGTGGGGCTACGGGGTATATTGCTCAAACGCCCCGATCAGCCCAACGTACAGTCTCCCTTGCTGCCATAGAAACCATCATTGGAAATGCTGCATGATTCTACAGAATTTAATTTCTACAAAAGCTGCCGAATCAGAGGTGTAAATGAGTAGCAATTGTTAAATCTTTCTTTTGTGATGAAGGGGCTACAAGACTTGCCCACTAGCTATTGTGGCTCTAAGCTTACTATGGCTCAGCGTGGTTATGCTATTTAGGTGTAAGGAGACTCGTTTGATAGCTAAACTAAGGGTTGAATTGGCCTTGATGAGGTGCAAGATTTGAGTTGAGGGGATAAAACCTACTGTTTTAGCCATAGCGCTGTCTACTCCTAGCCGACCAGCTACGCTTGTTGTCAATATCATTCCACTGTTTCTAGTCGTCAACTGTGTCTCAAAAACAACAAAATCCTTGGATTGAAGGGTTTCAAACGATTGGGCTTAGCATTGCGCTGGCTCTTGGGATTCGCCAATTTATTGCAGAGGCTCGCTATATTCCCTCTGAATCTATGAAACCCACCCTGCTAGTCAACGATCGGCTAGTCGTTGAAAAAATTAGCTATCGGTTGCAGGACCCCAAGAGGGGAGACATCGTTGTTTTCTGGCCTCCATCTGAAATTGTCCCAGATGGACAGAGGCGGGATGCATTTATCAAACGAATTGTAGGATTGCCCGGTGATACGGTGGAGGTCACCGATGGGGCTGTTCTAGTTAATGGGGATGAACTTGATGAAAACTATATTCAGGCACCACCGACCTATGAACAAGAGCCATTGACCATCCCGGCAGGAAACTACTTTGTGTTAGGAGATAACCGAAACGCTAGCTACGATAGTCATGCCTGGGATATCTCTCAACCATTTGTACCTGAGGATCAAATTATTGGTAAAGCGGTTGTGCGATTTTGGCCTCCGACGCGTCTTGGTGGTTTAGATTAAATTGATTATGATTTCCTCAGACGTACTAGGGTGCCCTTGTATATTTGGGGCCAACTGCTGTGGATAATCAAAAAAATCAAAGCGCTAATATTTGGGTTGAGAGTCTACAGACAATCGGTCTCAGCGTTGTTTTGGCCCTTGGGATTCGTCAGTTCGTTGCTGAGGCCCGGTATATCCCGACCGGCTCGATGGAGCCTACCTTGCAGGTAAATGATCGACTGGTTGTCGAAAAAATCAGCTACCATCTAGGGCCACCTCAGAGAGGCGATATTATTGTATTTTGGCCTCCTGCAGAACTGACCCCCGCTGGTCAGCAACCTAATGCATTTATTAAACGAGTTGTTGGATTGCCAGGCGACACCTTAGAGGTCGTTGACGCTCAGGTATTTATCAATGACGAACCCCTTGATGAGGACTACATCAAGGCTCCACCCAACTATTCATGGGGACCTGAGGTGGTCCCTACTGAAAGTTACGTCGTATTTGGCGATAATCGTAACAATAGCGTTGACAGTCATGCCTGGAGCGAACCGTTTTTGCCAGAAGATCAGATTATTGGTAGAGCCGTTGTGCGATTTTGGCCTCCGGGGCGAGTGGGACTGCTAAATCGTGATTAGTTCTCCATCAAGCCACATATGTTTAACTTTCCCCTGAATGGTCTGGTGAGCGTAGGGTGAGTTAATTGCATCACAGCCTAAGCTCTTTGATGTAACCAACCAGGGTTGGCCGGGGTCAAACAGTACCAAATTGGCTGGTGTACCCACTTGTATCGAGCCTGCTTCAATACCTAGACACTGAGCGGGATTAGTGCTCAGAGTGCTCCATAGCTGTAAAGCGGTCCATCTTTTAGTTGACACAAAAGTTTGCCAGAGGACGGGGAGAGCAAGCTGCAGACCAACTGCCCCTGGAGGTGCTATGCCAAAAGGAACTGCTTTTTCTTCATAGGTGTGGACGCAGTGATCAACTGCGATCGCATCCAGTGTGCCATCCTCGATACCCGTAATCAGAGCTTCTTTATCGTCGGGTGTCCCCAAAGGAGGGGCTAATCGCAAACTAGGCGCATAGTTACCCAAGTCAGCCGTACTAAATAGCAGATGTAGCCAGGTCACACTAGCCGTAACCGGTAGCCCACGAGCTTTAGCAGAGCGAATTAGTTCAACGCTCCGGGCGGTAGACAACCGCATCACATGCACCTGACGCTGAATATCAGCGATCTCCTCTAGCAAACTTGCCAGCGGTATTGTTTCGGCCGTTGCTGCAACTGGTGACAGCCCAAATCGAATCGCATCCGTTCCATCTCGGCAGATACCCACTCTAGAACAAGGCCAAAGTGCTACAGGTAATGATATTGACTGGGTGTAATCTAATAACCGTTGTAACAGGAGACTATTGTTAAGGGGTTGACCATCGCAGAACCCGATGATCCCAGAGTCACTAAGTTCCATCAAATCGGTTAGCTGCTCCCCTCTAGCCCCCTCCGTGAGCGCTCCCCAAGCCAGGACTTTTGGCTGATGAATGATTTGACAGGCCAGGCGCTGTGCAACTTGAGCCGGATTATCTACAGCCGGCAGAGTGTTTGGTAAAATGCCAACGCGTGTAAAGCCACCTTGGGCAGCTGCAGCTAGCAGC
>JBHJIV010000104.1:0-10130 GCA_050043105.1 Leptolyngbyaceae cyanobacterium | reverse complement strand
AGCGTTGATACCTCTGTCAGCAGCTGATTAATTATACTGAAGAGTGGTCTTTCACTAGGTTCTGGGGTCATACACCGTTGCTGCAGCTCCCGCAAACGCTGAAATATTTTCACCTCAGATTCTTCATTATCAGAAACATGCCGCTCTAATAGATCTTCCAATAAGCAACCGTAGGCTCTGGCTTCAAGTCTTTCAAACATTTCTCCAGAAACGCTACCTTCTGGACCATAGAAAGATGCCGCTCCAAAATCTCCTAAAATGCTTTGCCCATGGGTATTTATCAAAATATTGTGGGCGTAAAGATCACCGTGCATAATTCCACGACTGTGGAGATGGGAGACAACAGACGCGATCCCTTGGGCGATTTTTAAGATAACGGGCAGCGTAAATGCAGTATCGTCACTGTAGGTGTCGCGGGTGCATGTGTCCAAACTAGGTGGGTTACCCAGATTGCCATAGTCAGGCGAAATAAACGAAAAAACGAGGCCGTTTTTTCCTTCGATTGGCTGACTCAGTTTGCCCAACACATTAACTAAATTGGGATGGGCGCCAGCCGCGATACAAGCCTGCATCTCATCTGTGGGCAGACCGTCACTCGTTATCTCACCCTTGAAGAGTTTAACGGCCACATCTTGAACTGGCGTTAACTCTGAAGCTGGTTTCCACAGTCCTTTATAAATTACACCAGAAGCGCCCTGACCTAGAACCTGTCCTAGCTGTAGCTCACGTGGATTAATAGTGGCCAGGGCAGCATTTCTTTGATTTTCTGTGGGATCACAGCAAGGATTACCGGCATAGGCCAGCCAACTTAACCGGGGTAGGCTAAACAGCCAGGGTGGCAGGCTTTGCAACTGATTAGCGGCTAATCGAATCAGCTCTAGTTTTTTGCAATTGGCGAGTTCATCAGGCAAGGTTTGGAGTTGATTGCCTGCCAGCATGCACTTTTGTAGGTGGCTAAGTTTGCCGATGCTGCTCGGTAAGCTGGTTATCTGGTTGTTGGTGAGAATTAACCAGCGAAGATTAGTCGATAGGGCAGATTCGCTAATGGTTTTGATTTTATTGACCTTAAAACTCACCATAGAGAGATTTGGGCAGGCTGCCAATATCTCTGGGAATTCTTCAAACTGATTGTTGTTAAAAAAGGCAACTCGCAGCTTTTTTAGCTGTGAAAACTCTTGTGGGAGAGACGTCAAATGGTTATTTGACAGATCCAAAATCTCTATCGAATCTGACATCTCTAGAATTTCTAGAGGGAATTCTGTTAGCTCTTGGGATAGTTTGAGGCGAGAGTCTCCCATGGCGTGGGTGGGGGATAAAGACTGCATAGGGTAGGATTATCAATGGGTGCGATCGCAACTTCAGACTTACGGTTGTTTGCATTTACCGGTCCAATACAGATAGCCAAAGTACATCAGCACCCCTAGCTGTATGGGCACCAGGACGAGATAGTTTTTAAGAAAGGGGTTGATTTCCATGTGTGCAAAGATCTGACAGTATGTCAGTCCTGCGATGGCTAGCCCTGCCTTAAGCGGCAATTTACGATTACGCATAGCAATTTTCATAAGAGTTGAGCTACAGCAAATTTCCCATCAATGATTGCTGTATATCTGTGGTCAATGTGCCTGAAGCCCACAGCCAATGTAATCGATAGCCATGGTATATCGCTACAGCTATTAGGCCACCGTACACAAGGCGGCGCTGTCGCCACCAGCGATCAAAGGCACGTTTGAGATAGAGTTCGAGGCTAGTTTGGCCAATAGCCACTGCCCAGAGAACTATGACCACAGGCGCAAGCAAATTGTAGCGAATAGCCGCAGACCACTGCAGATTTGCGATCGCAAAAATCGCTCGAGTCATCCCCCAAGTCGGACAGGGGATACCCACTAACGCCTTAAGCGAACATCCCCACAGCTTGATCTCATACCCTGCCAAAGAAAGCAGCACAATCAAGAGCGGCATACACAGCACCCCCAATATCCCCCAGCGTAGATAGACCGACGATTTTGACAGTGGCATATCCCTATTTAGAACCAGGGCTTTTTGTTGGTGACATAGGTGCTGACGAACTCTTCATCTGACTTAGTCAAATATAAAATACCTTCCACCAGGCCAATCACACCCACTACAGCAGAACCAATACCGCAGGTAACGGTGCCTCCAATTAGGCAAACCAAAAGCATAATAATGCCTTCATTGGTATATCCCAGATAGAACTTATGAATGCCTAAGGCCCCCAACAAAATACCTAAAATACCCGCCACAACTTTCTTGTCGGCTCCCTCAACTCCACCTGAATTAGTCATATAGCTTCATTCCTTATGCGTTCATTCCATCATGTCGGTCGTTATGACGACTTATCTTCCAATTTGCCCGAATTTATAAATAGAAAAACCTTGGTATAAAGATTTAATCAAGATGATCCAGTAAAAATCCGGATGAGGTGGAGAAAAAGGCCATTCTGTAGGCTTTATAGGCAGAATTTAGGATTTTGGCAACCCATAGCTAGCTTTCGCTAGTCTTCTATGTGTCATTCATCACCATGCTCTATCCGTACTATCCTATTTTTGCTTTTTGTTCCTTATAGCGTTCCTTAAAGATCGCCTGTTGTTTTTTATGATCGACAATGGGAGTCACATAGCCAGTGCTCTCTATATCTTGAGGAGAGAGTTTCCCGCTCACTAACGCAGCGGTCTCCACATGACGAATCTCTGGCACCCATTGACGAATATACTCGGCTTCAGCATCAAACTTTTTTGTCTGACTGGCCGGATTAAATATTCTCAAGGGTTTGGGGTCCATACCGCTCGAGGCACTCCACTGCCAGCCACCATTGTTAGCGCTGAGGTCACCATCCACTAGCTTTTGCATAAAGTATTTCTCTCCCCAACGCCAGTCAATGATGAGATCTTTAGTGAGAAAACTTGCCACAATCATTCGACAGCGATTGTGCATCCAGCCTGTTTCGTTGAGCTGGCGCATGGCAGCATCAACAATAGGATAGCCTGTGCGTCCCTCACACCAGGCCGTAAAATCATCTTCACTATTATTCCAGGGAAATTCTTTCCACGCTTCGCGATACGGGCCATCGGCCAATTCTGGAAAGAAGTACATCACATGTTGATAAAACTCTCGCCGGCTAGTTCCTGCATCCAGGTTTTAACATTGTTGCGAGTCTCATCGCTACGACAGTGACTATGGGCACCAGCAGCAGCGGCCCATACGGTGCGAATGCCGATGGCGCCAAATTTTAGAGCCGCACTGAGCATTGATGTACCCGCAACAAAGGGAAAGTTGCGTTGTTCATCGTATTCAGCAATCGCGCGATCTTCTCGACAAAACTCAGTCAGTAGCTCTTGGGCAGCAGATTCCCCAGGTTCTATTGGCAGACGCTGATCCCAGTCAAATCCTAAGTCTTTTGCCGAGGGCAGCTCGACAATGCCAGCATCATAGGCTTTTGATTTTTCAGTGGGGCTAGGCCCAGTCAAATCAGCCAGAGTTGCGACAGGTTCCGCTTTTGTCTGCTGATACCAGTTACGCCAAAAGGGACCATAGACTGAATAGGGGGTGTCAGACCCGGTTAGTACATCCCCTGGAGCATGAAGTAGCTGATCCCAGGTTTTGGTTCGCATTTCGATACCTTGCTCTCGCAGAGCTTCTGCCACCGCATTGTCGCGCTGACGAGAATAGGGTTCTACATCTCGGTTCCAGTAAATAGCGATCGCACCCAATGCAGCCGCAATTTTTGGAATTTCTCGCACAGGCTTACCCTTTAGAATCAGCAGCTCACTCCCCGCTTCTTTGTAGCGGGTTTGCAGCTCGGCTAAACAGCCAATCATATAGGTAACTCTGGCGGGGGCCACATCGTCAGCGTCTAAAATGTCTGGGTCTAGGCAAAAGATGCCAATCACTTTAGCGCTACGTTCCCGCGCCGCAGCGAGGCCCAAATTATCGCTAACGCGCAGATCGCGACGGTGCCAAAACAAGATCAGATCAGCCATAAACTTTGGTCAAAAAGGGTGGAGTCCGATCAGTATAGGCGGTTTGCGGTTAACATTGCGCTGGGTCAGTATTCTAGAAAAATACCTACTGAAAAATACCTACTAAGGAGTCAACGGTTTTGAGCACGTCCGGAGCACCTATCGCCAAAAAACAGCCGACCCCCCTGGAGAAACATGGAGATATACGCGTTGATGATTATTATTGGCTGTGCGATCGCAACTCCTCTGACACCCTAGCCTATCTCAAAGCCGAAAACGAATACGCTGAAGCCCAGACAGCGCACACTGAGGACTTCCAAAAAGCGCTGTATGAGGAAATGCTGGGTCGCATTCAGGAAACTGATCTCTCTGTACCTACTAAAGATGGAGCCTACTATTACTACAGCCGCACCGAGGAGGGCAAAGCCTACCGCATTTTATGTCGTAAACAAGGTAGTCTAAACGCCCCAGAAGAGATTTTACTCGACGAAAATGAGCTAGCCAAAGGTCATGAGTTTTTTGCCCTAGGCGACTATGAAACCAGCCTTGATCATCAGCTGTTGGCCTATGCAACCGACACTAATGGTTCAGAGCGCTGCACTCTTGTTTTCAAAGATTTAAGAACGGGCAAGCTGTATCCCGAAGAGATTGAAAACATTAGCGAGGTCATCTGGGCCAACGACAACCAAACAGTATTTTATACTCGCCTTGATGAAGCTCATCGTCCCTACCAGGTATGGAAACATCGCCTCGGAAAGAATCCAGACAGCGACCAGCTAGTCTATGAGGAAACTGATGAAGCCTTTTATCTATCGCTGGGTGGCACACGCAGCGAAGCCTACTTGATGATTTCCATCAATAGCAAAATCACCTCTGAAATACGGATTTTAGATGCCAACTCCCCGGACGGAGAGTTTCAGATGGTGTGTCCCCGCAGTCACGGCGTGGAATATTACATTTCTCATCATCCTGGCAACGAAAACACTCCTGACAGGTTTTACATTGTTACAAATGAGGACGCCATCAATTCAAAACTGATGGTGACACCGGTTAGCGCACTTGACAAAGAGCACTGGGAAACGGTCATCCCTCACCGCTCAGACATACAGCTGACGGGCGTTAGCGTATTTATTGACCATTTAGTGATCTACGAGCGTCGAGGCGGGCTGCCCACCATTCGCATTCAAAAGCTCTCCACAGGCAAAGAAACTGCTCTAGAGTTTCCAGAACCAGCCTATTCAGTCTGGTCTGGCGCCATGCCTGAATTTAACAACAAAACGCTGCGATTTACCTATACATCATTAATTACTCCGCCGTCGGTGTTTGACTATGACATGGACACCCATAAGCGAGAACTCAAAAAAGAGACTCCCGTGCTTGGAGGGTATGACCGGACTTTATACCAAAGTGAGTGGCTCATGGCGAAGGCTCCTGATGGAACTCAAGTCCCGATCTCACTGGTGTACAAAAAGGGCGTTCGCGGCAACGGCCCTCTTTTGCTCTACGGCTATGGTTCCTATGGAGCATCTTCATCAGCCTATTTTTCTTCAAGCCGGCTGTCTCTGTTAGATCGAGGTATGGTCTATGCCATCGCCCATATTCGAGGCGGCGGCGAAATGGGTCGTCAGTGGTACGAAGAGGGTAAATTTCTCCACAAAAAGAACACATTTACCGACTTTATTGCCTGCGCTGAGTATTTGATCGAAAACCAGTGGACCACCCCCGATAGATTAGCCATCTATGGAGGTAGTGCGGGTGGATTATTGATGGGTGCGGTACTTAATATGCGGCCTGAGCTATTTAAGGCTGCACTGGCCGCTGTGCCGTTTGTGGATGTTGTCACCACTATTTTGGACCCCAGCCTGCCGCTATCGGTCATGGAATGAGACGAATGGGGCAACCCCAATAAAAAAGAGTACTACGACTATATGAAGTCTTACTCGCCCTACGATAATGTCACCGCCCAAGACTACCCTAATCTGTTAATCACAGGTGGACTTAACGATCCGCGGGTGTCTTATTGGGAACCAGCTAAATGGACAGCAAAGTTGCGATCGCAAAAAACTGACCAAAACCGACTGTTGCTTAAAATCAACATGGATGCAGGCCATGGCGGTGCCTCCGGACGCTATGGCTGGCTTGAAGAAACCGCCTTTGAGTATACGTTCATCCTCGATAGCCTGGGCTTAGCCTTGCCCGCAAACAATTAAGCAAATATTAAATCACACTTTAAGCTTTGCTAATTTGAGGTCAACATACTCGAATTAAATATAAACTGTAATCAATTACACACTTTTGGTGTTTCTGGGAGAAAACCTTAGTAAATACCTCCATCGCTAAGGGTTTCTGTCATGGCATCTACACATTGGAGAAATCGAAATGAAGCTATCATTTCTAGGCGCTAACTACGAAGCACACTTTGAAAACGTTCAAGTTACTGATACTGAGAAGATTGGCACCTACCGGGGGGCACCCTTAAAGCGCAAAGCATTTAAGGTTCCTAGCCATCCCCACCAGCGTGTACAACTCACCTAAAGAGGCGTTAAGTACAATCAGGACGTTTAGACTGTCATAGCGTGCTCTGGATTTATGATCACAGGGCACGTTACGGTTGGGCGATCGCAACTAATATCAGCGCCATTCTTTCTGTTGGGCCGCAATTTAGTCAGGCTTTCATGCCGATATAATGTGCAGATTCAGGCTGTCGCAGGCTTTGCAATGCAAAAGCAATATTGGTGCTGCTTGTTGAACATGATCTCAAATAATATTGTCTCTGATGGCTTTCTTTCAAAACAAACAAAGCCATCGTTTGTTATTGAGTCTCTTTTCTTAACGAAGAAAAGAGACTTTTTTGTGGCCTAACGAATTTTCCTACTGATAGGCACTGGCCTGAGACTCAGCTACACCAAGACTTGTAAAATACACACACCATCAAATAGCAATAGCTCATACTCTTTTCAGAATTTCATCAGGTTCATTTCATAGAAGTCAACGACACTGGTAAGTATCAAGATGCATTTCAAGCATCTACCCAGGGTGTATCACCTTTACATTTCAACGTACCCCAATGTCTCTGAAAATTGGAGGCCCTATGAAACTCTACTGGCTACTCCTGCTAATTGTGGGCACTCATTTCGGTATTGCTGCCCCAAACGCTCTGGCTTTAGACTCTAAGACTTTTGCTGAACTCTTGCCCCAAGGTGCGCCAGCTAAGCTTGATCAGGAGCAAGGTAAATGGGTAGACGACCTAGATACAGACATTTCCTTAGAGAAAGGGTCTCGCCGAGTAAGAATACGTCACCGCATAAGAGTAGGAGATGGTGATTTCCGTTATGGTGAAGTACGGCACATACAGCGCGGCAGGTTGCACAACGGCAGCAACCGACATCGCGTGATCATCATACAGACTAGCCCCAGACGCGACAGATTCCATTATGGTGAATTTCGGCGCAATGATATCTTTCTACGGCACGATTCGCTCCGGCATGATCGATTTCGCCACAACCGTCTCCGACACCATCGACTTCGACATCATCACTTGCGGCATTATAGAGATGATCAAGACAACTTTCGCTTAATTATCAGAGATTAAGTGTTCCACTTTGCAACTGACACCGGCATTTCCTCTGAAATTACTCTAAGAAACAAAATCAAATGGATTAAAAACAGCCGTACCTGATTCCAGAAAATCTTTGACATTACGGGTAACAACACAGAGATCATGCTGTGCCGCCAGTGAACTGATAAACAAATCTGGCTGACTAAACGTATATCCCCGTTTACGTCCATGCTCAACTAGCTGTCGCCAAATTAAAATCGTATCTTCATCAATGCTAAGAATACGCTCTGTAAACCAAGGTCGCAGAGTATTATCCAACCAGTATGTTAACTCCTCGGCAAAAACAGGATCATCCACACGAGTAATACCAAAGCGAATCTCTGCAAGTGTTACTGTGCTCAAATAAAAGGACTGGGGCAGCTGGTTTTCACTCCACATCTTAACCGCAGAATTACAGTTAGGTTTTCTTAACTCCGAAACAATATTGGTATCCAGCAACCAGCCTTTCAAAACTCAGTTTTCCTCACAGGTGATTGCATACTTGGAGTCTCAAAATCAAGCTCACTCAAGGGCGATTGAGACAATAGAGCATGCAAGCTCGGCTGCACCAAAAGCGGCATCAACTTTTCAAACAGCTGAGATGAAATAACCACCACCGCATCTTCACCACGTACCGTAATCCGTTGTGGTTCAATTTGCTTAGCTAAGCGCACCACTTCACTAAAGCGACTTTTTGCATCTTCCAACTTCCAAGTTTTAAGATCATCAAGTCGGACAGTGATTGTATCTTGGGAACTCGTAGATTCTGCAGACATCAGAACAGTCTCCTGACTAGCGCTGGTCAGATTATAGCAACTCTACTTTAGTTTCCTTTAACAAGGCTTCTGCTTAGGTAATTTACGAGTTCTGATTATCTTACACTGTCTATCATTGCTCAGGTCATACGGCTGCTATGCAACGAGTTGCTCTGCTTTTTCCATTTCGACAACGTGTTCCTTTAGGCGATCAGCTGACGACCCGCTACAGACATACTGAGGGCCAGGTGATTATTCCACTCCATCTAGAAGCGGGAGAAGACTTACTGGCACCGTTTGAATGTTTGCGATCACACGACGGTTCTAAACCTTTATCCCGTAACCTTAACCTCGATTTAGTGGAGTACCTTTTCCGTCGGGTGGCCGAAGTCGATCAGCATGAGCTGCTGCTCAAGATTAACCTGACGACTCCTTCGCGAAATCCGGCAGTTGCAATACTGCCGAGAGAACAACTTAAAACCGATCTAGAAAATCTGATTCCTGAGCATTGTACCTATCTAGAAATCGTTAAACGAGAAAACCTTAAGCGTCTAATCTGTGATTCACTATTGCTAGCATTGTTAGGGCTACTTGCCCTAGGAGTTTCAATTCCAGTGGATGCGCTATCGTTTCCAGAAGATGCCGGCATTTCGCTACATCTGATCGGCCAGGGTATTACGGTATTTGGCTGGCTAACGTTGTGGGAAGCTCTAGTTAATTTGTTGTGGACCTGGCAACCAATCTATCGACAATTGCGCATGTGTCGGCGATTACAATACGCGACCGTTAAAGTGCAGTTTGTTGCAAACGAGCCTTCGGCTATGGCTACTGACTAAAGCTTGTCTAAAAACGGTTTTGCCATAAAGTATCCGGCGATAGATTTTGCATCCACTCCTTCACCGCTCAAAATAGCTTTTTCAAACTCTTCTGACGTCATTAGAACAACTTCAATATCTTCATCTTCATCTTGTTCTGGGGCTGTTTCAAGCTTCTCTAAATCGTTTGCCAAAAATGCAAAAATATACTCATCAGAATAGCCGGGTGCGAGGGGAAATTTGCCAAGGTTTGTCCATTCTTTGGCAGTGTAACCAGTCTCTTCTTCAATCTCTCGCTGAATTGTTGTAAACGCGTCTTCGTCTGTTTCGATAGTGCCTGCAGGAAATTCTAAAAGTCTTCCCTGGACTGCGAAGCGATATTGTCGCACGAGTACAAGTTTGCCATCGGTCGTGATGGGCACTGCCATTGCCCCACCCGGATGGCGAATACATTCCCACTGACCTTCTACTTTGTTAGGTAAACGCAGACGATTTACTTCAAAGTCAAACTTGCGTCCGGCGTAGTATAGACATTTTTTGAGTAGCTGGGGTGGTTCTAGACCAAGAGACATAGTGGGAATGCAATAAGGTAACGGAATTAGGTTACACCAAGAACCGTTGTATCGTCCGTCTGCTCAAGCGATCAATGGATATACCCCAGCTGTCTCCACTTGCTCTAGCAATTCTTTTACGGTTTGGAGTCGCACTGGATGCAGCCAGTGTGCTGCAATCTCAGCTAATGGCACCAACACAAACGCCCGTTCATGCATCCTTGGGTGCGGCAAGGTGAGTTTGGGTGTGTCAACGACTTGGTCACCGTAGAACAATAGATCTAAATCTAATGTGCGCGGTCCCCAACGCTCACGACGAATACGACCAAAGCTAGCTTCGGTTGTAAGCAACACCTGTAGTACGTGCTCGGGAGATAAAACCGTACAGAATACGGCACAAGCATTGATGTAGTCAGGCTGAGGGGGACCGACTG
>JBHJIV010000103.1:0-4015 GCA_050043105.1 Leptolyngbyaceae cyanobacterium | reverse complement strand
AGCAGCCTTGATGCGTCTTGTTGCCAGCATCTCTGGCAAAAAACATGACTCTACATAACGTCCCTCGATTACTTGGCCGGTGGCGCTTACCACCTGAATGTTATCCACAACAAAAGGAGGCGCACTACACCAAAAATCTAATCCCTGGCTGCCATATTCTGGTTATCCCAAATCTCGGGCAACCGATTGGGCGTGTTCTAAGTTGGTGAGATGTCCGATTAAGCCAAACATTTGGGTCGTTTCTATAAAATAAAGATATCTTTAGAAGTTCAGATTACCACACAACGTTACAGTCTTGCGGCTCAGAGAAAGCTAATCAAAAACAGGCGCAAGGCTGATCTCAAGATCAGCCTTGCTTGCGATATGTTCGGCGCTAAACAGTGGCTAGACCCTGTGCGGATAGTCTCATAACTTCACGGCTAGAGAAGCCGATGTTACCTAAAGCTTCACCATAGGTAATCATAAAGTCTTCAACCAGAGCGTCCTTTTCCATACCCAGCACGGCTGCATCGTCAGAGACTTCGTTTAGCATCTGCCAAACTAGGGGTAGGTTTTGACGATTTGCTTCCTCTAATTCAGCTTTAGCTGTTTCAAAGTTAGCCTTAAGCCACTCCTCACCAAAGTTTAGGTGCATGTACTCATCTTTAACTACGCCTTCAGTGATTTTGCGAGCAAAATCATCTGCTACTGGAATGTAGATGTTGTATGCAGATATGGCAAAAGTCTCAATAATTAGAGACTGAATCAACAGACATGTTACAACCTTACCTTCATCCCAAGCCTGCTTGAAATTATCGTGTAGCTTTGCAAAGAACTTTTTCGCAAAGTCCATGTCGGGAGTCACGTCTAGATTCTTGCCACAGGCTTGAAATCCCTTCATGTGACGCTTCTCCATACGAGCGAGCTTAATCAGCTCTTCCTTATGCTCACTTAGGTATTCAGCCAACTTTTTGTAGTTATCGTTAGCTTCCAATTCCCCTTCAATTACGATTGCGTTGATGCGACTGTATGCATCCTTGTACACTTCACTTTGGAAGTCGAGCGCTGGGTTTGCCTCAAGCTGTGGCATATCTGTCCAATTCCTGCGTTACAATAACCACTCGCTGCCTATATCCAAGCTATGGGTTAGCACAAGTGCTGCGGATAACTTAAATATCGACATCTGATTCCACACTGTACACCCAATTAGTAGTAGAGGGTTGTGGGCTAGTGCAGCTAAAGTGTCATTATTTTGTCTGTTTCCAAGCGTTCTAGGAGGATCTATTTAGAATTTTTATCTATTAGATTGATAATGATTCAAGCTATAGATTTTGAGCTGCTATGAGGGTTTTATGAACGGATAGATCAATAGCTTACTCAATGTCTTCAAGAACCTTTAGGCGTATGGTTTTGGTTGAGGGACTGTTGGGGTTACCTAACTGAATCTCAATGATTTCATTGGTAAGGGGGGCGAGTGCGCTTAATAGTGCACGCAGATGAGGTGTACTCTCCCCGCTGTCTACATAAACACGCTCTGCAAGTTTGTTAATCCGTCGCCAGGCTGTATAGAGTTTTGCGGTTGCTTGCTCCAACTGAGTAGCTTGATTCACTAAATCCGCTGTAGAGTTCAAACATCCTACACGGAGTGCTTCTTCTAGAGCTTGCTCTAAGTTAACAACGTCTGGATCAAGCGTTTGCACCTGGCTAGCGGCGGCTATGTATTTTGATAGGTAGCGTGCTTCTGATGTAATTTGTTTAAGGGTATCGACATCTGGATTAAGAGCGGCTTCAGTTCTTAAGGTTTCCTGGTGGCTGGGAGGAAGTTTTTCCATTTCCTTTACCAGCGGTGTGAGATATCGAGTTGGAATAGTATTGTTGGCTGCCTTTTCTCTTACTGTTTCAGGAATTAGATCGGAGGTCATAGCTGTCCACTCATCCGCCAGCTGTTTGACCTCTTTACGAGTGATTTGTTCGCCGCGTCGTGCTGCTTCTGTGACCATTTGCTGAACTTCCGGTGCTGCTTGAGCGGTCTCCACAAAAGCGCGGTTGCTAAATTGATTGACGGATTGCTCGTTGAGTAAACCCTCATTAAGTAGTTCATCAGCACTATTGCCAAGCTCAATCAGTGCATAGGCTTGACTTTTACTGATTTCCCTATCTTTTAACCAGTTAAGGAAACCAGTACCGCGCCCATCCCCCCCCTGCTTTTCGCGATCGCGAACTGCTCTGGGAATACGACCGCGCCAAATATCAGTCTGTAGGTCAAAGCGATCACAAACTTGCCAAGCGATATCGATTTGATGACTAAACTCGTGCTCAGAAATATTGGTGTCGCTAGGGTCGGGAATCTGAAAGTTGAGCGTTACATCTTGGTCTGTGCCACCCTGGGTGATATCGGCCACAAAATCGGCTGCTCCAACCATTTAATTTCTCTTCCCGCAGGCCTATTTGACAGGTTTATTATGTTACAGCTGTAGGACCCAGCGCACAAACAGGATGGATAGTGTCGCTGCCCCTAGCACAACCATGAGTAAGCCTGTAATCATTACAGCTGCAAATACCTTATCTGCCTTACTACTAGGTCTAGGATTACGAATGTGTCGTTCTAGCAACGTGACGTTACGAGCATTGGCTTTCCAGACAACGTCAAAAAAGTCGCCAACCATGGGTATCGTGCCCAAGATGACTTCAGTCAAAATGTTGAGTCCCATGCGACCAAGGGTAGCTGCAGGCACGCCTAGCCGGGCGGCTTCTATGACGACATAGATAGAGATTAGACCAGCCACCAAGTCACCTCCCCCAGGTAATAGACCAATGAGAGGGTCTAATCCGACTCGATAGCCAATGCCTGGAATTGCGATCGCATTATCAAGAACGTGACTGAGACCGCGTAACCTTTGTAATGCTCTGTGAGAGTTCGTTTCTGCCAGCGTTGGAGGTAGATCAGAAAGAGGCATAGGGTAATCGTATGCTGATGAATCATTAAGAGCCAGGATGACGTTGCAGAAGACGCCATAGCTCAGTATAAAACCTGAAATTTTGTCTAGAAAGTTGATGGGTTGTTAGCTTAAGCAACTAAGTCCGCGAACGAACGTTACAAGCTGGCTTAGAAACACAACGAAATCCTGACTTGGGGCATAATGTCACCAACTCGATGACCCCTTCTCTTTGCAACTATGAAGCAATCTAGAAAAATCTTACGCCAGGCTCTACTTATTCCCACCACTCTTTTGACGTTAGGACTGATGAACGTTACCCATGCTGTGGCGCAAGTTTACAGCCCCATTGAGCTATCGGGCGGGCGTGAAATCAGCGATACCCTGTCTGAAAACGATATCCCTACTGGAGTAGGAGGGTTTGCAAGGGATTATAGCGTCGAGCTACTTGAGGGGGATCAAATTACCATTGACGTTATTTCGGAAGAGTTCGATACGCTAGTAAGCCTGCTTGGTGATGATGGTACAACCGTGAGTGAAAATGACGACGGTCCAGATGGCTCAACAAATTCATTATTGTTTGCACGCATTTCTAAATCCGGTCAGTACACTGTAAGAGTTAGGTCCTATGCTGGCCAGGGCACAGGTGCCTTTTCGCTAAAGCTTGCTCGTCTGCGGGAAATTGAGGATTAAGCTGAGAACTCTGTAGGTTCATGCCTGAGCCTTTCCTGGCTTTGCCCAGACGCCAACGCTCCACAGGTGTTGTGATAGCTAAGAGAAAAGATCCTAAGTTTTGCTTGCTAAGGGCTCCACTCTTTTGCTAACTTGTTTAGGCGCACAGGCGAAGACAGCAATGTCGCTTGTTGCCGGGATAGCTCAGTTGGTAGAGCAGTGGACTGAAAATCCTCGTGTCGGCGGTTCAAGTCCGCCTCCTGGCATTGTCGGCAGATGCCGACTAGTTGTGGGTCGTTGCCCGAGTGGTTAATGGGGGCGGACTGTAAATCCGCTGGCTACGCCTACGTTGGTTCGAATCCAACACGGCCCACCACCAGCCTTCATAGCTCAGCGGTAGAGCACTCCCTTGGTAAGGGAGAGGTCAC